>NZ_CP047656.1:1567500-1899166 GCF_009906955.1 Paraglaciecola mesophila
CTAAGTATTACTCACCCGTCCGCCACTCGTCATCTTCTAGCAAGCTAGAAATGTTACCGTTCGACTTGCATGTGTTAGGCCTGCCGCCAGCGTTCAATCTGAGCCATGATCAAACTCTTCAATTAAATATTTATCGAACATGAATTTTTTTGGTAGACACTCATCAAGTGAGTGCCCACACAGATTGTCTTGTTATTAATTGTTAAAGAACATTGCTACCGAAGTAGCGTGCTTCCTTAGAAGCGGCTTAAGATGCTGTCCGTGGACCCTCTCAAGCGGGAGGCGTATAATACGCTCTCAATCTTCGATGTCAAGGTGTTATTTTTATTTAATTTTAAATCAATTTTTGAAGTGAATCGAAAACTGAAAAATCAAACTAAACCGCCTTACATCACGCTGATTAAACACTGTTAAAAAGTCTTCAATCACCTGGAAAATCCAGTGTCGTTCCAGCTGTTTTAGCGGCTGTCCCGAAGCGAGATGCGCATTATAGAGATCCAAAGTTTGATCGCAAGTGTTTATTTTAAAAAAGTGTTCGACCGTTTATTTTATGAGCAAACATACAGAGCTATCGGCTGATGGGGTGCATAACTTATATTGTCGTCATTAGGCCAAATCCACGAGTGACGACTGATCGTTTGATATGTTACTTGCCGACTGCAACGTGTTCCTTAAGCAATTGCCAATTAATGTAAAGAAGTGTCAACTTTATTTACATTTCAATAAACCTGAATTTCCACTTTCCCACAAAGTATATATTTATCAAAATGTTACATTAAAGGTGTAATATTTGCTTGCCTTTCGCGGTAACTTTGTTGGGCATACTTTATTGCTATCGAAGTTATTTTTTCGCTATATTTTGCCAGTGTTAGCGATAACACGTAACAAAGTATTAATTCCTTCATATATAAACAGGGAGTAAGCACATATAGCTATTTTACTTCAGGGAGTAAGAATGGCTTCAGATACCTCATGTTCCACCATACGTCCAGCGTGATTAATTCAATTAGTCAAAGTAACAAAGCGCAGGAATAAATATAAAAATAAAGTAAATCGGAGAATCAAATGAAGTTTAAGCGTTCAATTTTAGGCAGTATGATTTCTGTAGCCATGTCAACATCGTTGGCTACAGCTGGAGAAATCAGTCAACCAGTAGATATGAGCACATTAACTGAAGGTAAATCGTCTATCACAGCAGTGAAAGGCTCCGGAATTTATATCGTTCAATTAAAAGGCGAGCCAGGTATTAGTCAGGCTCAAGCAACTGGCGAATTACTACCGAGCAACCAGTTAGTCGCTCAGGGCAATCGGTACAATGCTAAATCGCCAAGAATGCAAGCATACACAACAAAATTAAAAGCTAAGCAAGCCGAAATTAGCCGTTCAGTAGGTTCGATGGAAGTACTGCATAACTATGTGCATAGTTTTAACGGCTTCTCTGCCAAAATGACCCCCTCGCAAGCCAAGGCGTTAGAAAACAATCCGAATGTGGTAAGTGTATTTGAAGATAGGGCTGTTGAGCCTGCTACGTCTTCCACGCCAGATTTTCTTGGCTTAACTGGCGCTAATGGACAACATACACTTGGCATTAAAGGCGATGACGTGATCGTCGGTGTACTAGATTCAGGTATTTGGCCTGAAAACCCAAGCTTCGCAGACGATGGTAGCTATTCGGATCCCGTCGAACTAGGCTGGACTGGGGTGTGTGACACCGGCGAAGAAGCCGAAGCGAATTCATTTGAATGTAATAATAAATTGATAGGCGCTCGGTATTATAACGAGTCCTTTGCTGCAACTTACGAGATTCAGACTGCTTTAGGTGAATTTATCTCGCCACGTGATGCAGACGGCCACGGTAGCCACACCGCGAGCACGGCCGCTGGTAATGAAAATGTTACAGCGACAATTAGAGGTAGTGATGTAACAACGGTTACAGGCATCGCTCCGCGTGCGCGCGTTGCAATGTATAAAGTATGTTGGAACGCCGATTATGTTAGCCCTGAAGGCGTGAATGAAAGAGGCTGTTTCTTTGGGGACAGTATGGCGGCGATTGATCAAGCGATTGTTGATGGTGTAGACGTTATTAACTATTCCATCGGTAATTCTGAAGACTTAACAACACCTGTATATACAGCAGGGTTGAGGGCTGCGCAGGCCGGTATCTTTTTTGCCGCGTCAGCCGGTAATGACGGTCCTGATGAAGCAACCGTGAGCAATATTGCACCTTGGTTAACAACAGTAGCTGCATCAACCCATGACGGTATTATTTACAATAGTGGCGTTGGTGTTTCTATTGATGGTGAGGAGCAAACATATGCAGCAACCGAAGCGTCCTTCGCGCCCGCTTTAAAAGAAATCGAGCCAGTAGAAGCACAGCTAGTCATCGCAGATCCCTTATTAGGCTGCTTTGATGAGCCAGACACCCCTACTCCACTTGCTAACGCCGAAGCTATTCAAGGGAAAATCGCGCTACTAAGTCGCGGAGCCTGTGCTTTCGTAGAGAAAGTCGAAAGAGCTCAACTTGCAGGTGCCGCGGGCGTCATTATTTATAATACAGAAGGCCGTCCTGCATTTGGAATGTCAGGTGATTTTCCAGCGGAGATCCCGGTAGTAGGAATTTCAGCTGCAGCAGGTGAAGCATTGAACTCCGCTATTACCGAAGGGAAAAATGTCATCGCTTTATTAAGCGCTGAAACATTTGTGGAATCACAAGAAACACCAAACTTGATTGCTGACTTCTCATCAAGAGGTGTTAACCCAAGCACTGGCGATATCATTAAACCTGATATCACAGCTCCTGGCGTTAATATTTTGGCTGCTAATAGTGAGCAACAATTCAATGGTGGTAGTCAAGGTGAAGCATTCCATTATTTAAGTGGTACATCGATGTCAGGCCCGCATATAGCAGGCATGGGTGCTTTATTAAGAGGACAACATCCTGATTGGTCTCCTGCGCAAATTAAATCTGCATTAATGACTTCAGCGCGTCAAGACTTGATGAAAGAAGATGGTGAAACACCTGCAGATCCGTTCGACTTTGGAGCCGGACATGCCGCCCCAGTGGCAGCAATGGCACCAGGATTAACTTACGATGCTAACGTAAATGACTACCTCGCATTCATGTGTGGTCAAGGACATGAAGATTTCGTGGAGGCGCAATCGACTGAAACCTGTGACTCATTAACTGAAGCCGGTTTTTCTACTGATGCGAGTCAGCTAAATTATCCTTCAATAGCGGTAGAGTCACTATTAACTGAAGAAACAGTGAGCAGAACCTTAACTGATGTTTCTGGTTTGGGTGGCAATTATGCTGTTTCATTGGATGTTCCAGAAGGGGTTTCAGCCACGGTAAAAACCTTCGATGGAGAAGGTGTCGAAACTGAATCTAGTAATTTAGTTGTGGCTCCTAACGGTAAGGCTAGTTATACCATCACATTTGCAAAGACTGACGATTCAATTATAAATGAATGGACATTTGGTGCGATTACCTTTACAGGTGCAGACGGAACGGTAGTACGCAGCCCAATAGCGGTAAAACCTGCGCCTAGCATTGATATTGTTGTGCCGCCAAGTTTATCGCTAGATCTTAATCGAGGCCGCGCCACTTTCCCTGTGCAAATGCTGTACTCAGGAAGAACGAGCTTAGATTACACAGGACTGGTTGCACCTTTTGGTTCAGCTGGTACGGTTAGCCAAGATCCCGATCAAACCTTTTCGTTCAATGAAGCAGGATTAGGAACGCACTTCTTTACTATTCCTGAGGGCACAAAAGTCGCTCGTTTCAGTTTAGTAGACAGTTTTGTCGCTGTAGAAGGGACTGATTTAGACCTATATGTATACGCATGCACTGGAGGTTTATGTTCTCAAGTAGCGTCGTCGTTCAACGGCGGTTCAAACGAAGACATAATCTTGACCAACCCTGAACCCGCAGATTTTTATATAGCGTGGGTTCATGGCTGGAGCTTAGCGGGTGCGGAAACAACTGACTATACTATGTTAGGCTGGATTGCAGATCAGGCCGAATCGTCTACACGAGTGTCCGGCTCGAGTAGAGCGATTGATGGTCGATTCAACAACATTCGAATCACCACCCGAGGTCTAGATCCTAACCTTTACATGGGTGCAGTAACTTTCTATAACGAAGACGGTGCAGCCCAAGGTACGACTGTACTAGAAGTAGTACAACCATAAGCATTGCCAGTCTGACCTATAGACTGCTGACGTTTAAACCTTGTTAATCATCAAGCCTCGCTTTACGCGAGGCTTTTTTATTACTGACCCAGTCAAAAAGTTTGTCTCTTCGCTATTTAGTTTCTGTAAAAATTAATAAAACCGCCTTCAGAAAGTTGCCACGTCAAATAACTTCACATTACGGACTTGCCTACTCTACCCCGTGAAATTCAGGCAAACATTCTAGGGGCTTTCAAATGATGATGAATCCCTAGTTGAACAACCTTTCTATTTGAAGCTATGCGACACAGAATGAGCAAACGAGAGCGAGGTATATCGCTCGGCAATCATCATGTCATTCCACTCCCAGTATGGTTAATATGCGTTTTCTTTCGGTATTCTGCGTCCTGCAGAGGCTAACTGTGACGGGAGGTGAAAAGACGAGCGTCGACCTTATAATACCAATTACATTAAATAATTGGCCTCTCAGAATTCATCCAGCGGGTTTTGAACAAGGCGTCGGTGTGTAGTAATGGTTGTTCCCTTTCAAATACCGAGAACGTAGTGCAAAACCCGCTGGGGAATTCCCTTCGGGCGAATTTTAAAAGGACTTACTCTGTGTTGCTCGAACTCGAAAGAGCACAGGTTAGTTTTTAATAAAGGGCTATCATTCAAGCGCCTTGATTAAGTCCTTTTAAATTTTCGCTGAGTGGTAAATTATTTAATGGAATTGGTATAAATAAAAAACAGAATAAGGGTGTGCTTATTTGACATTAAGACATAGCAGATAGATGAATTTGGAATACACGATACAGTATAGGGACAATACGGTTCAACAGATACAAAAAACCCGACAGAACTCATCGGGCTTATTGATAATAAATATGAGCCAACTTAAATCAAAGCAGGTTCACTATTGTATGAAGCATTAGTTTTTGCGGCGACGAAGACCCATAGCGAATAAGCCTAAGGTAAGGATCGCAATACCAGCAGGCGCAGGAACTCGAGCTTCACCCAATGTAGCTGCATCAGACAAGAAAACTATGTCCCCGTTAGCATCGAAAATGTCTACGAAAGTATCTCCCGGTGAAAATACATCGATAATGACCTGATAAGTCCACATATCTGCTGAATCGAGTTCCGTCACATCGAACGATAATAGTTCTATGCCCGAATTGACAGCACTGATAGAGCTAGCATCCACTACCGCTTCAAAGTCGAATACATCAAACTCTTTGCTATCGAATAAATTCAATGACACGAAGTCGAAAATAGATACAAGTCCAGTTCCAATGTCTCTTGTGTCAAGATCAACGGTAACCTCACCTAAAGTGAAACTACCAAAAACTGGATCATCGACGATTTCTATGGATTGCGTGATTAATACTGCATTTGCGGAAAAAGAAGTAAACCCTAAGCTCGCAACTAATAGTGCGGCTACAGCACCGAATTTTCTTATAGACATCATATATTCCCATACCTTTGTAATTATTAATTAATGTGGTCAGATCGTGTGTTTGCCCAACCTAAGAAAAAACAAGCAGGTTTTACGCCAAAAATAAACATCTTAGTTTTCATAAAGTTAAAAAAGCGAACAACTCTCATGTAAAAATATCTGACAGTTTTAATCGAAAAGGTATCGGGTCAAATAGTGACCCGATAGAATAGGGAAAAGGATAACGTGCAAGTTTCGAACACAATTTCGAACACAATGTCAAAACTGGCTCTTATCATTTATGCATTTTTGTTTGTGTCGTCTTTCACCTGAGATTCCGCTTCAGGTTGTTCTTGGCTTGAATCGCCATCAGTTGACATAAAGTCTGCATCATTTTCATCTGCATCACCTACCACATGTTCTAACTTGACTTTATCTACGCTTCTAAAAGTATTTATCGGTCCGGCGAGGGCATATAAAGCAAAAACGACAAACAACACCAATGCAGGTTCAGTCGCAACCACAATGAAGATCAACATGATGAGTAGCAGAGCCACAAAGGGCACTTTGCCATGCCAGTTGACTTCTTTAAATGAATTGTATTTAAAGTTACTGACCATTAATAAACCGGCCAGGCTTGTCACCAAAGCGACAACAACGCCATAGTCATCCCCATTCACGTCATACTCCCCACCAACCCATACTAAACCGGCTACTAATGCGGCAGCGGCTGGGCTTGCAAGGCCTTGAAAATAACGTTTATCTGCGATACCAATTTGGGTGTTAAAGCGTGCCAGCCTTAACGCCGCTCCAGCGACATATATAAAAGCGGCTAGCCAACCTATTTTACCTAAACCGCTTAACCCCCAGTTATACGCAACTAAGGCTGGCGCCATACCAAAAGACACCATATCGGCCATTGAATCATATTCGGCACCAAATTCACTTTGGGTGTTGGTCATGCGTGCAACACGACCATCAAGTCCGTCAAAAATCATTGCGATAAATATCGCTACGGCGGCAGCTTCGAAGTGCCCATTCATAGAAGCAACTACAGCATAAAAGCCAGAAAATAGACCAGCAGTAGTTAATAAATTGGGTAAAAGATAAATACCTTTACGCTTAGATTCGGGCATAACAGCTCCTTTGATAAAATAACGGCGTCAAGATAGCATAAACGTTTGGCGTTAGTTATTAGGCAATTTAAAAAATAGCCAGATTAATTCGTTATTATTCTGGCTAACGCATTCCTGACGTATTAGTAAGCATACCTATTATACGTATTTCCTATATTCTCTCCTATAATAAAATGTACAATTAGCTACTTGTATATGTTTTGAGTCACGGGGCAGACTAGCTGTCTAATTTCTTTACACTCAAAATGCAAACACATCATTGAAATAAGTAAACACTTGTATTTTAAAGGTTTATTATAATTGGCATATTTAGTGCTTAGTACAAAATATAAGAATTTGAAGAACGCTCGGCATTTTAAAAGGACTGGGAAGTAATTATGAAAAATCTATCTGTTTTGCGCAGTGCAGCGATCGCGGCATCTTTAATGACGATGTCGTTTACAAGTTTTGCGACAGACACGACATCATGGAATTTTACAACTTATGGCACTCAATATGGATCAGGGAATTACGATGGTAATAATCTGAACTTTTCATCTGCTGATAATGATCTGACTATAACTGCTTGGGCAGATACTAGAGATGCTAGTAACCCTGATACAATTCAGACAGCAACAGCTGCACACAACTCTCATGGGTTACTTAATTACAATCGTGATGAGTCTAGCAACGAACATTACGTCGATAATTATGGCGAAGAAACAGACATGTTATTGTTCACATTCGATGATTTAGTCGCAATCACGGGTATTAATATTGGCTATCATTATAATGACTCTGATATATCTATAGCGGCATTTGATGAGTTACCAACTTTACAAGGCAATACGTGGGATACCGTTGCTGCTAATGCTGACTTCAAAGCGAGTTTCAATGACCTAAGTAATGGCTGGACTTCTTTGTCTAGTTCGTCAAGCTTTGAATCTAAATACTGGTTAATTGGTGCTTACAACGGTGCGTTTGGTTCTCCAGGGTGGTCGAATAATAACGATTTATTGAAAATCGCTGGCATTAAGACTATCGCAGGTTCAGGCCCAGACCCTAAACCACCAACAGATGTTGCCGAGCCTAGCTCACTAGCGGTGCTTGCCTCTTTCGGACTATTCGCTGCATGGCGTCGCCGCAAGTCTGCATAGGGATATCAAGATTTTAAGAAACCTCACATTGTGAGGTTTTTTTTTGCCTAAAAATATACCTTGGTATGACCGTCATCATTGAATAACTGAGGTAATTGAGCGAAATATGCCGTAATATTTTACGCTCTGCATTCTAAGGAAAAGAGTCAACCTAATTTATGAAACATCGCTCACTGTCAACTTCACTTAGTGCAATTGCTTTTTGCGCTGTAATCTCATCATTAGCATTTGCTGATACGTCTGAAAATTATGAAAAAGCCCTTTCGGCATTTAATCAAGAGGAGTTTTCAGAGTCGTATATTCACCTGAAAAATGCCCTGCAAGAATCCCCTTCTCACTTGCCTTCTAAGCTGCTTATGGGGCGGGTTCTACTGGTAGATGGTTACGTCAATGATGCTATTACGGAATTTGAAGAGGTCATGGCTGCAGGCGCAGATTTGAATCTAGTACTGGTACCGTTAGCCAATGCTTACCTGATTAGTCGCCAATTCGATGCGCTTATCGACTTACCGACTCCGCGCAGTTTATCGTCATCAGTAAAGCTTGATATTGAGCTATTAAAAGCGGCAGCGCATATTCAACAAAAGGAGCTCGATGAAGCTAAGTCGATTTATCTGAACGCCAAACTTCAGTTAGGTGAAAACAGCGATATATTAAACGGTTTAGCGCAAATAGCACTTTTGAATAAAGAGTATGTTCAAGCCCACCAATATTTAGATAAAGCCCTCTCGCTTAAATCCAATAATGCGAAGAGTTTGATGCTACGCGGTTTAGTGTTTCAAAGCCAAGGTCAAAGTGACGAAGCGCGAAAGCAGTTTGAGCAAGCTTACCAATTTGATGATTTCGACCCAACCATTAAACGCGCCTTAGCCAATAGCTATGTAGAAGCGAATATGCTCCACAAAGCTGAGGAGATGATCAACCTTATTGAGGAGCAAACCTCAGGGGATCTGCAAACCCAACTCTTAAAAGCACGCGTGTTAGCTATGCAAGAAAAAAGCTCTGAAGCCGATGCCTTATTAGCTCAACTTAACCAAATGCTAAGCTTAGCGACTGAAGAAAACAAAGTGCAAACAAGCTGGATTAGTTTAGTCGCTGGGATTACGGCCTATATCAATAAAAATTACGAAGTGACTGTGCGCGAATTAAGTCGCTATATTAAGTCAGGCTCGGCACCGCCAGAGCTGTTAGGTATGTTAGCCGAAGCGCATATTCGTCAAGGTGATTCTAAGAAAGCGATGGCGCTACTTGAGCTAAATGAATCTACTGTACTCGAGAGTATTCCTGTTTCATCTTTATTGTGCGACTTGTATTTAACCAGCAACAAGGTATTTAAATGTAACAATCTTGTAGAAGAGCTGAAACAAGAATTTGGAGCTAACCACACTGTCATACTGCTAGAAGCTAAGCTACTGGTACGCCGAGACAAAGTTGATGAAGCACTCGCATTGCTTAGCAACAGTAACCTTGATACCAATGCAGAGGATGTATTGCTATTTAAAGCGACCCTCGAAGCCAATAACCAGCGATACGCAGAAGCGCTACTCTCTGCTCAAAAGTTGATTGAGTTACAGCCTGCTAACAAAAAATACCAAAACTTGCATGCAGATTTAAATATTCGTTTAGGTAATTTCCAACAGGCTACAACCTCGTTAAATCGTGTGCTCTTAGAAGACCCTGAAAACATAGCAGCGCTAATGAACCTGTCACGGGTGCAATTCGCTCAACAAGCACTGCCTGAATCACGCCAAACAATAGAAAAAGTCATTGCGCTGCAGGGAACTAATATTCCGGCACTTGTGCTGTATGCACAAATTTTAATTAAACAGCAAAATTTAGAAGAAGCTATTGAAACACTACTCACGGCAAAAGCTGCGGCTCCTAATAAAGTGGCTCCCCATGAGCTTTTAGCTAATATCTACCGTCAACAACAGAAGTACGCCATAGCTTTAACCGAAGTCAATGCTCTGCTGAAGATAGATCGCTTAAATTCAGGGTACATCTTCGAAAAGGCTAACTTATTGATTGCTTTGGATGAGCCTCAGCAAGCGAAAAGCCAGCTGGATATATTGTTCGGTCAATGGTCTGATGATGCTGTGCGCTTAGTTGAGCTAAGCCAAGCTCAACGACAAGCGAAGGATGTGAGTGGCGCAAAATTAAGCCTACAGAGAGCTTCTTCTATAGATCCACAATACGCCCTTGCAAAACTGGAATACGGACAATTACTTATTGATCAAGGGAGTTTATCTGAAGCAAAAGCTCTTATTGAGAGTATGCATAACGACTTTTCTAACAACCCAAATGTATATGTACTGCAAGGCAATTACTTCAAAACCATCAATAACATTGATGCCGCCTATAATGCATATGCTGATGCTGTGATGTTAAAACCTGATTTTACCCTCCCCTTGATCGAGCTATATCAAATCGCCAGCCAAGGACCTCACCAAGACGCGTTTGAAGAGTATCTAAGTCACTATTTATCAAAAAATGAAGAGGCACATTTTCAACGACACCTACTTGCCGATTTACTTTACATTGAGGGGAATATACCTGCTGCCGAAGCGCAATACTTAAAACTTATCTCTGTAAATGGATTACCAAACAAAGCCCGAATTTACAACAACCTCGCGTTAATTAAAGCAGACTCTGAACCAAAACAGGGGCTTGAATATGCAGAGAAAGCCGCAGAGCTAATCCCAGGCTCTGCCGCAATCTTGGATACAAAAGGTTGGTTACTAGTGAAAAACGCGAAGTATCAAGAAGCACTAACGACACTACGTACCGCCTTTACAATGCGTTCGAGTGATCCGTCTATTCGTTATCATTTAGCCGCAGCGTTAAAGGGTCTAGGGAAGCCTGAGCAAGCAAAAAAAGAGTTGACCCAAGCACTGGCTAGTAGCAGCCCTTTTCCTGAAAAACAGCAAGCCCAAGCTTTGTTAAAGACATTGTAATGTTTGTGCTTATTGGTCGAAGAGCGAATAATACCAATTCCATTAAGTAATTAAACCTAAAAAACGGCCACCTATTGGTAGCCGTTCTTATATAGACACACTTCAGTCAAGGACTTATTATCAGTCAATGATTAGCCCATTTTCATCAGCATCAATACTGACCACACTGTCGGTCATTAGCTTTCCTGACAGGATCTTTTGCGCCAATGGGTTTTCTATCTCCATCTGAATGGCTCGTTTTAGTGGCCGCGCACCGTATACTGGATCAAACCCAGCCTCAGCAAGCTTCTCAAGAGCCGCATCGGTTAGTTCCAAACCGATACCTTTGTCGTCGAGTCGTTTACGCAACAACTGCAATTGCTTACTCGCTATGGACGTAATTTGCGCTAATCCGAGTGGATGGAATACAACCGTTTCATCAACCCGGTTCAAAAACTCAGGCCTAAAATGAGTGCTCAGCACATCAAGTACAGATTGCTTCATTTTCTCATAGTCATTTTCACTGTGCTGCTCTTGAATGATATCTGAACCAAGATTAGAGGTCATGATGATAACGGTATTTTTGAAATCAACCGTTCTCCCTTGCCCATCCGTTAAACGGCCGTCATCTAGCACTTGAAGCAAAATGTTAAACACATCAGGGTGAGCCTTCTCGATTTCATCTAGCAAAATGACCGAGTAAGGCTTACGTCTGACTGCTTCGGTTAAGTACCCCCCTTCTTCATAGCCAACATAACCTGGAGGTGCCCCCACTAATCTGGAAACAGAGTGTTTTTCCATAAATTCTGACATATCAATACGCACCATGGCATCTTCAGTGTCGAATAAGAAATGCGCTAAGGTTTTACATAGCTCGGTTTTACCTACCCCTGTCGGGCCTAAAAATAAGAAAGAGCCTATGGGTTTGTTGGGATCCGCAAGGCCAGCTCTAGAGCGACGTATTGCATTTGATACCGCATTCACCGCTTCACTTTGTCCTACGACTCGCTCATGTAATGCACTTTCCATGTTCATGAGTTTGTCTTTTTCGCCCTCAAGCATTTTAGATACTGGAATACCTGTCCAGCGCGAGAGCACATCCGCTATTTCGCCTTCAGTAACACGGCTTTTAAGCAGCTGATGTTCAATCGGTTGAGATTCAGACTCAGTGGCAATTTCAAGCTTACTTTCAAGTTCTGGGATCCTGCCGTACTGAAGTTCAGACATACGACTTAAGTCAGATGCTCTGCGCGCAATTTCCAGATCTAACTTAGCTTGATCGAGTTCTGCACGAATGTTTTGCGTGCCTTGCATGGCCTGCTTTTCGGACTTCCAAATTGCTTCTAGTTCCGAAAATTTAAACTCAGCTTGTTCGCGCTCTATTTCGATTAACTCTAAGCGCTTGTGGCTCGCTTCGTCTTTTTCTTTAGCCAGCGCCTGCTCTTCCAATTTCAATTGAATGATACGACGCTCTAACCTATCCATGTCTTCAGGTTTTGAGTCCATCTGCATACGGATACTCGATGCCGCCTCATCGATAAGATCAATTGCCTTATCTGGCAACTGCCGGTCACTAATATAGCGATGGGATAAAGAGGCTGCCGCTACAATCGCAGGATCGGTTATCTCAACAGAATGGTGTAACTCATAACGTTCTTTTAACCCCCGCAGTATGGCAACTGTGTCCTCAACACTAGGTTCTTCCACTAGCACTTTTTGAAAGCGTCTTTCTAACGCTGCATCTTTTTCGATAAATTGGCGATATTCGTCGAGCGTTGTCGCGCCGACACAATGCAACTCGCCACGAGCTAGCGCCGGTTTCAACATATTGCCAGCATCCATAGCGCCCTCGCCTTTACCGGCTCCTACCATGGTATGTAATTCATCGATGAACAGAATGACACGCCCCTCTTCCTTAGCAAGTTCATTTAGCACTGCTTTTAAGCGTTCTTCAAATTCACCGCGGAATTTTGCACCAGCAATAAGCGCGCCCATATCAAGGGATAAAACTCGTTTGTTTTTAAGTCCCTCAGGCACTTCTGAATTGATAATTCGCTGGGCAAGGCCTTCCGCAATAGCGGTTTTACCGACCCCTGGTTCACCAATTAATACGGGATTGTTTTTGGTTCTGCGCTGCAGTACCTGAATAGTGCGGCGAATTTCATCGTCTCTGCCAATAACGGGATCAAGCTTACCTTGCTCTGCTCGTTCGGTGAGATCCGTAGTGAACTTTTCAAGTGCCTGACGCACGTCTTCCGCATTTGGATCATTCACGGTTTGTCCACCGCGCATGTCTTCAATCGCTTTTTCAATGGACTCTTCTGTCGCCCCGTTTTGGCGAAGTAAATCACCAAGTTTGCCTTTATCTTGTAATGCTGCCAAAACGAAGATTTCAGAGGTGATGTATTTATCTTTACGCTTTTGCGCGATTTTGTCGCTCAGGTTTAACAGCACGACTGTTTCTTTGGCGAGTTGCACATCACCGCCAACCCCTTCTACACGAGGTAGATGATCTACCGCTTCAGCTAAAGCGGAACGTAGTGTATTCACATTAACTTTCGCATGGTCAAACAAAGCGCGCACCGAACCACCTTGCTGATTCAGCAATGCCGTCATTAAATGTACAGGTTCAATAAATTGATGATCACGCCCAAGCGCAATGGATTGAGCATCAGAAATGGCAAGTTGAAACTTGCTAGTAAAACTATCTAAACGCATATGCCACTCACATTTAAAGGATGAATAATTAACCTATAAATGGAGCGCAGCAAAAAATTATCAAGCGTAAGAGGTATTTTTAGTAAAAGAATTTGAGCCAGATCAAGTTATCAAACAGCGGCTAGGGTTGTAGATAAATACCAGTCACCATTCGCCCAGTCTGCGTTAAACCTTGATGCGTAGCCCTGCGGTGAGAGAAAAACATGGGTTCATTTTCATAAGTACACATATCAGCACTGAAAATCTGATTAATACCCAACGCAGATAATTTGGCTTGAGCAATACGCTGTATGTTTGCTTGGTATTTGCCAGGTTCGACTCCTGGCGAAAAGCAATCTGGGTAAGATTGAAAACGAGCAAAAACAAGATCGTTTACTTCAAAATTTTTCTGGCTGATATGTGGGCCAATCCACGCTATTAATTCTGACGTAGCGCTGTGCATTTGATTGCAGCTGTTTTCAATCACCCCGTCAGCTAAGCCTTTCCACCCAGCGTGCACAGCAGCCACTTCACTGCCTTGTTTGTTGCACAGTAATATGGGCAAGCAATCGGCGGTCATCACAGCACAAACAAGATTCGGTTCTGATGTCGTACTGGCATCAAAACTCATGTTTTGCGCACTGTTATTATCAAGTGAAATACAACTGTTGCCATGTACTTGATTTAGCCACTTGATATTTTGATGAAGCGGTAACGTCTTGCGATTCGCTTGCACTGTATCTTGCGAGTCCCCCACATGCTCCCCAACGTTCAAAGAGTCGTAGGGAGCCTGACTGTGCCCACCTAACCTCGTGGTCGAAAACGCTTTTACACGTAAAGGTGCGGGCCATTGGGGACGAATTAAATCCAATTTACTCATGTATTAAACAAGATCATCTGGATTTTGTGCCGTGTCTTCTTTTAACACATCGAGCAAATTAACGAAGTCATCAGGCAATGGTGCCTGAAACGACATCCACTCACCTGTAATAGGGTGTTCAAGTTCAAGCTGGATCGCATGCAAAGCCTGACGTTTAAAACCACGAATGGTTTCTATCATCACCTCACTAGCAGCTTTAGGTAAACGTGGACGACCACCGTAGGCTTGATCTCCTACCAAGGGGTGGCGCAAATGCGCCATATGCACACGAATTTGATGGGTACGGCCAGACTCAAGTTTCAAACGAAGATGGGTGTGGGCGCGGTATTTATGTTTAACTCGGTAATGGGTTAACGCGGGCTTTCCAGATTGTACAACCGCCATGTTGGTGCGCTTAGTAGGGTGACGACCAATGGGTTCATCTACACTGCCTCCGGCAATTAAATTACCATACACCACAGCTTCATATTCCCGACTAATTTCGCGAGCTTGTAGTTTTTCGACTAAGTGTGTTTGTGCTGGTATTGTTTTGGCAACGACCATTAAGCCGGTCGTATCTTTATCTAAACGGTGTACGATACCTGCGCGCGGCACGCTTGCTATATCAGGCACATGACTGAGCAAGGCATTTAAAATGGTGCCATTGGCATTACCCGCCCCAGGATGCACCACCAAATTTGTTGGCTTATTGATTACCAAGATATGCTCATCTTCATAGACAATGTTTAAATCGATTTCCTGCGCACTGTGGCGCTCCTGTATTTCGATGCTGGCATCGATTTCAATTAACTCTTCACCCAGTAGCTTTTCTCTTGGTTTGTTCACTATCTGACCATCTATCGAGACTTGATCTGCCAAAATCCAATCTTTTATACGAGATCGTGAATAATCAGGGAACATTTCAGCCAAAGCTTGATCCAAACGTTTACCTAATAACGTTTGCGGCACCACGGCCTGTAGTTGTATTTTTTCATAGCTGGTAGACATGCAAAAGAGACCCTAGTAGTGTTTCGGACGATTTATATGTGCATAGCCCCAGACGCTGGGTTAGAATATGCAGTTGTTATCGGTTCGGTAAAACCCTATTCTAACGGATTTTTGCCAGCAATGAATCGGCGAACGCTTATCGCAAGCATAAATAAGAGCAAATAAGACAAATATGATGAGAAAGTTATCGTTACCCAAGGTTTTTCTAGCCGCTACAATCATCGCACTAGGTGGCTGTTCATCCTCTCCAGATGAAGAAGAAGTCGTAGTCAACAATCGAAGTGCTCAATCTTTGTATGAAGATGCGAAAGAAAAAATGGCAATTGGTAACTTCAATGCCGCAACCGCAACGCTTAGCGCATTAGACTCCAAATACCCTTTTGGTCCCTTGTCCAATCAAGTCCAACTTGATTTGATTTATGCTTACTACAAATCAGGCAAAGTAAATGAAGCAATATCGACTATTGATCGCTTTACACGCTTAAATCCTAATCATGCCGACGTTGACTACGCCATATATATGCGTGGTTTAACCAACATGGAATCAGACAAGAACTTGTTTCAAGAATTGGTCGGTATTGACCGCTCAGATCGTGATCCAAGTAAATCACGTGAAGCCTTTGAAGACTTCAGACGATTAATTGAAAAATTCCCAGACAGCAAGTACGCAGCCGATGCACAAAAACGCATGCTGCATATTAAAAGCCGTTTAGCGAAATATGAAATCGCTATCGCTCGCTTTTATATGCGTCGTGAAGCCTATGTTGCCGCAGCCAACCGTGGTCGTTACGTGCTTGAATACTATCCTGATACGGATCATGTCCAAGAAGCGCTGGAAATAATGGTGGAATGTTACGACCAACTTAAGCTTGACGAGTTGAAGAATAACGTAATGAAGACACTGAAATTGAATTATCCTGACAGCAGCTTTATTAGCTAAGCCAGCACTCAATTCAGACATAAAAAACGCGCCAAAATAGGCGCGTTTTTTATGGGCGTAACCGAGCATGCCACCAGTGTTTATTTAAAAAATAACTGGCTGAATGGGTTTAATAAGCGGGCTAAGCCAGACGTGAAATATAATGGCTTATCTACCATGGTGAACACTAAGCAGCCTTCATCTGCTTCAGAAAACGGCATGTGCTTCTTGGTGTTATCCATAATAGTAAAGTCGCCGCAGTCGTAATCCGCTAAGCCGTCGCTAAACTGGCCATCAATGACCAATGTGAATTCTGTTCCCTTGTGGGTATGTTCTGGCACTTTCCCGCCCTTTTCCATATAAATAAAGTTCGCCTGACCTTCTTGACCTAAATCCACAGGGGCTTGCCACAACTTACCCACTAGGCGTGACCAGTTACCTGTTTTTTCGCTATAGCGCGCCAAGGCTCTAGGCAACTCAAAACGTTTTCCATCTAGCTCAAGTATATTTGAGATGGGTTTTGCTTTAGGTAACTCAATCGCAGGAGATTGCATTATACGTTGCAACATATCGTTATAGTCAGGCGGCATATCAATCACTTCCGAGTCATCCGAAAACACTTCATTGCCAATTTCTTCTTGTGCTTGCATAACCAGTGCTTGGCAGCGAGGGCACATGTCAACATGAGCCGAAATCATCAAGGCTAAATTTGATGGGCATGTCCCTTGTGCAAATGCACGAAGATGAACTAAGTTAGGGTGAAAATTAATCATGGTCTTTAAGCATCTCTTTCAAACGCTGCAAAGCAAGGCGCGTTCTAGATTTAACGGTTCCTAAGGGGATGTCGAATTGATCGGCTACTTCCTGTTGCGATTTTCCCTCAATATAAATCGCTTCAATAACCTCACGCTGCTTTGTCGGTAAGTCCTCAAATAAAACACCGAGTTCCTGAAGGGTAATTTGTTCATCAAGTGACACTTCATTTTCATCTGCGGTTTGTTCACACAGCACAGGCCACAAATCGTCAGCGCAAATATCTTCTTTGCGATTTCGCTGCTTGCGCAACATATCGAAACGAATGTTTCGCGCTATCGTGAAAATCCATGTAGAAGGCGCGCCTTTTTCAGCGTTGAACAAGTGAGACTTTTGCCAAACATTAGACATAGTGTCTTGTACCAGCTCCATCGCTAATGCTTCATTGCCCATTTGCTTGAGCGCGTAAGAACGAAGGCGTGGTGCAAAGTAATTAAACACTTCGGCAAACGATCGTTGACAACGTGATTGGCCGACTAGCACCAAATAGGCTGACATTTCATCAGCACAGTCTTTAGGGGCAACAACGTGTGAATGTTTTGTTTCCAAAGGGATTCCGACTAGCATCACTTTCCACCGGTATTGTATCGATAGTCTTTATACTGGCTTTATAGTGAAAAAGATCATTTCACCAATTGTGTCAAATATTCGACCGTTTTGACATAGTCTCTTTGGATCATGAGTTGCTGCTTTTTCTCAGCAGAAACCGGCAGTAACTCAAGCCACCGATACACAACCCACAAAGGGTCTTCAAAGAGAGGCTGCGGATAAAGCTCCTTGATTTCGGGGTACTTGTTGAATATCTCCATCAATCGTTGCCGTACCAGGCTTGAATCGATTTTTTCCTCTGGTTGCCAAACCTCTGACCAAGTGCATTGCCCGATTCGCAACCCATCATGCTCTGTGACTACCTGCTCAATATTGAAGCACTTATCCCCCTCGACCGTAATTCCTAATAATCCGTCGTCAAGCAAATCAAAATCAATCACCTTAACGTGAGTACCAACTGCGTGAATATGCTCATTTCGCTCCTTATCGCCCTTGGCGTTAAGCATGCAAATCCCAAAGCCTGTTTGCGTCGCACAGGCATTTTTCACCATACGAACATAACGTGGCTCAAAAATCCGTAACGCCATACGCCCATGGGGCAAAATATGTGCGGACAAAGGAAATAAAGGTAAAGTAATCATATTCTAACTGATATCGATTTTTGCTGGTTTATGTGCCTTGATACGCTTGCTCAAGAATTTAGATCGCTCATATTTAGTTATTTCTTAGTGATCTAAAATGCTCACTTTCCATTAGTAATCAAAACACATTCCCGTAATCACGCTTTGACGGACACTTTAATGGAAGCAATTGCGCACTTTGTCAATTTCTATAAAAAATTAGACACTCAGTCCCTCGCTGAACTTTCAAACCTTTACAGCGAGGACATCAAATTTATCGATCCTGTCACCCGGCATAATGGTTTGGCGGCGGTTCATCGCTACTTCGAACAGTTACTCGAAAACGTGGATGAATGCCGTTTTGAGATCTCCCAGGTGAATGATAATAATCCTAATGTTGTAGTTAATTGGGTCATGCATTTTTGCCATCCAAAACTTAAAGGCGGTAAAGAAATCAGCGTTGAAGGCATCAGCCAGTTAATCATAAAAGATGGCAAAGTTAGCTATCAGCGAGATTATTATGACGTAGGCAGCATGCTTTACGAGCATATTCCTTTGCTGGGCTCAGTGATTCAATTTTTCAAAAAGCGACTCGCCTCATGAAACGAATACTGATCACAGGTGCCACCTCCGGAATTGGGGAAGCACTGGTAAGACTCGCATCAGACAATGGCTATGAAGTGATCGCATGCGGACGCAACGCGGAAAAGTTAACCCGCCTAAGCGCTCTCGAGCATGTCATTGTTGAGCAGTTTGACGTCAGCGACAAACAGCAAACACAACTAAAATTAGACTCTGTTGATGCAGATATCTATGTGTTAAACGCTGGCGTATGTGAATACGTTCAATTAGACGATTTCGAACCTGAGATGTTCAGACGCGTATTTGAAGCCAATTTTTTTGGTGTCGTGAACTGTATTGACGCCCTACTCCCAAAATTCGTCGCCGGGGATCAATTACTCATTGTTGATAGCATGGCGCGACTATTACCCTTTACACAAAGCCAAGCATATGGGGCAAGTAAAGCCGCTTTGCATTATCTGACGAAAACGATGGAAGTGGACTTGGCCCCACGAGGGGTGATTGTTCAAAGCGCGTCCCCTGGGTTCGTTGAGACGCCGCTAACAGATAAAAATGACTTTGATATGCCGATGCAGATAACGGCGAAAGAGGCAGCAGAAAGCATTTTAAAGGGCATTCAAAACCAATCTAGTAGTCTATATTTTCCAAAAATATTCGGCTTTATTTTGCGCTTTCTTTCACACTTACCCAACTCGATGAAAGTGGCCTTAAGCAAACGCATGAAAAATAAATAACAGGAAGCAAACCAAGATGTCTAAACGAATAGCCATTGTCGGCAGTGGAATTTCAGGTTTGACCTGCGGCCATTTACTCCATAAAAACCATGATATCACGATATTCGAAGCCAACGACTACATAGGCGGCCATACAGCAACGAAAGACGTGACGATCAAAGGGCGAGATTACGCGATAGACACAGGTTTTATTGTTTTTAACGACTGGACGTATCCACACTTCATTAAGCTAATGAATAAATTAGGGGTCAAAAGCCAGCCCACAGAAATGAGTTTTAGTGTCAAAAATGAGACGCAAAATATTGAATATAATGGCAATACAATCAATAGCTTGTTCGCTCAAAGACGTAATATATTCCGCCCGCTATTTTGGCGTATTGTTAAGGATATCTTGCGCTTTAATAAGTTGTGTAAATCACAGAACATAGATGCGCTACCAAAGCAGCAAAACTTGTTTGGCTTTTTAACTGAGCATCGCTTTAGTGATGCCTTTATTTACAATTACATTTTACCTATGTGCGCGGCAATTTGGTCTACCAGCGTCGAAGATATAAAGGCGTTCCCATTTAAATTTTTTCTGCGATTTTTCAATAATCATGGTCTTTTGAATATTACTGACAGACCCCAGTGGTATACCTTAATCGGTGGTTCACGAGAATACATTGCCCCACTGACCAAGGGTTTTGAAAATAGGATATTACTCAATGCACCTGTTACCTCTGTAGTCAAAACAGAGCAAGGGTACCAAGTCAATAGTGCGCTGGGCAGTAACGTGTTCGATGAGGTGATATTTGCCTGCCATAGTGACCAGGCGTTGGCGATGCTAGACAATCAAGATATTCCTCAACGAGATACAATAAACGACATTTTGGGAGCAATAAGATACATTCCAAACGAAGTCGTATTGCACACTGACGAAAGCGTGCTACCCAAACGGAAACTCGCTTGGGCCAGCTGGAACTACGGCATTTCTGACGCACAGAACGCGCATTTATCCCCAGCGGTATTAACTTACAATATGAACATACTGCAATGTATCGATTCTAATACCACCTTTTGTGTCACCTTAAATGATCGCCAGTCAATAAACGACAAAGCTATACTCGGTGTGTACCAATATGCCCATCCACAATTCAATGATGATGCTATCAAAGCCCAAGCACGACGTAGCGAAATATCAGGCGTTGCAGGCCTGCACTTCTGTGGAGCCTATTGGTACAACGGTTTTCATGAAGACGGTGTGCTAAGTGCGTTAGACGTTTGCCTGCATTTTGGTGAAACCTTTTAATGCAAAGCGCAATTTATCAAGGCCGCGTATTTCATGCGCGCCATTTCCCCAAGAAGCATGCGTTTAACTACGACATATTTCTCATGTGGTTAAAATTAGATGAAATAGCAGAAATTGAACAAAGCGTGCGATTTTTTTCAATCTCGAGATGGGCACCACTGCGATTTAAAAGACAAGATTACCTAGGTGACAACAGCGAGCCGCTGCAAGAAAGTGTGCTTAAACGTATGAACGAGCTTGCCGGCAGCCCAAACGAAAACCCACTTTGTGGAGATGTATATTTACTAGGACAAGTACGTACCTTTGGCCTGTACTTTAGTCCAGTCAATTTTTATTACCTGCGCCAAAGCAACGGTAGTTACAGCCATATGTTAGCAGAAGTCAGTAATACCCCATGGAATCAGCGGCACCACTATTTAGTCGATTTAAATAACCAGCAAGATACTCAAAAAGCATTTCATGTTTCCCCATTTAACCCCTTAGACATGCAGTACCAATGGTCGGTTATGCAACCAAATCAAAAACTTAACTTGACCTTGAAATGTGTAAAAAATGTGACTCATTTAGATACAGGATTAAATTTAAATCGCATTGAACTGAACTCAAAATCTCTTACGCGCGTACTAATGTCTATTCCCAGTATGGCGCTAAGAACAGTAATCGGGATTTACTGGCAAGCCATTAAACTCTTTATTAAACGTGTGCCTTTTTACGCTCACGCAACGCAAGGTAAGAAGTAATATGATGAACAGCGAACAGACACTCCAAGCAGTCGAGTCTCTTTCATGGCAAGACAAAGTTAGCCGTCAAATCATGTTGAAAATATTCGCCAGCCTACCTGAAGGCGAAATGGTTATTAAAGAAAACGGCGTACTGGTAGATGTTTTTGGTGAGAAAGGCTCTGACCTACACGCAGAAATTAACTTTATTGATTTGCGCGCCTACCGCCATTTACTGTTTGGTGGCAGTATCGCCTCAGGCGAAACCTACACTGACGGCATGTGGACAACACCTAACTTGACCAATGTTATTCGTATTTTCGCTCGAAACTTGCCCATGTTAGACCGCTGGGAAGGGAAAATGGAATGGCTCGCCCTGCCGCTCAGAAAGATAAGTCATCTAGCGAGACGCAACTCGACTAGTCAAGCCAAAAAGAATATTGCGGATCACTACGACCTAGGCAACAAGTTATATAGCCGTTTTCTCGATGAAACCATGATGTACTCTTCGGCTATCTATCCTGACCAAGACGCAGACTTACATCAAGCACAGCAACACAAACTTAAAACCATCTGTGAAAAACTACAGCTTAACGCGAGTGATCACTTACTGGAAATTGGCACTGGCTGGGGTGGGCTAGCCGTTTATGCCGCCAAGCACTATGGCTGTAAAGTCACGACAACAACGATCTCTGAAGAACAATATCGTTTCGCTGAGCAGTGGGTTACCAAAGAAAATTTACATGACAAGATAACGCTACTCAAGAAAGACTACCGTTTACTTGATGGGCAATACGACAAGCTTGTCTCCATTGAAATGATTGAGGCCGTAGGCAAAGAATATTTACCCACATTTTTCGAGCAATGCTCTAACCGACTCAAAAAAGATGGCCTTATGTTATTGCAGGCGATCACCATCAGCGATCAACGTTTGAACAGTTATGCCAAAAGTGTGGATTTTATCCAAAAGCATATCTTTCCCGGCGGTTTTCTGCCCTCTCAGCTGTTGATTAATCAACATCTGAAAAAACACACAAATATGATGATCCGCGATTTGCATGACATTGGTCTGGATTACGCAAGAACATTACAACATTGGCATCAAGCGTTTAATGACAATATCGATGCCCTAGCCAAAGACGGCTACGACGAACGGTTTGGCAATATGTGGCGATACTATTTTAGCTACTGTGAGGGAGGGTTCTTAGAACGTACTATCAGTACCGTACAATTAGTGCTGAGCAAACCAGCATACAGCGCCCCACTTCGCCGTTAACCCATGAGACCCCTTATTTCTCTGGCGATTAAGTGCGCGCTGTTGTTCCCTTTTTTCTTAAGTGCTTCGCCGATAGATACACTGAAACCTGTAGGCAGTGCAAGGTTGTCTGTACTGTTTTGGGACATATATCAATCAACTCTCTACAGTGCTGACGGCTCCTTTTCTCGCGATGATCTTCTGCCAGAAAGCCAGCGGCGCCTCGCACTCAACATTCAGTATTTACGCGATATTGAGGCTGATGAGCTAATAGAAGCCACCGCCGATGAATGGGATAAGTTAGGCGTGCTCAAAGCGACCTACCAACCTTGGTTAACCCAACTTGCAGCAATATGGCCGGATATTCAGGAAAACGACGAACTGTTATTTGTACTGGACGACGCTGAAAACGGCATATTCTATTTTAATCACAGCGAGATAGGCCGTGTTGACAGCCCTGAGTTTGCCAAGCAGTTCTTGCGTATTTGGTTAGATCCCCAGTCTAGCTACCCTAAATTACGCAATAAATTAATCGGACGAGCAAAATAGGAGCATATATGGCTATCTTTAAAGTGCTGGCATTTTCAACAAGCCTTATTCTAGTTAGTGGGTGTAGCACGTCGATTGATGATTATCGCGACACAAGCCCTACTTTCTCTTTGAAAAGCTATTTTGATGGTGAGCTAACGGCATGGGGTATAGTGCAAGATTATTCAGGAAAACTTACGCGGCGTTTTTGTGTTGATATCACCGCCACATGGCAAGGGAATAACGGCCAACTTCACGAATCATTTTATTTTAACGACGGCACTCGCCAAACCCGAATATGGAACGTCAAGGTTGCGCCGGATCAAAGCGTAACAGGCACCGCAGGGGACGTTGTAGGCCAAGCAACCGGTCACTCACAAGGCAGCGCTTTTAACTGGCAATACACCTTAACAGTACCTATTGATGGCACTGAGTATGATTTTGCTATTGATGATTGGATGTACGCTTTAGACGACGAGCGCATGATGAATCGTTCGTACATGAAAAAATTTGGGGTAACAGTGGCTGAGTTTTCGAT
This sequence comes from Paraglaciecola mesophila, assembly GCF_009906955.1. Classification (GTDB taxonomy): domain Bacteria; phylum Pseudomonadota; class Gammaproteobacteria; order Enterobacterales; family Alteromonadaceae; genus Paraglaciecola; species Paraglaciecola mesophila_A. The sequence continues at coordinate 1,591,420 of NZ_CP047656.1, forward strand.
CTTCTTCGATAAAAGCGCCCGTCTTCCCTCGTGTGATAGCCAAACAGAATAATAAAAGAAAGCGACGCCGCTTTCTTTTATTTCATTCTCGACTCAGCAAGTATTACTCAACGACGGATATAGGCTCAGACTCTTTCGCTTTACCTTGTTTAACCGCTATTTCGACCCGGCGGTTGCGGCTTCTCGCTTGAGCATCATCTTCACCTAACAAAGGAGCCGTATCCGCTTTACCAATGACAGCCATCCGTCCTTCGTCAAAGCCCGGTGCCTTGCGCAACTCTTCGGCGACGGCTACCGCGCGCTGCGCCGACAAGTCCCAGTTAGACCGATAGAGTTCATTTGAAATCACCAAACTGTCACTGTGACCAGAGATCTCTATATCACCCGGCATATCAGCAAGTAAGGTCCCTATTTTGCGTAAAATCGGCTTAAACTGTGGCTGTAAAAATGCAGAACCGGCAGAAAATGAGCCGTTCTCTCGGATACGGATGATCAATTGCTGACCCAGCGATTCCATTTCGATCGCCCCATCTAAAATTTCTTTTTCCAGTTGCTGTGCCACCTTCTTCATTTGCTTAGCCACTTCTTCTTGGCTAGCCGCGGTTTTTGCACTGGATTGCTCGCTTGCCGTTTGCTGAGCAGCACCGCCTTTTTGCTCGCCTCGTTGTTTTTGGCGCCCACCAGCGGAGTCTTCATTCCCCGCTTGAAATTCTAACATCTGCTGGGTCATTTCTATGGTTTGCTGCTGAATGGTTTCAATGGGTGTAGGATCAGGTCGACCCGGCCTAAACTCCATCGCGATCACGCTGGTGCCTTTAGGAATGTCTTTTACTTCAATTTTATTTTGCACACCAAAGGCAAACTTCATTGAGCCGGCAATTTGTTTAAATTTGAGCACGTCCATTTCTGAGAATGACAACAACAAAACAAAAAAGCACATCAACAGTGACATTAAATCAGCGAATGTCCCCATCCACGCAGGTAGCCCTGGAGGGGGGCATTTTGGGCATTCGTCGTCCATCAGTTACGCATCTTCCGTGGCAGTGCCACGCTTGCTGGCTGCCAGATAATTTTTCAAAATACCTTCAATAACACGAGGGTTCTGGCCATCGGCTATGCCGATAATGCCATCGAGAATCAGGCTCTGATTTAATTTCTCTTCCACCGCTCTGTTACCTAATTTCTCAGCAATAGGTAAACATATCACGTTAGCTAAAACAGCCCCGTAAAGTGTGGTTAATAGGGCAACCGCCATTGCTGGCCCTATAGACTTTGGGTCATCCATGTTTGACAACATGGCAACCAAACCAATGAGTGTACCAATCATTCCCATGGCTGGTGCGACATCCCCCATGCTTTTAAAAATAGTTGCCCCAAAATCGTGGCGCTCTGTGGTCATTGAAATATCTTTAGCCAACGTCGCACGTACCACATCCACATCGTGACCGTCGACCAGCATATCGACCCCCTTTTGCATAAACTCGTTTTCGATCTGTGCTTCTTCTAAGGCTAAAAAACCGCCTTTGCGAGCAGCATCGGCCATTTCAACGATTTTTTCGATTTGAGATTCAGGCGATTCAATTTTAAACATGAAGGCTTTGCCAGCCACTTTGCCCGCACCAAAAAATTGTCCGAGGGTGAATTGGGATAACACAACGAACAAACTACCGCAGACGACGATCAATATTGAAGGCACGTTAAAAAACATGCCTAAATCACCGCCCAGAACCATCGCCATGATCACAAACCCGATTGCGCCAATCATGCCTATAAGGGTTGCTAAATCCACATTGTACTCCCATCAAAAAAGTGTGTTACGCGAAACAAAAATGGCCCAGCACTAAAAGCGGCCTGATGATATCCAACGAAATACCAAAATATGCATTTTAGGTTGTTGACTTGGCTAATCATTTTATCGACAAAGTTTAAATATTCTATAGTACTTAGCGATAATTCCTATCTAATCAAATACAAACTACCCCACTGTTCTTGTGATAAGTAGGCAATCAAGAGACAATCCGTACCAGGTTAGCGTGCGGCGCTATGAAAAAGGTTTGACCACTATTTAGCCCTCAGGTAAGGTGCGCTCAACTCGCAAAAGAGCAGAAATATAAAGAAGCAATTACTATGACCAGTCGTAAAAAAACCGAAAACTTAAGCTTTGAAGAATCAATGCAAGAGCTCGATAGCATAGTCAATCAAATGGAAGAAGGTGAGCTAAGTTTAGAAGATGCGTTAAGTCGTTTTGAACGAGGTGTCCAATTAGCTCGTCACAGCCAAAACAAGCTCAAACAAGCCGAACAAAAAGTTCAGATTTTAATGGGTCAAGACGAGCAAGCACAGCTGGCTGATTTCGACCCCGCCAATACCCAAGACAAATGACATTCGACATCCTACAAAAACGTGTTCACCAGCGCGTTGACGCTTTGTTACAAGCGCAGATAAATACTCTTGATGAACACGCACCTCGATTAAAAAGTGCCATGCAGTATGCCTTGTTAATGGGTGGAAAACGCATGCGACCTTTTTTGGTTTATGCTGTCGGCGAAGCCTTAGGGGGAGAACAATCTGATCTTGATGCCCCCGCCCTAGCGCTGGAGTGTATTCATGCTTATTCCTTGGTGCATGATGACTTACCTGCGATGGACGACGACGATTTACGCCGCGGACACCCCACGTGTCACATTCAGTTTGATGAAGCCAATGCTATTTTAGCCGGTGATGCTCTGCAAACATTGGCTTTTGACATTATCGTTAATTATCCATTGTCAGATTTTGCCAATGTGCAACGTATAGAGTTGGTGCGTATTTTGAGTCAAGCGTCTGGTTACGACGGCATGTGTGGTGGCCAAGGAATTGATTTAGAGTCCACGAACAAACTGATTTCTCAAGCACAATTGGAATTATTACACAGTAAAAAAACCGGTGCGCTTATCACTGCAGCGGTAACGATGGCATCCGTGTTGTGTCCGTCAGTTAGCGATGAAAGTAAAATGCTATTGCAGCAATATGCATCCACCATTGGCTTAGCGTTTCAAGTGCAAGATGATATTTTAGATGTAGTTGGTGACTCAAAAACGCTTGGGAAACCCCAAGGTTCGGATCAAGAGCAAAATAAAAGTACCTACCCTGCATTGCTTGGTCTGGAAGGCGCGCAGGCTTATCTTGCCCAACTTCATCAAGAAGCACTTCAAGCTTTGACTGCTTTACCTTACAATACGCAGGTGTTGAAATCATTTACCGATTTCGTCATTCATCGTAATCACTAATTACGAACGATACATCATCATATAATAATAGTAGAAACGTACCTCATGACCCTGGATTTAGCCCACTACCCGCTGTTAGCTTTAGCGGACACGCCCGAGCAATTGCGCGAGCTTCCTCAAGACAAACTAAAGCAAGTCGCGAAAGAATTACGTCAATATTTACTCACTAGCGTAAGCCAAAGTAGTGGTCATTTTGCCTCTGGGTTAGGCACAGTTGAGCTAACCGTTGCCCTACATTATGTGTACAACACCCCATTTGACCGGCTTATTTGGGATGTGGGCCATCAAGCCTACCCCCATAAAATATTAACTGGCAGACGTGACCGTATGCCAACAATCCGTCAGAAAAACGGCTTGCACCCTTTCCCTTGGCCTAATGAAAGTGAGTACGATACCTTTGCCGTTGGTCATTCATCTACCTCTATAAGTGCCGCTGTAGGCATGGCGGTGGCAGCCGAAAAAGAAGCCTTGGGTAGAAAGGTGGTTGCGGTTATCGGTGATGGCGCAATGACCGCAGGTATGGCTTTTGAAGCCCTAAACCATGGCGGTGACATAGATAAAGACATGCTGGTTATTTTGAACGATAACGAGATGTCAATTTCAGAGAACGTAGGGGCATTAAATAGCCACCTCGCTCGTTTGCTGACAGGTAATTTCTTTAACTCTATTCGCGATGGCGGTAAAAAGCTGCTTAGCAGCGTACCTCCAATCAAGGAATTCGCCAGTCGTGCAGAAGAGCACATCAAAGGCATGGTCGTACCCGGCACCATCTTTGAAGAATTAGGCTTTAATTACATTGGTCCAATTGATGGCCACGATGTGAATGGCGTGGTCGATACGCTTAAAAACATGCGTAATATAAAAGGTGCGCAAATTCTCCACGTCGTTACCAAGAAAGGCAAAGGCTACGAACTAGCAGAAAAGGATCCGATTAAGTTTCACGCCGTACCTAAGTTCAACCCGTCTGCCGACGGACTACCTAAAGCTGCGCCAAGCGATCCAACGTTTTCAAACATATTTGGTCGTTGGTTGTGCGATATGGCAGAGCAAGACCCCAAACTTATGGCTGTCACACCAGCTATGCGTGAGGGATCAGGCATGGTGGCATTTTCACAAAAGTTCCCTGAGCAGTATTTTGACGTGGCAATCGCCGAACAGCACGCTGTAACATTTGCCGCAGGCCTTGCCAAAGAAGGGCAAAACGCCGTAGTTGCTATTTATTCTACCTTTTTGCAACGCGCATACGATCAGGTTATTCATGACGTAGCCTTGCAAGAACTGCCTGTGCTGTTCGCCATCGACAGAGCCGGTGTTGTCGGCGCCGATGGCCCGACCCATCAAGGTGCATTTGATATTCCATTTTTACGCTGTATTCCTAATATGGTGATCATGACCCCTGCGGATGAAAACGAATGTCGCCAAATGCTTTATACAGGCCACACCTTGAATAAACCCGCTGCGGTGAGATACCCCAGAGGTTCAGGCACAGGTGTGACACCTAATACCGCTATGCAAGCGCTAGAAATAGGGAAAAGTCGCACTATTCGCCAAGGCGAAAAAATTGCTATTTTGAATTTTGGTGTGCTGCTGCCGTACGCAGAAAAAGCCGCAGAGGTGCTCAATGCGACTGTGATTGATATGCGCTTCGTGAAACCGCTAGATACTGAGGCAGTTGCCAGCGTTGCCAAAGATCACGAGTTGATCATTACCCTTGAAGATGGCGCTATCACAGGTGGAGCAGGTGGTGCAGTAGCAGAATACTTGCTAAGTACCGTGCATACGAGTCGATTACTGCAAATAGGCTTACCAGATGAGTTTATAATGCAAGGTACGCAAACAGAAATGTACGCCGAAATAGGCATGGATGACGCGGGTATCGTTGCTAAAGCACAGGCATTTTTTAATCAATAACGGCCCAGTACACATGAGCCGTTTATTGATTAAACGGCGCGCCTTTTTCTAACTGCAAAAAGAACACTTAACGCTGAGCCAATAATCTATCTAGGTGATTGGCAAACGCTTGCTTTTCTTTGTTGCCATAAGCGCTTGGCCCACCCGTTTGAACACCGCTGCTACGCATGGTATCCATAAAATCACGAATATTTAAGATGCTACCAATGCTTTCTTTGGTGTATAGCTCACCCCGCGGATTAAGCGCATGCGCCCCCTTAGCGATAACTTCTGCGGCTAACGGTATATCGGCTGTGATCACTAAATCGTTCGCAACACATTGTTCAACGATATAGTCATCGGCCACATCAAAACCACTTTGTACTTGAATACTAGTAATATTTTTATCAGGGGGAACAGGAATATGTTGATTAGCAACCAAGGTCATTTCAACCTGAGTGCGCTGTGCAGCCTTAAATAAGATTTGTTTTACTAATACTGGACATGCATCCGCATCGACCCAAATTTTCATAATGTTCCTTGTCGACTAATTTATTAACACAGAAGAGAACGCACCAACGCACCTATTCAAATGCACATGCTAGGTTTTTCTACGCATAAGCTTGCGCACAAGTGACGATACTTAAAGGCGCTACAGCCAGCCCAAATAAAGCGTGATATGCATAATTACCAGTGCAAATAAGCCGGCCAGAATATCGTCAATCATAATGCCAAAGCCGCCATGCACTCTGGCATCTAAATAGCTAATCGGCCACGGTTTTAAGATGTCAAAAATGCGAAAGAGAGCAAAGCCCAACAACACAGTTTGCCAACTCAATGGGACAGCGATCATCGTAATTAGCAAACCGGCTATTTCATCCCAGACGATAGATGAATCATCATGCACCATCATATCCTGGGCGGTTTTACCGCATAGCCAGATACCGATTACTGACGCAACCAAAGTGACCAACAAATAGCCTGTTAGCGAAGTGCTATACCCAAGCAAATAGACTAATGGTATCGCCGCGATCGTACCGAATGTACCAGGCGCTTTAGGTGCTAAACCGCTGCCAAAGCCTAACGCTAAAAAGTGGATGGGATTAGCCAGCGATACCCGCTTTCGAATATGCCGATCCATTATGCCCGCTTAGTATTATTGTGTTGGCTGCTGACCTCATTATGACTGAAGTGCTCGAAGCCCGTTTTACTGTAAGCGTAGCTTTCATCATTGAACTTTAAGTCAACTTTACCCACTGCACCATTGATCTGGCCTATACAGGTAGCAGGTACGTTACTGCTTGCTAAAACGCGCTCAACACTGCTTTTTTGCTCTTCACTTACGGTGAAAAGTAATTCGTAGTCATCACCTGAGCTTAACGCGTAATGAAACGCAGTATCTCGCTCAACTGACTCTAGCATGGCAGGAGATAACGGCAGCTTATCAAGTTGCAAACACACGCCACACTGAGAAGCATGTAAAATATGCTTAATGTCAGCCAGTAAACCATCAGATATATCAATACAAGCACTCGCTACGCGGCGTAGACTTGTACCCGCAAAGACCCTAGGTGACGGATAATGTAACCGATTTAGTAAGTATGTGGAGTGTTCTGAGTTCGTAACTTGTGCTTGATTAAGCAGTATATCTAGTCCTAGGCCAGCATCACCTAACGAACCGGTCACATACACAAAATCACCCGGCTTCGCCCCTGAGCGCTTTAACGCTTGATCAGCGGCCACGAAACCTTGAGCCGTGATAGTAATAGCCAGTGGACCTTGCACCGTATCACCACCAATAAGCTGGATTGAGTAATACTCAGTCAACTCTTTGAAGCCTTCCGAAAACGCTTCGAGCCACTTTTCATCAACATCTGGCAAAGACAGCGATAAACTTAGCCAAGCGGGCTCAGCCCCCATAGCAGCTAAGTCGCTTAAGTTTACCGCAATGGCTTTTTGTGCAATGGCTCTAGGGTCGGCATCTGGTAAAAAGTGTACGCCGCTGACGAGTGTATCTGTCGTCGTAGCAAGGGCCTGACCAGTAGGAATTTGGGTAATGGCACAATCATCGCCTATGCCTAGCAGTACATCCTTGCGCTGAAAACTTACATCGCGAAAATAGGTATCAATTAACGAAAATTCTTTCACATTCTTATTTTAAAACTCTGAGATTAAAGGGAATACACAGCCTGTGTCACTCCCTAAAATATAACGATATCTTATGACAATTCGTGTTTGCGAAGGGTCTTAATTGCTTTGTCTAGCACACCATTGACGAACTTATGGCTCTCTTCAGCGCCGAACGACTTAGCTAACTCAATCGCTTCATTAATCACGACTTTGTATGGGACATCAACACGCTCAACAAGTTCGTATGTCGCCAATCGTAAAATGGCATTTTCGACAGGATCAAGCTCTTCTGGCAAACGACCTAAGTAAGGCTTTATTTTGGCGTCTAACTCTGCGGTTTTACGCACGACTGCGCGAAGTAATTCAAGAAAGTACTCGGTATCTACGTCTTGCATATTATTGCTAGTGACAATACTGAGCTCTACTTGATCAAGTGGATTTTTTGACATCTGCCAAGAGTAGACGGCTTGAACCGCAAGCTCTCTGGCTTTACGACGGGCTGCTGGTTTCACCTACTCTGCCCCTTCGATATTGGCCATAACATTAACCATTTCAAGCGCCCCTAGAGCAGCTTCAGCACCTTTATTACCCGCTTTTGTACCAGAGCGCTCTATGGCTTGCTCAATACTGTCAGTGGTGATAACGCCGAATGAAACAGGAATACCAAATTCAAGTGATACTTGAGCTAATCCCTTGTTGCATTCACCAGCTACAAACTCAAAGTGTGGCGTACCACCGCGAATAACTGCACCTAACGCGATGATCCCATCAAAGGTACCTTTTTCCGCAAGCTTTTTAGCCGCGATAGGCAGCTCGTATGCACCGGGAACGCGAACCAAAGTGATATCTTGGTTGTTTACTTCACCGTGACGCTCAAGCGTATCTAATGCGCCTTCAACCAAACTCTCAACAACAAAACTGTTGAAACGTGACACAACCAACGCAAATTTTTTGCCTGTTGCGCGAATATTGCCTTCAATGATATTCATGCCTAATTAGCCCTAACTATAAAAAATGGCGCGTATAATAGCACAGCACTATATGATCCCAAACAGCTTAATGCGCTGTTTATAAAATAGTCATTATCTATGGTGAAGCATTTTGTAGATCAGGACGAAATCAAAGTTCGGGGAGACGTTTAAGCGAATAGCGCTCATCAACTGATGAAAAACGTGTAAAAACAAAAAACGCCTGGCAAGCAGGCGTTTTTAGAGTTTGCGATTAACTGTTTAGCTAATCTACGTACTCAACCACTTCTAAACCATAACCAGATAACGCGTGGTACTTCTTAGGTCGGCTTAGCAAACGCATTTTCTTCACGCCGAGGCTAGCAAGTATTTGGCTGCCTACCCCTACAGTGCGCGAGGTGCCAGTCCATGCAGCGCCGACCGGTTTCTCGCCGTTGTCTTCAGCTTCAAACTGTTTTACTTGCGTCAATAGGTCTTCGTCTTTACCCAGTAACACCAACACTCCACCTTCAGCGGCGATACGTTTTAGCGCTTGCGGTAAGTTCATGCTGCGCTCGATAGCACGCTCTGAACCAAGTAAATCACTTAGCGTATTGTGCAAATGCACGCGCACCAGTGTGGGTTCACTCGGGTTGATATCACCTTTGCTCAGCGCAAAGTGCACTTGGTTATCAATTGAATCTTTGAAGGTGACCAAATCAAATTCACCGTACTCTGTTGGCAGTTTGCACTTTGCCACTTGTTCGATGGTGGTTTCATTTAAATTACGATACTCAATCAAATCGGCAATGGTACCAATTTTAAGGCCATGTTTTTTCGCGAACTCTTGCAACTCTGGGCCGCGGGCCATGGTGCCGTCTTCATTAAGTATTTCAACGATTACAGAAGCAGGCTCTAAGCCAGCTAAACGCGGTAAATCCACCCCTGCTTCGGTATGTCCCGCACGGTTTAATACCCCACCCTCTTTAGCGATAAGGGGGAATATATGCCCTGGCTGCACAATATCATTGGCCGTGGCATCCGTGGCAACCGCTGCCAAAATAGTACGCGCTCGATCTGCGGCAGAAATACCTGTGGTCACCCCTTCACGCGCTTCGATTGATACGGTGAAGTTAGTCGAGAATTGCGCACCATTGTTATCTACCATCAAGGGTAAATTCAAACGCTTACACCGCTCAGCTGTCATGGGCAAGCAAACCAAACCCCGCGCGTGCGTGACCATAAAGTTAATGTCTTTGGGAGTGACGCACTCGGCGGCCATAATCAAATCGCCTTCGTTTTCACGATCTTCGTCATCCATTAAGATGACCATTTTGCCTAGACGAATGTCTTCGATAATTTCTGCTGTTGTGTTCATTGCCATAATAATGTGATTCTTTTTGGTTGTGTCTTAGGGTTAGCAGTTATCTGCATGTCTCAATGTGTATAAAAGCACACGACTGTACTTCAACAGGCGCTAGCGTAAAAAGCCATTCTCGGCTAGAAACGCCATACTGATATCTGATTTTTGCTGGCCTGACTCTGCGGCTTTATCACCAAGCATTAAACGCTCAAGATAACGAGCCACCACGTCTACCTCTAAATTAATTTTAGTGCCTTTTTTATAGCCACCTATAATGGTTTCTTGCAGGCTGTGGGGAATAAGGGTAATCAAAAATTTGGCACCGTCTACGGCATTCACCGTCAAGCTGACACCGTCCACTGTGATGGAGCCTTTTTCCGCTAAGTAACGGGCTAAGTCTTTTGGCGCTTGCACCCAAATTTCCACGTAACGCCCAACAGGGTTAACGGATATCACTTCGCCAACACCATCTACATGCCCGCTGACAATGTGCCCACCAAAGCGAGAAGTAGGCAACATGGCTTTTTCTAAGTTAACCTTGCTCCCGGCTTTATAGTCCGCAAAGCCACTGCGCTTGATGGTCTCGTGAGACACGTCAGCACTAAAACCACTCGAATTCATGTCTACCACGGTTAAGCACACACCGTTGTTGGCGATACTGTCACCTAGCGCCACATCCGACATATCCAATTTATTCACCCGTATACGCAGGCGAATATCATCCCCGGTTGGGGTTAAAGATTCGATGTGCCCCACATCTTCAATTATTCCGGTAAACATAATGTCTTTTCACTCATATTAACTGTGTAGTCCGCTTTTAAACATCCCGCTGATTTCAAACGAACAGGCTATGTTAAACGGACACCCTATACCAAACACGCCAGTTATCTACGTTATGTACGGGTCACTAGGCGTGGGTAGTAAATTATGTGAAGCGCGCCGTCAGCTTTAAATCAGGGCCGACTTGGCGTACATCCTGCCATTGTAATTCAAAAGCTTGCTGCATTTGGGTTAATTCGTCTACAGCAAATAAATCTCGGCCTTTATCCCCTAATAGTTTGGGCGCTTGGTACAAAATCAATTCATCTATTAATTTATTCTGTAATAGTGCCCCGGCAAGCTTCGCCCCTGCCTCTACCCAAATGTGGTTAAACCCGCGCTGGCCAAGATGTTTCATTACATCTTGCAGGTCAAGTTGCGCACCGTTTGATTGGGCTTGATATTGCTCAACATGCTCAGGAAACCCAGCGCTATTTGGCTGGCTATTGATAATCACAATGGGAGACGATAAAGCAAATAAATGCAGATCAGGGTGCATCTGGTTGCGCCCATCGAGCAAAACTCGCACAGGTTGGCGTAAATTCGCTTCTGCTACTTCATTTTTAGCAAAACCCAATTCGCTGTAACGCACATTCAATGAAGGGTTATCTGCCAAGACTGTACCCGAGCCAGATAATATCGCACAGCTTGCTGCTCTATGACGCTGCACGTCTTCACGGGCTAAGGGCCCGGTGATCCACTGGCTTTCACCGTTATTTAACGCCGTTTTACCGTCTAAGCTTGAGGCTAACTTAACAGTTACCCAGGGCATGCCCGTTTTCATACGTTTGATAAAACCGCGATTAAGCGCCTTGGCTTCACTTTCAAGTAAACCACTGCTCACCTGTACACCCGCGTCACTGAGTTTTTGTAAACCACTGCCGGCCACCAGCGGGTTTGGGTCAACCATGGCGGCAACAACACGTTTCACCTCCGCTTTTAATAATGCGTCGGAGCATGGACCTGTGCGTCCCTGATGATTGCACGGCTCTAATGTGACATAAGCGGTCGCGCCTTTGGTGCGCTCACCCGCTTGGGCAAGGGCATGAATTTCTGCATGGGGAGTCCCGGCTTTTTGATGCCAGCCTTGGCCGACAATATTGCCTTGAGCGTCAGTGATAACACAGCCCACATTGGGATTAGGCGAAGTGGTGTACTGGCCTTTTTCAGCCAAACGGATGGCCAAAGCCATCATTTTTGCGTCAAGCGCAGAGAATTGCGTCACTCTACAACCTTATTAATTTAACTCGAGGGCACAGAAAAAACATGAATCATTCGCCATGCTAGTCACCCAAACGCGCGATTTCTTCGCCAAATTCGCGAATATCTTCGAATGAGCGATACACAGAGGCAAAGCGCACATAGGCCACTTTATCCAGCTCTTTAAGGGCATCCATAATCAAATTCCCCAAGTATTCACTAGTGATCTCGCGCTCACCTGTGGCACGCATAGCCGATTTAAGGCGACTGATACACTGCTCCACTTGCTCGGTACTCACTGGGCGTTTTTCAAGGGCACGCTGCAAACCAGCCCGCAGCTTATCTTCGTTAAACGGCTCACGAGAGCCATCACGCTTAACCACGCGAGGCATGACTAATTCAGCCATTTCAAAAGTAGTGAAACGCTCTTTACACATAGTACATTCACGACGGCGGCGCACTTGGTGCCCGTCAGCCACTAAGCGAGAGTCAATCACCTTGGTTTCTTGGATAGAACAGAAGGGACAAAACATAACGTTCTCTTGTACCGGAAATTTGCCCGTAAATTACCAAAAAAACGCCAAAGTTGATAGGAGTATGAGTTACCGTCTTCAATTAGACTAAATTAACGACGTTTGTTGGCTTATTAGCCCAATTAAATTAAGGCTGTATCTGTTGCAAAAGCCCCCTCGGGACAAAAGTACTGGCCGCAGCGATAACGCTGTTATCATCAACAGATACCACACGGCTGTTAATCTTCACACCACGGTGAGTCGCTATTAATGTGCCCGTCAGCACGTAACTCATGTTGGTTTGGCCGTTAAGTTTCGCGCCGTTGCGTGAGAGCGCCAGATCGCCCATAGCTGATACGTCTATGTGCTTCGTCAGCTTGAAATCCACCACGTTAACGCCATAACGAGGCAATTCAGTGGCTAGTGCTTCCGCAAATTGGTTACCTAAGCTACTTGAGTTACGTAGCGTCTCATCAAAATCCACAAAGCTTGCAACGCCCACAGTCGTGCCTTCAAGAGCTGAAAATTTAGCCAACTTGCCTGCTAATTGTTGCGCATAGTCCCCCAGCCCTACCTTGCTATTGCTAAATATGCCACCGTGATTTGACATATAGCGCCCGTTCGCATTACCTAACTGACGCTCGTTCATTGGCTGTGTGACTGAACCGTTCTCTGGGTTATCTTCAATAAGAACTGACTCGCTTTTGTTTAACGCTTTGTATCGCTGAGTGCGCGCTATTTTTTGCAAGTCATTCATCAACTGTGTTAACTCTTCAGGTGAATCAGCAAGGGGCGCAAGGGGATTAGCATAAGAGGTATTGCCGCTATTGACGTTATTCACATTGATCGAGGTGTTGGTATCGCCTGCATTGATGGTGTGCGAGCCGCCCACTGCTATGCCTTTGTTTTGCGGTTCCTTTTCACTATCTTGCGCATACTGGGGTTGACCTAGCATGTATTGCTCTAATGAGGGCGAACTGCCAATAACCGCCATCTTGCTCAACGCATCAATTAGAAAGGCTAAATCTTCTTCATTTTTGACTAAGCGCTCTAGGGCCGGCTTCTGCGCTTCCCACTCTATTTTTTGTTGCTCTAACATGGCCTTTAATTCAAGGTACTGGGGGTCGCTTTTATCAACAATTATTTCATCTTCGCCCTGAAACATCGAACAACCCGATACCGATATAAGTAATAAGCCAGCGCAACACGCCTTGGTAAGTACATCAACCATTTTCGAGTTATCCACAATGAACGTCTTCACAATACACCCCAATTTTTTATCGTTATGAATCAGACTCAACAAATACGCCTAGCTCTTTTCGCTTTGTTTGAATTTAAGGCTAATACCAGGGTTTCCTTGACTACGGTGCAAAGCGTTGACCACGCTGGCGGGAATAAATCCTTGGGCGCTGGATAACACCTTCTTAGTGTTGATAGACACCATACGGGCGTTCACAATGACACCATCTTGGTGCTTAACCATGGTGCCACCCATTACATATTGCACAGGCATGTCTGGGTTTAGTTCTTCATAATCACGGCTGAAATTAAAATCGCCAGTGGGGGTCACGCGAATAAAATCTGAGCTTTTGAAGTCCAATACGTTCAACCCAAATTGATGTAACTCATGCATAAAACTTTCGGATAGTTGGTTACCAAGTAGGTCTGTTTCATCAAAGCTACCATCAAGGTAGACGAAGCTCGTTACGCCGACATCCATCTTACTCTCAGGATTATCCATATTCGCGATCAAATCCTGCATGATACCTTGCACATAATGGTTAACATCACCGACTTCGACACGTTTATAAATGTCTGACATGCGTTGGTTATTGTAACGACTAACCGATGTAATACTTTGCTCACTCTCGCTCATCCTTTCCATGTCTTGCACTTGCTCTTCGCTAGAGAACCAACTTGAACATGAAGAACTTAAAAAACACATAAGTGGGATAGCGGCTAGTTTTATCAATTTCATAATGGGCTCACTTTTATAATGACGAGCGATACAGCTTGTTGTGTTTCATCTGGATTTGATTAGCATTTAGACCAATCACACTATTTGGGACATTGTCTGATACCGCGGCAATAACAGTCCCTTCACGCAAATCTAATAATCTGGCATTGACTGTGGTCATCTGATTTCCTTGCAATAACGTACCGACGACCATGTAGCGCACATCTATATCTTTACTGATATCAGCGCTATCACGACTTAATAACCGTTCGTGGTCTTTGAACAGTTGCACTTGATTCGCAGCACGTATCTCAACCACGTTAAAACCGCGCTGAGTGGACACAGACAGCATGCTCTCTTGAAGCTGCAACCCCAGCATGTTCAGTGAATGATTGGCTTTTGATAGAGCTAAACTTTCTAATTCAGTAAAACTTACTACCGCTAAATTGCCGTATTCAATGGGCGCTAAGCTGGCAAACAATTTGTTCGCTATTTGTTCGGTGTGCTGCAATAAAGGCTCTTCGGCCACAATCTGCCCTTCTTCGGCATCTTCTTGCCACGAAGGTAAATGGGCACAGCCAGCTAAAACAAGCATCAGTAGACTCAATAAAATCTTCAAAACATTAGCTCCACATCATCGGTGCGTGACTGCCTTAATCGCTAAGGCGTAACGTAAAATCATGATTGCAGCGTCAAAAAACGGTGCTTCAAATCGTAATATTGAGGAATTCAGCAAATATCAGGCCATAAAAAAATCCGTTGAGGAGCACCTCAACGGATTTCTTTTCAATGCACTTGTTTTACCGCCTTATATTTCGCTCAAATATTACAGAGCGGGCGCGCTAAAACCTAAGCGTATACCGGGAACTTACCACAAAGGGTTAAGACTTCGCCTTTAACGCGTTCGATAACCGCTTCGTCTTCGATGTTATCGATAACGTCACAAATCCAGGTAGCGACTTGTTTGGCTTGCTCTTCTTTAAAACCGCGGCGGGTAATGGCAGGAGAGCCGATACGTAAGCCACTGGTCACAAACGGTGAGCGTGGGTCGTTAGGAACTGAGTTTTTGTTGACTGTGATGTTAGCGCGACCTAGGGCTGCGTCTGCATCTTTACCTGTGATGTCTTTGCTGATCAAATCAAGTAAGAACAGGTGGTTGTCAGTGCCGCCAGAAACCACATCGTAACCGCGTTCTTGCATCACGCTGACCATGGCCTTGGCGTTAAGCAATACTTGCTGTTGGTATGCTTTGAACTCTGGCTGTAGAGCTTCTTTAAATGCAACGGCTTTCGCTGCAATCACGTGGCATAAAGGACCACCTTGGTTGCCAGGGAATACCGAGCTGTTAAGCTTTTTGTAAATGGTTTCATCGCCACAAGCTGATAAAATCAAACCGCCACGTGGGCCCGCTAGGGTTTTATGGGTGGTGGTTGTCACAACATGCGCATGAGGTAAGGGGTTAGGGTACAAACCTGCTGCCACTAAACCGGCAACGTGAGCCATATCCACTAATAAGTAAGCACCTACTTTGTCCGCGATTTCACGGAAACGCTGCCAATCAACAATACCTGAGTACGCTGAGAAACCGCCGATAATCATTTTAGGCTTATGTTCAACCGCTAGGGCTTCTACCGCGTCGTAATCGATTTTTCCAGTTTGCTCATCGATACCGTACTGTACTGCGTTATACGTTTTACCCGAGAAGCTAACATGTGCACCGTGGGTTAAGTGACCACCGTGGGCAAGGCTCATACCTAGTACCGTATCGCCGGCTTCAAGCAGCGCCATAAAAACCGCTGAGTTAGCTTGTGAGCCAGAGTGAGGTTGCACATTGGCGTAATCAGCGCCAAATAATTGGTTAGCACGTTCAATGGCTAAATCTTCTGCGATATCAACGTATTCACAACCACCGTAATAACGCTTATGTGGGTAACCTTCTGCGTATTTGTTAGTCAGTTGCGAGCCTTGGGCTTCAAGCACACGCGGACTACAGTAGTTTTCAGAGGCGATCAGTTCAATGTGATCTTCTTGGCGCTGGGTCTCTTGCGCGATAGCTTGACTCAACTCAGGATCAAAATCGGCAATATTCATGTCACGTGATAACATCAGTTCTCCTCGGGGCCGTTACTCTTGCTCAATAAAAGTCGCAAAACCGCATGCGCTTTGGCCTATCAAGAATACACATTCTTAATAGACACTTAACGCCGTAGCTGCATTTTTCATCAAACGCGATATTGGCTGGCAATTTAAGTGCTAAAAATTAAGGGCTAAAGATTAAGTGCTAACTTAAAAGAGCGCACATTCTAGTCATTTTGCGCTTTTTGTACATAGCTTTTATGCAATGTTCTATAACCTAAAAGTGTAAAGAAGGCTCACCACGGCTTAAGTGGTGAACCAGTGCTCCTAAATACACTCTGCGTTAGCAGTGAATTTCAAGCCAATTTGACGGCGAATTTCATCCATCGTTTGCATGACCGCTAGGCTGTCGCCGTGGGGCATAAAATCGCTGCATACTTGATTTTTCTCAATCATCTTCATGGACTCTTCAATTTGATATTCAAAGCCATTTACCCGATGCGCAAATTCAATCACTTCGTCTTGCGCACCTTCTTGCTGCAAGATCGCTTTATTGCCATTCCAAAACATATACGGCAAAACGATGCGCCCCTTACTGCCCATTAACATCATTGAATTGCTCGCCTGAGCGGCAATGGTGCAAGTAAACTGTGCGAAACGCCCTGACGGGTAGCGCATATTCACGATTGTGTTTTCATCTACTTGCAGGTTACCAAAATGGCTCATGGCGCTGATTTCACTTGGGTGCTCTTGCATTAAGCACTGGCTCAAAGTAATGCTGTAAACACCTAAATCTAGCAAGGCGCCACCGCCCAGCGCGGGGTTATGTAGTCTGTGCCCATCCCTGTCACCAAACGCAAAACCAATGTCAGAGCAAATATATTGCAGCTCGCCAATGCGCCCCTCATCAAGCCATAGTTTTACTTGCTCGAAGCACGGCATAAAGCGGCTCCACAGCCCTTCTTGCAGTAATAATTGTTTCTCTTGTGCTAACGCTATTAACGCTTCGGTTTGCGCGGCGTTAATGGTCAGCGGTTTTTCCATTAACACATGTTTGCCTGCTTCTAAGCACATTTTTGCTTGCTCGTAGTGCAGGCTTTGCGGCGTTGCTATATACACCACGTCTACCTCTGGATCAGCCAGCATCTGCTGATAGCTGCCGTAAGCTTTCGGAACGACGCCGTCAGCTTGATGAGAAGTGCCGTCAGCTTGATGAGAAGTGCCGTCAGTTTGATGAGAAGCGCCGTCAGCTTGATGAGAAGCGCCGTCAGCGCTGTATTTGTCAGCAAAGGCTTGTGCTTTGTCAATATCGCGACTGGCCACAGCGTAAAGAATGCCTTTTTGTGACGCCATGAGTGCATCGGCGAACATATCTGCAATCGAGCCTGGGCCCATGATGGCCCAATTAAATTTATTCATATTTATTCCTAAATAACCTGAGACTAAGGATTAGATAAGCGATACATCAGCACCGCTGTTTTCTCAATGTTCTGTTTGAAAGTACGCATATCTGCCACTTCATCCTTGGTGTGGCCGCCCTCGCCCATTAGGCCTAAGCCGTCGATTGCCATTTTCACATGCCCAGCAGTAAACGAAATATCCGCCGCGCCGGCATTTCGCGGGTTCACCGCGGTAATTGGCCCATAACCTAAATCCACACTCACTTGACTGTATTGCGCTAATAACGCCTTATTGCCTTTGGTTTCTTTCATCGGAGGATAACCTTCATCAAATGTGAAAGTAGCGTCTGTTAAGGCTAAGTGTTGTTTGACGACGTCATTCATAATTTTCTGCGCCTCAGCTAGCTGTTCTTGTGAGGCGGCCCGTAAGCCCCCTTTAACCGAAGCGTGTTGGGCCACAACGTTGGTTTTGCCAAATGCAGTGACTTCGTCGCCCCCTTTACTTTGCATGACCCGAGTGCCACCTGCAACCACGCCGGGGTTGAAACTAAGCAAAGGTAAATCGGCCAGTTGCAAACGAAATTCCTGTAAAATACGCGCCATTTCAAATATCGCCCCATCACCCACTTTATCGGTAAATATTTGTGACGAGTGGGCAGCCTTGCCAGATGTGGTCACTTGCCAAGTCGAGGCACCGCGCCGCGCGGTTACCGCCGTGCGTATGTCACCATCCGCATCTTCAAAACCAAGGGCCACATCGGCCCATTTGGCTGCATCGACCAGGGCTTTTTTCGATATAGATAACGGACGTCCGCTTGACTCTTCGTCACCGGTGAGGACCACTTTAATGTTTAAGCGGTCAAGCATGCCTTTGGCTTTTAATGCCTTGATTGCAGCAAGCATGATCACATTGCCGCCTTTCATATCTGAGATGCCCGGCCCAGCAATATGCGTTTCATCTATTTCTTTGCTCTGCTGAAAGTCATCCTCTTTGGAAAATACCGTGTCTAAATGACCGATAAGCAATAACTTTTGTCCTGTTGGGTGAGTTGGTGACTCATAAGTGGCAACAAGGTGCCCAGCGCGGTTAAATTCGCTGCCATCTACCCACTGGGTTTGAAAGCCTAGGGCGTCATATTCCTTGCGCATGATATTGCCTACATCTTTGACACCCGCAAAATTCATCGTACCGCTGTTGATGTTAACGGTTCTAAGGAGTAACGCTTTGGCGCTAGTTAGCTCTTGGCTGGCCTGTTCGACTAAGGCATTTTCGACTAAACGACTGGCCAATACTGGCTGACAAAAAAGGCCGGCACAGACAAGTAAAACGGATGTTTTTTTTAACATAGCTCTCTCTTTTTATTCCCTAAGACCTGTTAAATACTACGCGAGTGAGGTGCGCGATGCACAGCGAAATTTGTCAATGAATGTGTGCTGGTTAGCAATTACTCAGCAAACCGAAAAACAACTAAAATCACAATATATATCAGCTAGATAATCTCAATTAGAGACGCAAAAATGCACCCAATATAAACAATTACAAAAATAGTATCAGCTAGCGCTTTCATCGCTTATGTGCAGTGTTTACAATAGGCAAAATTTTATGGAGTTGTTTTCATCATGGCGCAATACGTATATAGCATGAATCGTGTGGGCAAAATCGTGCCCCCGAATAAATACATTCTTAAAGACATATCACTAAGCTTCTTCCACGGAGCTAAAATTGGTGTGCTTGGTTTAAATGGCTCAGGTAAATCTACCCTGCTAAAAATCATGGCGGGTCTCGACAAAGACATCGAAGGGGAAGCCATTCCACAAGCAGGCTTAAAAATTGGTTATTTACCTCAAGAGCCCCAGCTTGACGAAAGTAAAGACGTACGCGGTAATATCGAAGAAGCGGTCGCCGATGTGGCCCATGCCCTTAAGCGCATCGAACAAGTGTACGCTGCCTACGCTGAAGAAGACGCTGACTTTGACGCCCTTGCAAAAGAGCAAGGTGAACTTGAAGCGATTATTCAAAGTAAAGACGGCCACAATTTAGAAAACGCCCTCGAGCGCGCCGCCGATGCCTTGCGTTTGCCGCCTTGGGATGCCGATGTCAGTAAATTGTCTGGGGGTGAGCGTCGCCGCGTCGCCCTATGCCGCTTGTTGCTTGAAAAACCCGACATGTTGCTGCTTGATGAGCCGACCAACCACTTGGATGCAGAATCAGTGGCTTGGTTAGAGCGCTTCTTACATGATTATGAAGGCACAGTTGTGGCCATTACCCATGACCGTTATTTCTTAGATAATGTCGCCGGTTGGATTTTAGAGCTTGACCGGGGTCAAGGTATTCCGTGGGAAGGTAACTACTCATCTTGGTTAGAACAGAAAGACGCGCGTTTGAAACAAGAAGAGAAAACCGAGAGCGCTCGTCAAAAATCAATTAAAACCGAGCTGGAATGGGTTCGCTCAAACGCCAAAGGTCGTCAATCAAAAAGCAAAGCCCGTATGGCTCGTTTTGAAGAGCTCAACACAGGCGATTATCAAAAACGGAATGAAACCAATGAATTGTTCATTCCACCGGGAGACCGCTTAGGTGAGCAAGTTATTGAAGTTAACCACCTGCGTAAAAGCTATGGTGAGCGTTTACTGATTGACGATTTAACCTTTGCTATGCCCAAAGGCGCTATTGTGGGTATCGTTGGGCCAAACGGTGCAGGTAAATCGACGCTATTTCGCATGCTAAGTGGCGAAGAAAAAGCTGACTCGGGCGAAGTCATTGTAGGCAGCACAGTAAAACTGGCCAGTGTTGATCAGTTCCGTGACCATATGGATGGCAACAACACTGTGTATAAAGAAATCTCTGACGACTCAGACGTGATCCGTATCGGTAACTTCGAGTTAAACAGCCGCGCATATTGCAGCCGATTTAACTTTAAAGGTAACGACCAACAAAAGTTCATCAAAGATTTATCAGGTGGTGAACGCAACCGTGTGCATTTAGCAAAACTGCTAAAAGCGGGTGGCAACGTATTATTGCTCGATGAACCCACCAACGACTTGGACGTTGAAACCCTACGAGCGCTTGAAAACGCGCTACTCGAATTCCCTGGGTGTGCCATGGTTATCTCGCACGATCGCTGGTTCTTGGATCGTATCGCCACGCATATCATGGATTACCGCGACGAAGGTAAAATTAACTTCTTCGCAGGCAACTACACAGAGTACGCTACTTGGCTTAAAGACACCCAAGGCAAAGATGTGGTTGAGCCCCATCGCTTAAAGTACAAAAAAATTAGCAAATAATGCTTTGAGCGCCGCTGTATATGCGTTCATAGCTCGCTAAATCACACGCCGCTGACGGGAAACCTAAGCGGCGTTTTTATTTTTGTTCTTTACTTGAAATAACTGAAAAACAGTGCAAAATCGGCCAAATATGATGAGGGGAATTGGCGCCCTCCACACACGGATTTTGCTGATGTCACCTAGCACTCAACTACGCTTTTCTTCGGTTAATATTAATGGCTTATTAAGCGTGTTGGTGACCTTTATTTTCAGCACCCTTTTCGCTGCGCTGTTAGGCAATAAATTCGCACCAGGTGAAGCCCTATGGTTATTTTTACCTCCTGTGCTACTTGCTGCACTTCGCAATAATAAAGCGTTAGCTTATCTAGTGGCAATCTGTGCAGTCTGTTTTGTCAGTTATTTATATCGACATCAGATCCCCTATGAATTTGTTTCTTCCTTTTCGTTGCAATCAGTGTGGTTTTTCTTACTCTGCTTTTCATTAATCACCTTACTAACTCGTTCAATTCGCCGAAATGAGCGCAGCTCAGGCACCGAAGAAAAAGATAAAGTTTTAGCCAAAGACAGCAGTGGCAAAGTCGTAACAGACGTTTTAGAGCGCTTTGCGGTTTTCATGGGCGTAATGACACCTGACGGGATCCTACGCGAAGCAAATAAAACGGCGCTAGTGTCTGCCTCATTAACAGAAAGTGACGTCATTGGTTTACCATTCGAACAAACGTATTGGTGGTCACACGATCCTCAAGTGAAGCAGCTTATTCGCAAGGCGATAAACAAAGCGAAGCACGGTATGTCCTCCCGGTTCGATACCACAGCAAAGCTGGCAGACAACGTAATCATCGATTTGGATTTTATGCTGCATCCTATCTTTGATGAACACGGCAGTGTCGTGCAGCTTATTCCTTCGGGTATCGACATCACTAACCGCAAGCGCACTGAACGCAATTCAGCCATGCTAACCCAGGTCAGTGCAGACTTACTCAGTATCGGCAGCTTAGAACGAATTAAAACCATTATTACCCAAAGTTTAGCCAAGCACTTGGAATTAAGTGCCTGTCTGTTTTGTGAAACCCATCCGATTTCAGGCCAACTTGCTATTTCTCACTCTTGGCACAAAGACCCTTTGCAAGCGCCACTTCCGCCAACATCACAGCTGCCTTTTGAAGTTAGCATGTGCCAAAAAGAAAACCTGACATTGGTCGTAAATAACATATCTACCGACCCTAGGTACACCACTAGTCAATACGAAGAACGAGGGATTGGAGCATTAATTTGTGTACCTATTAGCTTAGATAAAAAGAACCATTTTGTGTTGAGTATATATCGCGATAAACCCTATGAATGGCGCGATGACGAAATAGAGCTGGTAGTTGAGTTCGCTCGGCGATTTTGGGTGCGTACCGAGCATTTAAGAATTTTAGAATCCCTGCGTGCCAGTAAAACCACCTTGGATATCACCTTAGAGGCTGCCCAAGTAGGTGATTGGGAATTAGATCTCATCACAGGCAACACTAGGCGCTCGCTGCATCATGATCGCTGTTTCGGCTATAAAGATGCTATTCCGGATCACCTATGGGGTGTGAACGGATTTTACCAACACGTTCATCCCCTAGACAGAGAAGAGGTTCAGAGAAAGTTTGAAAAGTCTTTAAAAGAGGCGAGTGATTTTCGCACTGAGTTTAGGATTATCTGGCCAGACAATAGTGTGCATTGGATAGCCGCCCATGGCAGTTTTTACGGCGAACAAGGGGGCAAACCAACACGTATGTTGGGGATTGTAGCGAATATCAGCGAGCGCAAGAAAAACGAAGCGTTACAGATGGCCCAAACTAACGCGTTAGAACTCATGGCCCAAGAAGCACCTTTGAATGATGTGCTTGCTACCTTAATACTGTCTTTAGAAGAACACTCTGAAAACAACATGCTCGGAAGTATTATGTTGGTTGACGAACAATCAGACACCTTGCAATTTGCCGCCGGGCCGAGCTTACCACTCCCTTATATTGAGCATATTGACGGCTTAAAAATAGACGCAAATTGCGGCGCTTGCGGGGCCTCTGCCGCTACAAAAGAGCCTGTTTTTGTTTCTGACATCGCCTCTGAACCACTGTGGGAGAATCATCAAAAGTTAGCGCTTCAACATGGCTTAAAAGCGTGCTGGTCTTTGCCCATATTATCAGGCAAAGAGGTCCTTGGTGTGTTCGCTATGTATTACCCTACCCCGCAGTCGCCAGATAAAATGGATTACGACAGTCTTGATATCATCATGCGTACCGCTGAACTGGTGATTAAACGCAGACAAAACGAGCGTTCTTTACGCCTAAGCGAAGAGCGCTTTCGTGCCGTGGTCGATAACGTACCGCAACTGGCATGGATGGCTAACGCGCAAGGGGAAATAGAATGGTTCAATCAGCGCTGGTTGTCATACACAGGTACCACATTAGAACAAAATCTAAACGGCGGATGGATGGTCCACCACCACCCAGATTATAAAGAGGCTGTGTTCGCCAAGTTTGCAGCGTGTTTGGCTCAAGGTATTGATTGGGAAGACACCTTTCCCCTGCGTGGTGCAGACGGTAAATTCCGCTGGTTCTTATCGCGTATGAATGCGATTTACGACCACAAGGGTACACTTATCCGTTTTTTTGGCACCAATACCGATATCACCGAACAACGTAAAATGGCTGAAAAACTGACCAAACTTACCAACAAGTTGTCGACAGCAGATAAACGCAAAGATGAATTTATTGCCACCTTGGCTCATGAACTGCGCAATCCCCTCGCCCCGTTGCGGAACTCTATGGAGCTAATACGCAATTTACAGACTGACCCCGCTTCGATGCAAACCGCCCTAACGACCATGGAGCGTCAAGTTACCCAAATGGTACGCCTAATTGACGACTTATTGGATATCAGTCGAATTTCTAAAGATAAACTGTCCCTTAAACGCCAAAACGTAGTGCTAAAAGATATCGTTGAACATGCTGTTGAAGTGGCGACCCCCTATGCAAACCGCTTGAAACATAAAGTACACATTAACTTACCCGAACAGCCTATTCACCTTTTTGCCGATCCAGCCCGATTAGCCCAAGTTTTAGGCAACTTGCTTAATAACGCCTGTAAGTACACCCCAAAATCAGGCTTTATTTCACTCACCGTCACCCAAAGCGACGAACAAGTATATATCAGCGTAAAAGATAACGGTTTGGGAATTGAACAAGACATGCTCAACCAAGTATTCGACTTGTTTACTCAAGTCGATCAACACTTAGAGCAATCAGAAGGAGGGCTTGGTATCGGGCTATCCTTGGTGCAACGCTTAGTAGAAATGCATGGCGGACACGTGGACTGTAAAAGCGATGGCTTGGGCCGCGGTTCAGAATTTATTGTTTCTTTGCCATGCAAAGTAAGCAAGCTTAGCGATAACACCGAGCCTAAAAACCTGCAAACAGCCCAGCCTGATGTGACTAAAACCTTGCCATTATCGGTACTGATTGTTGACGATAACCAAGACAGTGCCGACAGTATGCAAATGTTACTCGATATCCACCAACACACCACGCACGTTGTTTACGACGGTGAGCAAGCGGTTTTGGCAGCTGAAAAGCTCAAGCCCGACGTCATATTACTCGATATAGGCTTACCAATACTTGATGGGTATCAGGTGTGTCAAGCGATTCGACAACAGCCTTGGGGCAAGCGTATTACCATTATTGCGTTGACCGGCTGGGGGCAAGAAGAAGACAGACGTAAATCGAGCGAAGCGGGGTTTGATCACCATATGGTTAAACCGATTACTTTGAGTACCTTGTTGGCACTCTTAGCAAAGGTAACTCCCTCGCCATAGGGATATATACGGACAAGAGAGCCAAACAAAAAGCGAATAATTAACTTAGCATCACTAATAAACTAGGCGGTAAGGCTTGAAAATCAAAGGCCATGCCTATGCTAAGCGCAGTAATGGTTAAAATTGAAAAGCCAAATACTTGCCTCGCCCACACCACCAGTTCCGTGTTTTTACGATAGCCTCGTAATGCCATAAACAACCACCACAGACTGGTAACACAGGCGACTGCCATAAACGTAAGTCCGGTGTATCCGCTCAAGGGGAGTAGTGCGCTTACGATGGCAAATACCGCGATATACAACACAATATGCAGTTTGGTTTTCGCGATACCCTTTGCTACTGGCAATACCGGAATGTTGGCCCTGGCGTAATCGTCGAAACGAAAAATAGCGATGGCATAGGAATGCGGCATTTGCCATAAGCTAAACATCAATAGCAAAATTCCGGCACCTGCATCAAACTGACCACTTGCCGCGCAATACCCCACCACTGGCGGCACTGCACCGGATAAACTCCCCACCAATGTGCCATAGACCGATTTTCGCTTCATGTACAAGCTATAAACGCCCACATACACCAGATAACCTAACACGGCAAAGCCAACCGCAATGCCGTTGGTATAATGCACGAGTAAGCCGAACCCTAGCACTGCCAAGGCCAAGCCAAATTGCAAGGCATGAGCAATCGACACAGCCCCAGTCACGGTTTCTCGTTGACAGGTACGCTCCATTTTGGCGTCTATATCGGTATCAATACAGTTATTGATTACGCAACCAGAGGCCACCACAAGCGATAAACCTAACACCGTCATGACCATCAATAGGGTGTCAACCTCACCTCGAGATGCAAGCAGAAATCCACCTGCAACGGAGATTAAGTTTCCCATGATGATGCCGGGTTTAGTGATGTTGATATAACGTTTTATATTCATGGTGGCCTCCTTAATTACATCATCATCGCGTTGGCGCTATAGATGATCCAAATGGACAACCCAACCACCATCACAATAATCAGTGCGGTAAATAAAAATGCAAAGGTGTCCATGCGCCCCTTGACTGAAAAATCCAAGTGCAAGAAATATTTCAAGTGCACCACAATTTGCACTATCGCAAAAGAAACCACACTGTAAAACAGGACTGATTTACCAAAGTGCCCACTCATCACCATCCAAAACGGAATACCCGTGAGAATAACCGATAATACAAAGCCAATTAAATAGGATTTCACGCTGCCATGGGCAGTCGTTTCAGCAGAATGACTCATCACATTGCTCCTAATAAATATACAACGCTGAATACGCAAACCCAGACAATGTCCAAGAAATGCCAGAACAGGCTTAAACACCCAAGACGCGTGACGGTTTGTGCGCCTAAACCGCGCTTAAGCACTTCACATACCATGACCAACATCCAGATTAACCCAGCGGTAACATGCAAACCGTGCATACCAACCAAAGCAAAGAATGAGCTCAAAAATGCACTGCCGTCCGGGCCATTACCCTCAACAATCAAGTGATGAAATTCATACACTTCCATGGCGATAAACACACAGCCAAGGGCCATAGTGACCAACAACCACAGCAAGGTGCCTGCCTTTTGCTGTTTATGGGCGCACAAAAGTGCGAAACCATAGGTAATACTACTGACCAACAGTGCGGCTGTTTCCACTAGCACGAAGTTAAGATCAAATATATCTTTACCTGAGACCCCACCGTCCGTGTTCATATACAACACGGCATAAGTGGCAAAAACCGATGCAAACAAAATACAATCGGTCATTAAATATAACCAAAAGCCGAACAGCGTATTCCCACCTGTGTCGTGGTGTTCATCATGATGACCGCCTCCATGATCATCGGCGTGTAAGCCGTGATCATTGGCGAATTTCAATGTTTCTGGTACGGCACTCATAGCGCTTCCTCCTTCACAGTGGTCACACTGGCTAAGTGCGCTCTTTCAATCTCAGCCACTTCTTGTGGCTCAACGTAATAGTCCACGTCTTTGGCATAACAGCGTGCAATTAACGCCACAACCATGCCCAGTGAACCCACAATCGCTAACCACCAAATATGCCAAATCAAGGCGAAACCAACGATGCCAGCGGCACCCGCGATCTGCATACCGGCAGCGGTGTTACGCGGCATGTGAATGGGCATGTATTCGTCAGGAGCTTGGTATTCAATGCCTTTTTCTTTCATATCAGTGAACGCATCAATGTCATGCACCTTAGGTAAAACGGCAAAGTTGTAGAACTGAGGCGGTGACGCAGTTGACCACTCTAGGGTATGGCCATTCCACGGATCGCCGTCCACATCAGGGTTTTGTTTGCGATCACGAATACTCACGTAGAGCTGAACAAATTGCAGAACAATGCCCACAAAGATAATGACTGCACCGAGTGCCGCAATGTACAACCAAATATTCCAATCTGGGTTGTTGGTGTGGTTTAAGCGGCGAGTCATGCCTAAGAAACCAAGCACATACAAAGGCATAAAGGCCACATAGAAGCCTATTTGCCAGCACCAGAAAGAGTATTTACCGAGGCGCTCATTTAAATGAAAGCCCGTGGCTTTGGGGAACCAAAACGCAAAGCCTGCCATGTACCCAAATACCGCACCACCTATGATGGTATTGTGAAAATGAGCCACTAAAAATAAACTGTTATGTAATACATAATCAGCGCCAGGCACGGCAAGTAATACCCCTGTCATCCCACCAATGCTGAAGGTGACCATAAAGCCTAAGGTCCATAGAACCGGCACGGTAATGCGCAGGCGACCGCGGTACATAGTGAACAACCAATTAAATAACTTCACCCCCGTGGGTATGGCAATGATCATGGTCATTACCCCAAAGAAGGCATTAACATCAGCGCTTGAGCCCATAGTAAAGAAATGATGTAACCACACCACGAAGCCTAAAATCGAAATAGCGCCACTTGCCCACACCATAGAGGTGTAACCAAACAGACGTTTACCCGTAAAGGTTGAAATGACCTCAGAGAAAATCCCAAACGCGGGTAATACCAAGATATACACCTCAGGGTGGCCCCATGCCCAAAACAGATTGATATACATCATGGCGTTACCGCCACCATCATTGGTAAAGAAGTGGAAATCTAAGTAGCGATCAAGTGTCAATAAGCCCAGCACGGCTGTTAAAATCGGGAACGAAGCCACAATCAAGATATTCGCCCAAGTACAAGCCCAGGTAAAAATGGGCATTTGCATTAGCTTCATGCCAGGGGCACGCATTTTGAACACTGTGGCTAAAAAGTTAACCCCCGTAAGCAATGTGCCTATTCCGGATATCTGCAAGGCCCAGATATAATAATCCACCCCCACCCCAGGGCTAAAGGACATCTCTGACAACGGCGGGTAGGCCAACCAACCTGTTTTAGCGAATTCCCCTAACCCTAAGGAAATATTAATCAGCACAGCGCCTGCGGCGGCTAACCAAAAACTCAAGTTGTTCATGAAAGGGAAGGCCACGTCTCGCGCGCCAATTTGTAGCGGCAGTACAATGTTCATCAAACCAATCATAAAAGGCATAGCCATGAAGATGATCATGATAATGCCATGGGCGGTAAATATTTGGTCATAGTGCTCTGGGGGTAAATATCCCGCAGCGCCATTAGTCGCCATAGCGAGTTGTGTACGCATCATTATCGCGTCAGAAAAGCCACGAATAAGCATGACTAATGCAAGAATAATGTACATGATACCTAAGCGTTTATGATCAACCGACGTCAACCAGTTGTGCCAAAGCACACCCCACTTTTGATATTTAGTAATCAAGCCAACAATGGCCAAGCCAATGACACCAATAACAGCCAGTGTTACCATGATAATTGGTTCGTGGTAAGGAACGGCGTCGAGGGTAAGGTTTCCTAAAAGCGACATAATTAATCCTCCGCCTGCATATGCATTTGAGCCGAATGCTCTTGATGCTCACCATGCATTTCTTGTTGTTTCATGTTGCCCATGAACTGCATCACAATATGTTGGAACATCTGACTGTCCACTGAGCCGTAGTAGCTCACGGGGTTGTTTTCACTGTGTTTTGCTAACTGAGCGTAACTATAGTCGCTAAGTGTCGCTGGGCTATGCTTGACGGCACTCACCCACTTTTCAAAGTCCTGCTCACTGTCTTTAGCGATAGCTTTAAATTTCATTCCGGTGAACCCAGCGCCACTGTAATTTGCTGAAATTCCATCAAACTCTCCGGCTTCATTTGCAATCAAATTAAGACGCGTCGTCATACCCGCCATGGAATATATTTGGCTACCAAGTTGAGGAATAAAAAATGAGTTCATGGTGGTGTCAGATGTGATCTTAAATTCCACGGGTACGTCTTTGGGGAACACCACTTCGTTAACCGTAGCAATGCCTTGCTCTGGATAGATGAATAACCATTTCCAGTTCAAAGACACCACTTGAATAGTGATGGGTTGATGCTCGTGTTCGAGCGGCTTATAAGGGTCGAGCTCTTGAGTCGAATACCAAGTCAGAGTCCCTAGAATCGCGATAATCACGATGGGAATTAACCATACAACTACTTCAATTTTGGTTGAATGCGCCCACTTTGGGTCATAAATTTCATGCTCGCGTCCTTCACGGTAACGCCAAGCGAAATACAGCGTCATGCCAATGACAGGAATAACCACCAGCAGCATTAACACCGTTGCTACAACGATCAAATACTTTTCATCGATGCCCACCTGACCTTTCGGATCAAGCACACCACCTTCACAGCCCGACAGTAACAATATGCTTGCTGTCAACGCTGAATAACCTAACTTACGGATCAACAAAGGATTTCCCCTACCCACAGTTTTCAAAGCACTGCCTTAAGTGAATCAAGCAGCATTAAACACCGGATTAACCGGAATTATTGGGAGAATGGGCTCAAGGTAAATAAGTATCGAGGTCGCGTATCAACAGCAATATAACGGCATAGAAACGAATGCCATATGATGCGCTTGGCTTGTAATTGACGTTTTGAGTGACTTATTTAACGACTTGAGCCGCTATGAAAACAGAGGTGGAGCACGAGAGCCGTGCGCGCTGGGCACAGGGCTGATAACAGCAGGAACAATAAACAACGGCTTAGTTTTGGCCGCCAAGTGACGTAACACATAATCAGGTACGAGATTCAGAAGCCACAAGGCATGCTTAGCAAAATACCCACTAAGCCCTAGCAACCATAGAAAACAAGCACTACTTAATACATCGAACGAAGAAAAGTCGAGCGCTAGACCGACAAACTCTGCACCTTCGTATATACCACCAAGGAACACACTGAAACTCCCTAAAAAAACCACGACTCCAGATACCAGGCACAATTTCGCTAATAACGACGTGCTTGATATATCCATCAACGCTTTACTGCGCTGAATGAAATCATGAGAATGGCGGTGAGTTAGCTTCAACGTTTTGTCCGAGGTTTATCACAAATTAAGTACTAAGAATTGAGCGAAAGCAATAGTTGCTCAAATTTTGATGCGCGGATTCTAGCAAAAGCGCTCCCCCGGCACAAAGCGCAGCAAACAGTAAATTGTAAAAATTCATTATTCAAATCATGTATTTACAAAAACAAAACATTTGATGATCAATAAAGCAACAAATATCATAAGCTAACGTTTACAGTAACAGCATGGCAATTTGTGAATCACAATTTACAAAATATCATTTAACAAGGTACTATGCTGATATAACAGTCAATAACCTGAACAGGTTGCTCCTAAAATGCCTCATTCAAAAAAACCGCTGTTAGCCTTATCTCGCTGTACATCCTTACTCATGCTTCTGGGTGGAATATTCAGCTCTGTTAACGCTTTTGGCGTTGATGAAGAATTTATCAGCTACGATCAAAACGAGATTGCCGTCGTGATCGCACAGCAAGAAGTTGCCACCTGGCCTATCGTATTTAAAAAGATGATGCAGCTAGAAAAAGGTTCGCCGAAGCGGAGGGAACATTAATGGCGGGCACAGACCCCACAGGCTATGGCGGCGTTATCGCGGGTTTCTCAAATCAAAGACAAATCGAGTTACTGGTTGAAGCGGGCTTTAGTATTCAGCAAGCGATTAAAATTGCCACGTTAAACGGCGCTACGTTTTTAGAGCGTGATACTAAAATAGGTTCTATTGAGGCAGGTAAACAGGCTGATTTAGTCTTAATAGACGGTGAATTGATTAACGACACTAGCGCCATTCGCGATATGGCGGTGGTATTTAAGCACGGTGTTGGTTACAACGTAAGTAAGATTGTTCAACAAACTAAGTCTGTCGTCGGGCTTCATTAACTGCGCTTGGCGATAAGTCTATACAGCATAATAAGGAACATGACATGAAAAACACACTTCGCCCCACTAGCATAGCATTTGCTATTTGTGCTGCTATTAGCAGCCTAAGTATCAGTGCAAACGCGAACGACACACTCACTAAACAACTCAAAGATGTTGAAAAAAGCGTGGTCGCTTGGCGCAGAGATATCCACCAGCACCCTGAGCTGGGGAATCGAGAAACACGCACCGCCGATATTGCCGCCACGCATCTTGAGAAACTGGGTATGCAAGTGGAACGAAATATCGGCTATACCGGCGTAGTAGGTATTTTAAAAGGTGATTTGCCGGGCCCCACCGTGATGCTTCGCGCCGACATGGATGCCCTGCCCGTAACCGAAAAAGTTGATTTGCCCTTTGCCTCAACTCAAACCACAAATTATCGCGGTGTAGATGTGGGGGTTATGCATGCATGTGGTCACGATACCCATGTGGCCATGTTAATGGGTGCAGCCGAAGTGCTCGCGGGTATGAAGGCAGAACTGCACGGCACTGTGATGTTTGTTTTTCAACCTGCTGAAGAAGGCGCGCCTAAAGGAGAAGAAGGCGGCGCTGAACTCATGTTAAAAGAAGGCATTTTCGACAAACACAAGCCTGACGTGGCGTTTGGCTTACATATTACATCTGGCTTAAATACAGGGAAAATCGGCTACCGCAGCGGTCCATTCATGGCCAGCGCAGACAGTTTCGAGATTGCCATTCACGGCACGCAAACACATGGTTCTACGCCGTGGAACGGAGTAGATCCTATTTCCGCGGCAGCGCAAGTTGTCACTGGTGTAAACCACATTATCAGCCGCCAAATTGACATAACCAAAGAACCTGCAATTGTGTCCTTCGGTAAGATTTCTGGGGGTGTGCGGAACAATATCATTCCAGAAAAAGTTGAAATGGTCGGCACGATCCGTAACTTCGACATGGATAATCGTCAGCAAATCTTTGATAAAATTAAGCATACTGCCACACATATCGCCGCAGCTTCAGGGGCCACAGCTGAGGTTGAAATTAACGAAGGCTACCCAGTCACCATTAACAATCCAGCTCTGACTGAACAAATGTTGCCAAGCTTAAATAAAGTCGCAGGCGAAGATAATGTGCTGCTACTGCCTAAAATTACCGGCGCGGAAGATTTTTCTTTCTATGCCCTTGAAATCCCCAGCGTATTTGTATTTTTAGGTGGAACGCCCCAGGGCCAAGATGCCAGCAAAGCCCCCAGCAATCACTCACCGTACTTTTTCGCTGATGAAAAAGCGTTACCGCTTGGAACAGCCACGCTAACCCAATTAACACTGGATTACATGGCCTCTCATTCGGCCAATATGCAATAATCTAAGTGTCGCAAAAGCAATATAGGAATTATCTCGCAACAGTTTTAGAATGATTCGACAGATTCTTATATTGCTGTTTTTCACCAAAAGCGGCATGATTCTGTCGCTACTTTCTATGCAACCCCGTGATATATCAATGTTTTAAGGTTTATAACGTTAGCTATGCCAAGCCAAAGTGTCATTCCAGCAAAACAGTTACGCAGTCAAGACACCCAACGAAAACTGATGGCTGCCATACATCACTGCCTACAAAATAAATTTTTTGAACATATTAGTATTAAAGAGTTATGCGATCATGCAGGCGTGTCGGTAGGTACATTTTATCGGCGCTTTAAAAACAAAGAAGCTTTATTACCCCTGCTGTATCAAGATTTCGGAAGTGAACTCAACGCATGGATGACTCAGCTAGAAAGCATACAATTTACGACTTTAACGGAAGCCGTCAGTGGGGTAATCCAGCAAACGCATTATTTTTTCGCCGCAAATCGCAGCTTATTTCGCACCATTCACCTCAATTCACGTTTGCATAATGACATAGTGGCAGGTGACGCCTTAATCGACCGACGACACTTGTACCGTCGTATCAGTGATATCTTGCTTAGGTTTAAAGAAGACATTATCGCCAAAGATAAAACATCAACTGCAAATATGGTAGTTTTCACTATGATCACCACGCTACTTGATAAAGTCCTTTACCCTGACATCACCCCATCGATTGCATGTGAGTTAGACTCCACCGCTGTGTGTGATGAGCTAACAAAAATGTTAATGCTGTATCTTATTCAGGCACAACACGAGTGAGTCTAAGCCTGTGTTTTAAGTAACGACGCTGGGCCAAAAGAGTCAGCTTCTCCTAAAAACATAAAAACCATTTGAGTATAGGTAGTATGAAACTAACAAAAATAATGGCCTTGTTAGGCCCAGGTATCGTTTGGGCCGCCACCAGTATTGGTGTCTCGCATATTGTGCAGTCAACTCGCGCTGGCGCCGACTTCGGTTTTGCCTTACTCAGCTTCATTCTAATAGCGCATGTGGTGAAATACCCTTTTTTCTTGTTCGGCCCTAAATACTCTGGCTTAACCGGCAAGAGCTTACTCGATGGCTATCGCAGCGTAGGTAAATGGGCCTTCTATTTATTTTTAGGGTTAACTTTTATCACCATGTTTTTTGTCCAATCTGGGGTGACAATCGTCACAGCAGCCCTTGCAATGAATTTATTTGGTGATATGTTATCACTTTCTCAGTGGGCAGCCGTAATTTTAGGAATTGTATGCGCTGTGCTCATCATAGGCCACTATAAGCTGCTCAACACACTGTTGAAATGGATGATGTTAGTGTTAGTTATTTGCAGCATCATCGCTTGGTTTGCAGCTGTAGGGC
Source organism: Paraglaciecola mesophila (assembly GCF_009906955.1). Taxonomy (GTDB): domain Bacteria; phylum Pseudomonadota; class Gammaproteobacteria; order Enterobacterales; family Alteromonadaceae; genus Paraglaciecola; species Paraglaciecola mesophila_A. Next base: position 1,625,168 of record NZ_CP047656.1, read on the forward strand.
GGTTAGGATTTAGCCCAGCTGAGGGTGCAGCGACCATTGAAATCGGCTCTGTGGCAGGTATCGCCTTTATTGTAGCGTTAATTGGCTGGATGCCTACCGCAATCGAAGTGTCGGTTTGGCATTCACTATGGATACTCTCAAGAGGCGCAAAGCCTGGGCCAGAAAACGCTAAAAATGCCACCTTGGACTTCAACATTGGGTATGCAGCCAGTTTATTATTAGCGATTATTTTCTTGTGGTTAGGGGCATTACTCATGTTTGGTCAAGGCCAAGGCTTTGCCAATTCAGCTGCTGCCTTTGCTGGGCAATTGGTTGGCATATACAGTAATGCGTTAGGTGACTGGAGCTGGTTACTTATGGCCATTGTGACCTTTGTGGCGCTCTTTTCTTCTACATTTGCCGTCGCCGATGGTTTTCCCCAAGTATGGAAACGCGCCTATCAACTCACTCAACCTCATGATGCCACCTTCGCCCTTGATAGCGCCAATAAGTCTCAACATGCGCGCAAAGGAAATCTCGTTTATATCGCCGCTATCGGCATACTCGCCTTAGGAAGTTGGTGGATAATCTCTGACTTCAGTGCTGATATCAAAGCCCTTCTAGACTTTGTGACTACCGTCTCGTTTGTGAGCGCGCCTATCTACGCGTGGCTAAACTACAAGGTGATGATGGGTGCTGATGTAGACGCCCAATATAAACCCCAAGGCATATTTCGGATTTACACCTTATGCTGCCTAAGCATACTTACACTCTTTAGTGCTTATTATATTTTTTGGAAGTTTGTAGCATAAAACACCAGATGCTATAAGGCTTTAAACGACATTAGCGCCTTACATCAACAAGTTTTAAAAAATTTAATATAAGGGCAAAGTTTTCAGCCTGATTAAAGGTCTATTTGATGTGTATATTCACCCAAAGGAAATAAAATGAAAGTAACTGGCCGTTGCCATTGTGGCGAACTCGTTTTTAATGCGATAGTCGATCCAGAAAAAACCATGATTTGTCACTGCACTGATTGCCAAGTATTGTCGGCAACCGCTTTTCGCACCGTAGTGGTTAGTGAAATAGATGGGGTTCAGTTCACTAAAGGTAAACCTAAAGAATATGTAAAAGTAGCACAAAGCGGTAATCCCCGTGCCCAAGGTTTTTGTGAGCATTGCGGCACTGGCATTTACGCATCAGCAATAGGGGATGAGCCTAAAGTGTATAATCTGCGTGTTGGTGCTATCGATCAGCGAAATGAATTAATCCCTAAACGCCAGATTTGGTCACGTTCGGCGCAACATTGGTTGGCCGATATTGGTCAGCTTCCCGCTGCAGAGCAAAGCCCCACCTAATTTGTGCCAACAGCAGCGTAATCTCCCAAATACGCTGCTCTGCACATCGGCTCATTCGTAAGCGGTTGCACTTCACTTATCAAGTATAAACACACTAAATTCAAGGCGTTGCACTGCCTGTAATTATTACATGTTAAGAGTAAGAGTTACCTTTTTTCTGTCTGCTGCTTCCCCTATTCCCTCTGGTAAACCTTCTCAAATGACTGCCAGAGCGCTGATCCCCGCACTTCGATGAGCTGGCGTACTCTTTGCGTATTCCAACTACAAGAACTAATTTTAACGTTACCAAGATGATATTTGTGCAAGGCTACATATGCCGTTTGCCACCAGCAAATGTGTGGTCGAAACAGTTATCTTGTTCAGAAAACGACGAGTAGGGAGAACATCATGCTAGCAGGCTTACGAGACATTCAACGGTTCACTATCGCCGCCTCAGATGGTGACATTGGCATCATCAAAGATTTTTTGTTCGACGACCGTGCATGGACGATACGATATATGTACGTCGACACCCACAAATGGTTACCCCTAGGGGAAAAGGTACTTATTTCACCTATCTCTCTAAGAGACATAGATACCGAAGATGAAAAAATTCATGTTGCGCTTAGCAAACAGCAAGTTAAAGACAGCCCCTCAATCGACGAAGAAAAAACCGTGTCGCGGGAATATGAAGAAATTCTTTTTTCTTATTTAGGGTACGGATATTACTGGACAGGTCCTGGCGCATGGGGCGAGTACGCGCACCCCACTGCTTTGGTCAATCAACAAGCATTAGAGCAAGCAAATACCAATTTGCAAGAGCATGACAAAAGCAGCGCCAATCACCTACGTTCAATCGACGAGCTGCAAGGTTACGATGTCATCGCTGGGGAAGAAACCGTGGGACATGTTCACGATTTAATCCTGGATACAGAAAATTGGGAGGTCCCAATGCTTATCATTGATACCCACAATTGGTTACCCGGTGGTAAAAAACTGTTACTCGCCCCAAAACACATCGATGACATTAACTGGTTAGAGCAACGTGTTCATTGCACATTGCCTGCCGAAGATATTGAACATTGTCCAGAGTGTGATCACGACTTATTAAATGATGAAGGCTACAAACTCAAGGTCAAACAGGCGCTACAAACAGTGCCAAAGTCATAGTCATAAGCACACCAGACTTACCCGTGCTCATAACGAATAAGAGCACGGTTTTCGTTTCCATTTTATAAACATGCGATTTCATTGTGCAGCCGGAGAACATCATGCAGCAAGCATCCCCTTATTTGAAAACTCTAACCCTTGATGGTGAGCAGTTTTCTTACTACGCCTTAGACACACTGTCAAAAAGTCACGATATCGAGCGCCTACCATTCGCCGCCAAAATACTACTTGAAAACCTACTTCGTCACAGTGCTGAAGAATTTGTCCAAGAAGACGATATCAACAAACTCGCCACTTGGGATATTAACGATAGTGCCACCACAGAAATTGCCTTTGTGCCCTCAAGGGTAGTGCTTCAAGATTTCACCGGTGTGCCTGCTGTAGTTGATTTAGCAGCGATGCGTGATGCAATGGTCGATTTAGGCGGCGATCCGCAAAAGATCAACCCATTGAAGCCAGTGGAACTCGTTATTGATCACTCTGTCATGGTTGACTATTTCGCTGAAGAAGACGCCCTTGATAAAAACACCGCAATGGAAGTTCAGCGCAATAAAGAACGCTATCAATTTTTGCGTTGGGGCCAGCAAGCCTTCGATAACTTCAAAGTGGTACCACCGGGTAAGGGCATAGTACATCAGGTTAACCTGGAGTACTTAGCACGCGTGACCTTTATTGAAAAACAAGACGATCAAACCTTACTTTACCCAGACACACTCGTGGGGACAGATTCTCACACGACTATGATCAACGGCCTTGGTATTTTAGGTTGGGGGGTTGGCGGTATTGAAGCTGAAGCTGCTATGTTAGGTCAGCCAGTAACAATGTTGATACCTGAAGTGGTAGGCATGGAAATAACCGGCAGTTTGCCACCCGGTACCACTGCGACAGATTTAGTGCTAACCATCACCCAAAAATTACGTGAGTTTGGCGTTGTAGGTAAATTTGTGGAATTTTACGGTGACGGAGTTAAACACCTCACCATTGCTGATAGAGCAACCATAGCGAACATGGCACCTGAGTACGGTGCTACGTGCGGTATTTTCCCCCTGGATGAACAAACGGAAACCTATCTTCGTTTAACCGGTCGTGATAATCGCAACATCGATTTAATCAAAGCCTATGCACAAGCCCAAGGCATGTGGGGCAGCGACGCCCAGAAAACAGCAGTGTATCACGCTAATTTGCATATCGATTTAAGTGACGTTGTTACCTCAATTGCTGGACCTAAGCGTCCGCAAGATAGGATTGCGTTATCAGATGCCGCTGCCGAATTTGATACCTGGTTAACTGAACAAGAAAAGTTGATCATTACCACAGAAGATCCAGAAAAAGGACGTTTTGAATCAGAAGGTGGGCAACAGGTTGAAAAAAATGAAGACTCGTCACAAGTCGATTACAACGGCCAGAAATTTAGTTTAAACCATGGTGCAGTGGTCATTGCTGCGATCACCAGTTGTACTAACACTTCGAACCCCTCGGTGTTGATTGCTGCCGGTCTATTGGCGAAAAAAGCCAGTGAAATGGGCTTGTCAGTGAAGCCATGGGTGAAAACGAGTTTTGCTCCTGGCTCTCAGGTGGTAACCGAGTATTTGAATAAAGCTAACCTTACCCACGAGCTCGAAAATCTCGGATTCCATCTTGTCGGTTATGGCTGTACAACGTGCATTGGTAACTCAGGGCCCTTACCCGAGCCAATTAGCGCGGCTATCCGTAAAGAGAAACTCAATGTTACCTCGGTGCTATCCGGCAATCGAAATTTCGAAGGGCGTATTCATTCTGATGTCAAAGCCAATTACCTTGCCTCACCGCCTCTAGTTATCGCATATGCATTAGCAGGAAACATGCATATAGATTTGCTAAAAGAACCGTTAGGCACAGACAAAAACGGTAAACCTGTATATCTACGGGATATTTGGCCAAGCAATGAAGAAATTCAAGCATTAGTTACCGATGTAGTTAATAGCGAAATGTTTTCTGAACGATACAGCCATATATTCGAGGGAGACGAAACTTGGAATAACTTAGATGTGGTCGATAGTGAACAGTACAATTGGCCTGAGTCGACCTATGTGAAAAAGCCGACCTTTTTTGACGGCATTGGGCAGCAGCCTGAAGCAATCGAGACGATCAACAATGCACGCTGCTTGTTAAAGTTAGGAGATACAGTCACCACGGATCATATATCACCCGCTGGTAGTATTGCTCCCGACGGCCCAGCCGCGCAATACCTTCGCGCTCATGGTGTTGAAGAGCATGACTTTAACTCATTTGGTTCTCGCCGAGGTAATCACGAAATCATGATGCGTGGGACCTTCGCCAATGTCAGACTGAAAAATCAATTAGCACCAGGCACAGAAGGTGGCTGGACACGTTTTCAGCCGTCAGCTGAGCAGATGTCTGTTTTTGATGCTGCAATGAAATACCAAGAACAAGGCACACCAAGTATCGTCATAGCCGGCAAAGAATACGGCACAGGTAGTTCACGAGACTGGGCCGCAAAAGGTCCCTTATTACTCGGTGTTAAAGCCGTTATTGCCGAAAGTTATGAACGTATCCACCGTTCCAATTTAATTGGAATGGGAATTTTACCCTTGCAGTTTAAACCAGGCGATGATGCGCAAACACTGAAGCTCGATGGTACCGAGCAATACTCTATCAGTGCGATTGAAAAAGGACAGAAAGAGGTGTGCGTGTCGGTGAAAGGTGAAAATGGGGAGTTTACCTTTGATGCTCAGATCCGCATCGATACACCGAATGAGTTTAGCTATTTTAGCGATGGCGGCATTCTGCAATACGTACTTCGCAGTTTAAATAAGACAACATAAGGCTAAGTCCCTACTGCTTTACACGGTACAATCATTATTCAAAGCCGACCTATATAGGTCGGCTTTTTTGTGGGCGAGCACTATTTTTTTAGCCCGTGAGAGATAGCATGAGCGAGATACAACGAGTGGAATATCACCCAGTAAAATTTATCTTTTCATTGAGTAGCAATTACCCAAGTTACCTCCCCTCATAACCCAAAAATAATAAGTTATTGATAAATATAGAATTTTAAATAACTTTAAAGTTGGCACGAGAATAGCTTAGTTACATGTAAGCAAAGTGTAAAATCACTTAACAATAAGGAACCAAGATAATGAAAACTCAAATTATAAGTTCATTGAAAGCCTTGATGAATTCAATGGTATTAGTCGCTATCTTAATCACCGCTTTAACCTCTTGTGCCACGATTGACGGGGCAGGACAAGATATTGAAAGCGCCGGTGAAGCCGTTCAAGACGCAGCGAACGACTAGTAATTCCTGCGGGTATTGTTCATTCACATGAATAACCGGCGCTCACAGCTGGTCAACGCAAAGGTTATTGTTTTGTCTGCTAAAGCAGACATCCGCTAAGATATTTGAGCAACATCGAGGCCTTTTCACAGAATAGCGCAAGCGACACCTACATAAATCGACCAGTACGATTTAATCATTCGGTTAGGCATTCATGTTTGCGAAAAAGAGTACAGGCGCATTAGTAGTCGAATGCAATACTGATAGTACTCACCAACCTTTAGCACAGTTGCGAGTCATGCATCGGGTTAATAGCCAGATATTAATCATAGGGGGTGTATTTAATTGGGCTGTAGATCCCGAATATCAAAAATTGACGCTAAATACCGACGCCACATCCAGGTGTAATACCAACTCCACTAAATAATTAACCACTCAGCGAAAATTTAAAAGGACTTAATCAAGACGCTTAAATGATAGCTCTTTATTAAAAACTAACCTGTGCTCTTTCGAGTTTGAGCAACACAGAGTAAGTCCTTTTAAAATTCGCCCGAAGGGAATTCCCCAGCGGGTTTTGCACTACGTTCTCGCTATTTGAAAGGGAACAACCATTACTACACACCGACGCCTTGTTCAAAACCCGCTGGATGAATTCTGAGAGGCCAATTATTTAATGGAATTGGTATAAGAAATAAACGGGGAACACCCAGTCCTTGTTGTAACAGATGATAAAGCCGGTGCTTAAACCCTGCGTAAATACAGTGCTGTCTCATCAATAGACAATGGTTTACTGAAGTAATAGCCTTGAATAATGTCACACCCCATAGATTTCAGCTTTGTCACCTGATAATCATGTTCAACACATTCTGCAACGGTACTAAAGCCTAGGCTTTTTCCTAAGGTAATAATAGAGCGTACAATCCCCTCGTCTCGCAACAAACGTTCATCGCTGTGTGGTATTTCACTGTGAGTGCGCTCCACTAAATCGTTAATGAAAATACCGTCGATCTTCAGCGTGTTAATAGGAAGATCACGCAGATAACTCATTGATGAATACCCTGTACCAAAGTCATCAATAGCGATTTTAACCCCCAACGCTTGAATAGCACTTAATACTTCAACCACTAATTCGGTCGATGCGATAAAGGTGTTTTCAGTAATCTCGATTTCTAAAAAATGCCCCGCAAGTCCTGTTTGAGTTAATGCCCCTTCTATCGACTCTAGGCAATGCGGGCCCATTAAAAAAGAGGCTGGCAGATTAACGGCAACCGGCACAATATCAATGCCGGCGCGCTGCCAGTCAGCATTTTGCTGACAAGCCTGTTTTAACACCCACACGCTGATAGCTTCCATTAACCCTATATCCTCGGCTACGGGCAAGAATACCGTCGGGCTAACCAACTCACGGCCATTGTGCCATCTAATTAGGGCTTCTAAGCCAACCGGCTTTTCATCGTTAACCTCGACTTTCGGCTGATATACCAAGGTAAATTGTTGCTGCGCTGAAGCTTGGCGTAATTGCGTTTCCAGCTCCAAGCGCCACACTGAGGCGTTCAACATATATTGATCAAAAAACCTAAACTGCCCAGGACCTAATTCTTTCGCTTTGTACATACTGGTATCGGCGTGTTTGAGCAAGCTAGAAGCGTCATCCCCATCTTGAGGGAAACATGCAATACCAATGCTGGTTGAGATATGAAGCTGATGCCCTGCAGCAATCAGAGGCAGGCTCAAAGCGGTGATAATCTCTTTAGCCAACCCTTCTACTGACGTTAAATCGTTCGGGCTTTGAATCAGTATCACGAACTCATCTCCCCCCCAACGTCCTACGACATCGTTCTTCGTCAGTTTTTGTTGGATTTTTTTAGCCACTTCAACCAATAGTCTGTCGCCCACGAAGTGCCCTAAGCTGTCATTAATGACTTTAAAACGGTCTAAATCTAGAAACATTAAGGCCAAATTCGATTTTTCGTCGCGCGCTTTTTCGATTGCTTGGGTAATTTTCTCGGTAAGTGAATGCCTATTAGGTAACTGAGTAAGCGCATCAAAATTAGCGCGCTCGTAGAGTTGCTCTGTACGTAACTCCACTAATCCTTCTAAATGTTCTCGGTGTGAACGTAATTTTGCTTGATGATCTTCAATGGTATCTAACATAGAGTTAATCCCATTGACTAAGCGTCCAATGTCATCGTTTCTTCGATTAAAGATCCGTTGATCGTAGCGTCCTTCCTTAGCAACATAATCCACTAAATGGATTAAGCGTTTAACCGGGGACTGCAAACGTTTCTGCATACGCCAATTCAGTAAGTAAGCCAACAAAGAGCCTAACAAAAACACCCACAATACCATTCGCCCATAGCGATATTGTTGGGCTTGTAATGAAAGCGTATCAACTGACAGAACAATAAACCCAAGCACTTCGTTGTCAAAGGTGATCTCTTGGGTAAGGTAAAGGTTGTCGTTAGCAAAAAAATAACCTGGTTTTACACCCTGCGACGTCGCGTCCCGCTTTGTTCCTTGGCGAGCATAAAGAGCAAACGCTCCCTTTTGTGCGTCCAATAATTGTGCGTATCTTACAGCGGGTATTTTGGCCAACGATGCCAATATAGTCTGCCCTGCTTGTTCATCATGAAAAAGCAGGGCTGAGCGACTCGCTGCAGATAGCAACGAAGCATTACTGTCCATGGTTTTCACCAAGTTATCTCGATAATCGTCAACGAAAGCGGAATATATCAGTAGCGCCGCGATAGCCAATATCAATAGATTGGTTCCAATAACCGCCATCAATTGCTTTTGAAAGAAAGAGGCGCGATTGAATTTTGCCAGAATCATCAGCGAATAATCCTTGCCAATTTAAGCAATTCAGAACTAGCAATGACGTCAACCTTGGCTAATTGCGCTATATCAAATTCAAAACGCACCTTTTGAGCTTGGGTATAGAAGCGAATTGCAGCGTGCACTTGCTTCACATCTAAAGACTCTACTACCACGACTGCCCGCCTTATTTGAATCAAGGATTGCTCTATTGATGATTGAAAATAAGCTAGATGGCAAAGAGGCTCTTGAAGTGTATGACCGACGACGATCCGCACTTTATTCGCCCCCTGATTATGGCGCGTAACAAGCGCTTGCATAAAATGATAAAATGGCTCATCACTGTGCACACATAATCTAAATTCGTTTTGCGCACCGCTATCTACCGGCCAACTCATATATTTTATAAAATTAAGCACATAAGCAGCTTTAAGCTTACGCTCTTTAGTGATTTCCTCTTCGGCGTGTCCCCATTGCGCAAACAACACACAAAGCAATAAAATACACTTGCAGAGTTTTACGGCTACTTTCTCTTTCATCAAATCAGACACATTCACACTACATTAAACGTGAAAGGGTTATACCAGACTGGTAATTTTCTTTTGGTTGGGGTCCATTCAAATTCTGATAAATTGGTTTTGAAAACGAAACACTCAAAGCATATGCTTCACTGAACGACCACCTGACACCCATTTCCGCACTGATTTTCTTGCCCCCGTATAATCTAGGATTGGTAATACTTGCCGGATAAGGAAATGGCTCAGCCAGAGTAATCTCATCATCTTGGCCATGGATTGCACTTCGATACTGGTAGGCCAACCCCAAGAATGGTTTTATATTTGTCGTCGTATTAAATCGGTATGTGCCTGATAAACTATAACTATTTCCTAGCCGATAATCTCTGTCATTCTTGCCAGTACGGATCATGGCTGACATGCTTAGGTTAAAATCATGTTTACCCATGCTCTGATAACTAAATTCAACCGGAAAATCATAGGTTCCCGATCCCAGTTGCATCGTATAGGGCAACTGTTGCAGTCCCGCTTCTCTTGGCGTATCTCCGTTTTCATCAATCGAGCCAGTAGGTAAACTCACTCCTGCGGTAAACCACCAAATGTCTTCAGATGTCGCAATAAGACGATGACTAACGGACAACACTGCGTCGCCGGCCCCGTCACTATCAATGGTGAAATAGTCATAGCCAGACACAATGCTTATATGATCTGTACTTTGGGTTATATAAGGTATGGAAGCATGCACACGCCAATCTGCATTAATACGATACCCTACGGAAAAAACGTGCACTTGTTGATCGATAACAGTAGGCAGTATGGGGAAATTTTCGTCGCTTCTTTCTGCCCCCTGCCCCCGCCACAAGACTTCGCTATCAGCGCGTTTGGCATCACCATCTAAATAACCACGAAACTCGGCAAATTTAAAATTATAAGCAAATGTCCAAGGGCTAGAAGATAGCGTTTTTGCGGTGTCATCCGCAATATCCATTTCGAACAACTCATTCAGACTAAGTTCGGCAAATTCAGAAGGCGTACTCTGTGCCATACAGAGCGAGGAATAGCTCCCCCCAGCGATACACATTAGGATTGAAAAAGAAAAAAGTTTATACATATTTTTTGGTAAACCATGATTTGAAATAGATAAGTGTCCCATCACAGATTAATATTCGCTATATCACTGTAATAGTTACAATTTTTATTTGGTTATGGAAATTTGATTGTAGAAAGGGTTACACACGGTACCCTGCACAAACGAGGTTATTATTTTTACCACAACAAGACCCGCTAATCAAAGTACTTCAAGGGCTTCGCTTAGTCGCGCAACACCGATAATTTCGATGCCATTGACCTTTTGTTTTGGCACATTGGCCTTAGGGACAATTGCCCGTTTGAATCCGTGTTTCGCCGCTTCGCTAATACGCTCTGAGCCATTGGGTACTGGGCGAATTTCTCCCGCTAATCCCACTTCACCAAACGCAATCAGCTGCGCATCTAAGGTCTTATTCCGAAAGCTAGAAACTATTGATAACAACAAAGCCAGATCCGCACTGGTTTCGGTTACCTTTACACCGCCTACCACATTAGCAAATACATCCTGGTCATTCATTTGTACATCACCATGACGATGCAAGACAGCCAATAACATTGCCATACGGTTTTGTTCAAGGCCAACGGCGACACGCCGCGGGTTAGCTGTTTGCGAATAATCCACCAGTGCTTGTATCTCCACTAACAACGGACGTGTTCCCTCCCACACCACCATCACTATGCTACCGGGGGATTGCTCTTCGCCACGGCTCAAAAAGATAGCAGAAGGATTATTAACTTCTTTTAATCCGCGCTCAGTCATACCAAACACACCTAACTCATTGACTGCGCCGAAACGATTTTTCTGGCTTCGCAAAGTGCGGTAACGGCTGTCGCTTTCGCCTTCTAGCATCATTGAACAATCTATACAGTGCTCTAGCACTTTAGGGCCCGCTAAACTGCCATCTTTGGTTACGTGGCCGACTAATAACATAGCAATATGATTTTGTTTGGCGAAACGCGTTAGATAGGCCGCACTTTCCCTGACTTGTGACACACTGCCAGGAGCAGATTGTACATCAGCGACATGCATTACCTGTATCGAGTCAATGACCATAATCTGTGGTTTTAAGCTCAACGCCAGTTCACAGATGGTTTCCACGCTGGTTTCTGCCAACATGTTGAGTTTGTCGTTCGGCAGGTTTAAGCGCTGAGCGCGCATAGCGACCTGTTGCAGTGACTCTTCCCCTGTGACATAAAGTGCATTACGCTCGGTTGCTAACTGACACATCACTTGAAGCAATAGCGTGCTCTTTCCTGCCCCCGGAGAACCCCCGATTAATATGGCACTACCTGGCACAATACCGCCACCTAGCACTCTATCTAGTTCTTTAAAACTTGATGTAAAACGAGGTAATTCGGCGATATCGATACTGTTAAGTGTTTCGATTTTTGCCCCAGTTTGACCAGCGTAGCCACGTAAATTCCGTTCAGGTTGGCTGCGCGCTGGGCTGACAACAAATTCAGTAATGGTGTTCCAAGCATTGCAGTCATTACATTGCCCTTGCCAGCGCGGATATTCTGCGCCACAGTCACTACATACATAGGCGGTTTTACGTTTGGCCATGGTGCTCCACAATTTGGTTACAAAAACAATAAATATAAGAGAGGTTTCTACTTATATTTAATGTAACTAGTATAAAGCCCTCTATATTAGGGGAACCTTGCACATATTGCATTATGAAAACGTCTGCGTGTGCCGATAAGAGTTTATGGCGTTCGTGTTTCACAACAAAAAATAAAGTACTTATTCACTATGAACCAAGATTTTGAACAATATCATGACATTATCGAACAGCTAAAGCCCATGATAAATGAGCCAGAGTTTGGTCAGGTTCTCACACAAGTGGCAGGTTCAGTACCTAAACAAAAACGCTTTTTACTTAAGATGGAGCTCAAGCGTTTAGCGCGGCCTTGTACCCGCTTAATCGATTTACGTGGCTATGTTGATGGCAAATGTAAACTCTATGAATACGAGAATCAGCAGCACTTCTTAGACGACATAGCGATAGAGGTATTTGAGCGCCAAGTGCGCTCTTTTGGAGAGTATTCAGTGGGCGTATACGAGGCCGTAATGAATACTGAAAATAACTACCGCGTCATGCATAAAAAATCGCAACAAGCGTCACAAACCCCACAGCCCGAAGAAGACAACACCCCGGCCAGCCAGCAATACTTAGCGCCTATTATGCCCTTTGGTGAATTTGCTCAGCGCAGTGAAGAGCGCATGAATTACTCCATGAGTGTTGAGCTATTTACTGAAACGAATAAGAGCATGCTAGCAACAACCGTCGACGTATCGCTTAGTGGCTTAAAGCTTAAAATCAGTAAAGAATATCGATTTAAATCAGGTGAGCGCTTAGCTGTTCAATTCCGCGGATTAGAACATGAGTATATGCTGGAAAACCGCCAAGGAGTTCAATACGTCATCGAATCTGTTGAACGTAATGCACAAGACCAACGATTGCACTTAAAGCGATTATTCGACACCCTTTTGCCTAGCTTTGATCGTTTTCTTGAACGCTTTATTCATGGCAACAAGCGCCGTTACAAAGTGAATTTAGACAATACGTTTGACGCCATACATAAGAAAACGTACGAGCAGTATTACATTCCTAATTTCACCTCGATTCCGGTATATATCGAGTCTACAGACGATCAGTTCGTCCCCCGCTATGCCCTAGCAAATGATTGTAACCGTCAGGATATTTTCTATTGGAACAATGAAATTAGCGACCTCAAGTTAGGTTATTTGTTCAGTGATGCCCGCATTAAAAAATGCCTTTCTTATCCTAAGGGCTCACAAGAAACTTACCTCTATGTATTTCACCATATAAAAAATGAAAAGGTATATTTTTACTCAGCTTCCCATGAAGAGTTGGCCGCCAACGCAGGTTTACGTGATTTATATCTGAGTTACGGTTCTCGTAAAATAAGTTGGCGCGTGTATAAATTGCAGATACAAGAGGTTGAACCAAAACAAAGCCATCGCCCTTTATCCATCGCGGATAGCATCAGTGAGTCAGTTAAGCGCCAAAACCAACCGCCGACGCCTCGTCTCATGTCTCGTTTGCGCCATTTAAGTCATATCGCCTTGTTAACCAATGTGACTGATGATGCCAATACCCTCTGCTATCAGAAATTACCCTTAGTGCGCGCCAAACTACCTAGCCTGAAGGTTTTTGGACATCCACGGAATCGCGTACCAGAAAACATCCAAGTATTTCGATTCAAATATGCGAACCAACGCCGTGAAACTCGCTTTATGCTGCGCACCGCAATTGAGCTTAAAGTAGAAGATATGGTTATCGAGGGACACACAGAAGACATTTCCATTCAGGGTATTAAACTTGAACTAAAATCATTTTTTCACAAAAGTACTGATAGTCTGGTAGAAATCAATTTCCCTCAATTACAAAAAGTTACCCGCAAGTATGATTTGAGCAACTTATCCTATACCGTACGCCATATATCAAATGAGCGTAATGTACTTCATCTCAATGTTGTAAACGATGAAAGTAGCACGACGACCAAAGCATTTTTTGATGAGTTAATTAAAAACAATCGCTCTAAACTCAAGGCCTACCGGGATGAAGAAGATATTCCTGGAATAGGTGAAGCGTTGCGGAACATATACGCTAATAATGTACCAAATGTGGCGTTTTTCATTCGCAAAGAAGGCGCAAAATACCTGCCTGACGCCACTGCGACATGGTCTGCACAAACGCGTCTGACCAACTTACTGAGTTTTCAAGCTCCCCCTGGTGAGTTCAATTTACTACCGTTATTCGAAGGTTTTAATGGGCCATTGGACTTTATTCAACATACCCTTAGCCACATTAAGCCCCATCAGCGCCCCATGATGAGCGAGTTATTTGTGGCATTTGATCCTAAAAAAGAGAGTACATCAGAAGCGATAAAAAGTTGCTTTATAGAACAGTTTGCAAATGACGACCAACGCCGACAGTTTATTTCCCAAGCAATTGAGCAAGGCCAGTTTATTGCACTGAAAATATTTATAGCCCGTACCGGCCGGCCTGATATCGACCGCCTACAATCCGAGATTAATTACGTCGGCGTATACGCCGTACACAGGGCCAAACAACTTGAAGAAAAGTTATGGAACGTTAATGGCGTGGGCGATATTTTGGATATAACAGACTTGGTCATGAGTCGTTACCAATTTGATGCGCTAACCATTCACGACAACCGAGAAAGACAACAATATCAAGCGCATAAAAGTATCGAAATTGAGCAATTATTAAATTCAGACTCCCCTTAAATTGAGCGCCCATTGAGGCGCTCTGAGAATACCTTATTTTCGATCGGGGGTGGCTGCTGCCAATACCCAAAGTAAGGAGTCTAACCCTCCGTTTCGAATAGATATATCAGCTTGAGCACGCACTACCGGTTTGGCATGAAACGCCACACCTAGCGCTGCGGCGTTCATCATGACTAAATCATTGGCACCGTCCCCCATGGCAATGGTCTGACAATCCGTGACATCAAATTCATTAGCCATTTCAAGCAAAGTCGCGGCTTTGACCTGAGCATCAACTACGCTCCCAGTTACCTGCCCCGTCAACTTACCATCAACGATTTCAAGTTCATTGGCGACTGCGCCATCAAGCTCTAGTCTATCTGCGAGATATTCCGCAAAGTAAGTAAATCCGCCCGATGCAATCGCCAGTTTCCATTGATGCTGTTTTAAAAAGCGCACCAAATTGAAAACTCCCGGCATGAGCGGCAACGCTCGGCGTACTTGTTGTAATATATCTTCGTTGGCACCTTTTAGGCAGCCAACACGACTGCGTAAACTTTCTTCGAAATCGAGTTTACCTTGCATGGCCTTAGCCGTGACACTTGATACCTCTTCCCCAACGCCAGCGAGTTTTGCAATCTCATCTATGCACTCAACACTGATTACAGTACTGTCCATGTCCATCACTAATAAACCGGGCTCATCAAGGCGAGGCGCACTTGAAAACAAGCATATTTCTACCGCATGTTCATTTGCAATTCGCTCGAGTAGCGGTCTTAAATCTTCAGTGCTTTGACGCTCGACACGCAATACAACGCCGACTCCTGTTAACGGGACATCACGTAATATTTGATAACACAGTACATTGAGCTTATCTGAAAATGCCATAGATACAGCAAAGACCTTAGCTAAGCTCAGACCTTCAGCAAAAATAACGACACTACTGTGCTCAACGCTTAAGTCAAAGCCCTGCAAGCTCAGCTTGCTTGGTGAGAATCCTTCATGGGCCACCGTACTAACGATACGATCATTGATAAAGTGAAACTGATTAAACGTTCGATCGGCAATTAAACGTTCAAGAAAGAGGCTAGATGCCAGTTGTTTAGAGTGCGGACTAAATTCAAACACGTATTTGACCTGAATATTAAGTAGAGGTGAATGTTACCAAAGCCAAAGGTAAATGCCACCCGCATTCATCAGCAAAGCCTACAAGCCTGTGTAATCGGATGACCGACGCGAATGCTCTATACTGCTGGTCTTTACGTGTTCTAGCATAGCCCAGTGTGAAATTTACTTTGGCTATCTCGCTTTAGACGCTTACCATAGTCAATTATCCAAGCTGTTAAGTAACCGAACTGTCACCATGCTCAAGCAACACTCTATTAGCCTGCAGCCACTAGGCGTAATTCGCACTCCGTATCAGCAAAAATTTGCCATTCCTAGGCAGCCTAACCTGGTTGATTCTGCCCATGGCGAAGTCATTTTTAATGATACGTTCAACGACCCAAACATGCTGCGCGGAATAGAACAGTTCAGTCATTTATGGTTGTTATTTCAGTTTCATAAAACGGCCGAGCAAGGCTGGTCCCCTATGGTGCGTCCTCCGCGCCTCGGTGGAAATAAAAAGCAGGGTGTATTGGCCACACGTAGCACCTTTAGGCCAAATAGTATTGGTATGTCGGTTGTGCAATACCACAAAGTGGAACAAAAAGACGGCCAATTAAGCCTGCACGTCAAAGGCGTAGACTTACTTGATGGCACTCCGATAATTGATATAAAACCCTACATTCCTTGGGCTGATAGCATCCCCGTGGCAAGGGGTGGTTTTGCTGCCCAGCCCCCACCAGAAATGGCGGTGTATTTTGAAAGCCAATGTGCAGAGCAATTAGCCTATTGGCAAAGTCGATACCCTATGCTGAGCAAACTTATCGAGCAAGTATTGGCTCAAGATCCACGACCGGCTTATAAAGCCAAGCAAGAAAGCGATGCTCAGTACGGTATGAGCTTATATGATCTGAACATTCGCTGGCGAGTTAATGGGCAAGCCAATTACGTGACAAGTATCGCTCAACACGCGCCGGACAAGATAATTAAAGAATGACGATAAACAGATAAAGTTTAGCAATATTTAACGTTTCGGGCCTTTAGCCCAGCCAAAGTGGCTGGTAGAATAGCCGCCGATTTCTAACCCATACCTAATTGAGAAGCTCACGCCAATGCGCACAAGCCAATATTTATTATCGACCCAAAAAGAAACACCTGCGGATGCAGAAGTCATTAGTCACCAGCTTATGCTACGTGCAGGCTTGGTTCGCAAGCTCGCATCAGGACTTTACACTTGGTTACCCACTGGCTTGCGTGTATTAAATAAAGTCGCTCAGATCGTGCGCGAAGAAATGGATCGAGCAGGCTCATTAGAAATACTCATGCCCGTAGTGCAACCTGCTGATTTATGGCAAGAATCTGGCCGATGGGATGAGTACGGCCCAGAGCTTTTACGGGTAAAAGACCGTCACTTTCGAGATTTTGTGTTAGGCCCAACTCATGAAGAAGTAGTGACTGCCTTGGTCAAAAACGAAGTGAGTAGCTATAAGCAACTACCGTTGAACGTGTATCAGATTCAAACAAAATTCCGTGACGAAGTACGTCCGCGATTTGGTGTAATGCGTGGCCGTGAGTTCACCATGAAAGATGCCTACTCGTTTCATTTAAGTGACGAGTGTTTAAATAAAACCTACGATGAAATGTTTGCCGCATACTGCCGCGTATTCGAGCGTATCAATTTAGAATTCCGTCCGGTGATTGCTGATAACGGCTCTATCGGTGGAAATGCTTCTCACGAATTCCACGTTCTTGCTGAGTCAGGTGAAGACGATATCGCGTTTAGTAACGCTTCAGATTACGCTGCTAACATTGAAAAAGCCGAAGCCATAGCGCCACAAATAGACCGCCCTGCCCCAAGCGCAGAGCTAAGTAAAGTTGCCACGCCAAATGCCAAAACGATTGAGCAAGTCAGTGCACTATTAAACGTTCCTGCACAGCAATCAGTGAAAACGCTTATCGTGCTTGGTGAGGCAGATGATAAGAGTCAACAAGGGCTGGTTGCTCTAGTACTGCGCGGCGATCATCAGCTAAACGAGCTAAAAGCAGAAAAATTAAACGGTGTTTTTGCTCCGCTTACGATGGCCAGCGAAGTACAAATTGAAGAAGCTATTGGTTGCGCTGTTGGCTCAATCGGCCCTGTAGGTTTAAACATTCCTGTCATTGCTGATCACAGTGCAGCGGTATTAGCTGATTTCGTTTGTGGCGCAAATGAAAACGATGTTCACTACACAGGTGCCAACTGGGACCGTGACGCAAAAGAATATCAACAAGCAGACATACGTAATGTGCAAGCGGGTGACCCGTCCCCTGATGGCAAGGGTACACTTGAAATAAAACGCGGTATTGAAGTCGGCCATATATTCCAGCTTGGCAGCAAGTATTCAGAAGCAATGAACTGTGGTGTGCTAGACGAAAACGGCAAACACCAGGTGCTTAACATGGGATGTTATGGCATTGGGGTTTCACGTATTGTTGCAGCGGCTATTGAACAGAATCATGACAAATACGGCATTATTTGGCCAGATGCAATTGCCCCATTCAAAGTGGCAATTGTACCTATGAACATGCATAAGTCTCACCGTATCCAACAAGTTGCTGAGGACATGTACGCCCAGTTAAAAGCTGCGGGAATCGACGTGCTATTCGATGATCGTAAAGAGCGCCCAGGCGTTATGTTCAATGACATGGAATTAGTCGGCGTACCTCACACGATAGTGATTGGTGAGCGTAATCTTGATGAGCAAAAAGTTGAATACAAGAACCGCCGTAGCGGTGAAAAGCAACTGATCGATATAGCGCAGATTGCAGATTTTATCGCCACGCTGTAAATCGACTTTAAGCAAGCCTAGCTATATTGGCCGGCACCGTCGGCCAGTTAGTAATTAAAGCGCATAGATTGCGCTTTTTTCTTGCCCGCAATATACCCGTGTATAAGATTAAGACTTATTGAACGCTCACATTAGTGCTAATCTTTATAGATGCGAAAAGCGTGCTATTAGTTGTGCCACTGAAACACTTTGTACAGCCCTAGCGCCTAATAAATGAGTATTTTAATGGAATTAACCTTTTACGGTGTACGAGGCTCTGTACCCACTCCTGGCGCTGAGTATGTAAAGTATGGTGGTAATACTGCATGTGTCCACATTGAACTAAATGACGGTACTGACATTATTATCGACGCTGGTACAGGTATACGAACGTTAGGACAAAAGCTCGTTAAGAAAGATGGAGATATTCACCTTCTTTTAAGTCACAACCATTGGGATCATATTCAAGGTTTTCCGTTTTTTGCACCTATTTTTCAACCAAAACGTAACATCTACATCACCCCAGGACAAACTACCCTAGGGGAGCACGACAATATTTTAAAGCAAATGAGTGGCAGCTACTTCCCTGTACAATTTGATACCTTG
The DNA here is from genome assembly GCF_009906955.1 of Paraglaciecola mesophila. Taxonomy (GTDB): domain Bacteria; phylum Pseudomonadota; class Gammaproteobacteria; order Enterobacterales; family Alteromonadaceae; genus Paraglaciecola; species Paraglaciecola mesophila_A. Next base: position 1,644,124 of record NZ_CP047656.1, read on the forward strand.
CAATCCTCAATTTCATTAGATGTGAAAGCCGAAAACATTCAACAATGGCGTTTAGGTCCCGCGGAAATCAAGCGTCAAAAAATCAACCATCCAGGCGGTGGCAGCGCCTATAGTATTATCGCTGATGGCAAGAAAATCGTGTACATTACGGATAATGAACTCTACCCCCCGTACAAGAAAAGTACTGACTTTTTAGATTGGGTAGAGTTTGCCCGAGATGCCGATTTAGTCGTGCATGATGCCCAGTATATGTTAGCTGATATGCCCGGCAAAGCTGGTTGGGGGCATTCAGTGGCAGAAGAAGCTGTAAAACTGACGATGGCATGTCGAGCAAAACGCTTGGCCTTATATAGCCATGATCACTCGCGAACTGACGATAACGTTGCCGCGGTAGAAGCGCACTGCCAAGAGTTAGTTGCCATAGCAGAAGCAGATCTTGAATTATTTGCTGCTGCTGAAGGGATGTGCATCGCTTTTTAGAAGAATGAGTAGGACCCAAATTTACCATGCATGAACGTCATCATTATGCGTTGCTTTTATCCGGTGGTGGTGCTCGAGCCGCTTATCAGTTAGGTGTACTCAAGTCGATTAGTAGCTACTTACCTCGAAACCAAGGTATTCCATTTCCTATCGTTTGTGGTAGTTCAGCCGGTGCAATCAATGCCACAGGGCTTGCGTGCTATGCCTCATGCTATCACTTGGGCATACGCAAGTTAGAACATGTTTGGAAGAATTTCACTACCCGTCAAGTCTATGGCAGCGGTATTCGTGATGTATATTCCCATTTAGCACAAAGTTATTTTCGCAGCTTTCAGTCAACCCTTAATCAGAAACAAGCCAGCAGCTTATTAAACAATGCTCCGCTTCGAAAGCTCATTCGTAGTCGCTTAGATTTCAAACGTATCGATAACAATGTTGCAAGAGGTTACTTACGTGCGATAAGCATAAGTGCATCAAGCTACAGCACTCACGATTCAATTAGCTACTTTCAAGGTCATCACGACATCGCTCCTTGGCACAGGCAGCAGCGCCGTGGCATAAAAACCGCATTGCACAGTGAGCACCTCATGGCGTCATCTGCCATCCCGTTAGTCTTTCCTCCGGTTAAGTTAGATGGGGAGTTTTTAGGCGATGGTTCGGTACATCAACTGTCTCCTTTAAGTCCAGCCATTCATCTAGGCGCACAAAAAATCATGGTCATTGGTGTTGAGCAACCCGAAAAAGCCCCCAGGTTCACTCAAGTCGCCCATTACCCAAGTAGTTTAGAAATTGCCGGCCATTTGTTAGACACCATTTTCGCTGATACTTTACGCTCTGATTTAGAACGAATGCAGCGCATTAATCAGACGCTTGAACAGTTAACCCCGCAACAACGCCTGCAGAGTCCGTTAAAAACCATAGATTGCTTGGTTGTCAACCCAAGTATCTCGTTCAACGACATGGCTGCGCGACACTTTCATCAAATGCCGTCTGGGATTAAATCTCTGTTGCGATTAATGGGCTTACATAACAAAGCAGACTCGTCGCTTCTCAGTTATTTAATTTTTGAACAAGAATATTGTAAGGAGTTAATTGCACTTGGGATGAAAGATGGACTCGCCCGAGCAGATGAGATCCGCAGTTTTCTTGGCATTTAAACAAACTCATACAGAAGTGAAAAAAGCACAAAGACTAACCTGGAAAATAACACTATAGCGTTACAAAATCACCACGTCTTTGCCACAGTCATATTGGGTTTGTTCAATTAGGCTACGATCACTGTTTAACCACCCCTGCTTACGCATGACACGTAAATTTTCTGCAAGTTTAGGGGCAAGAGCATGATGTTTTCGATGAATGAAATGATAACCGTAGCGTACAAGTGATGCTTCTAATTTAAAAAAATAAGTGTCTTTGCCCGCTTGGCAAATAATTTGTTTACCTTCAAGTGTGGTGGCTAAAATTGACTGCACCAAACCTTGATCTAATAATTTACCTAAACTTTTTGCTGATGCCACGTACTCACAACTCAGCGCAAATTGTGTGCATATATCTTTTGCTCGCTCAAAGCCTACTAGCATCGCAATTTTTTGTTTTTTTGAAAGATCACATTCAGTTAATTGAACACAGAAAAAACCTGTATTGCCTACACCTATTGGTTCTTCAACCCGAATAAGGTTTGCATAGCGTTGCCCTACAGAGGCAAAACGGTAGGCCTCCGCATCGATCTCCCCTGAATTAACCATAGCTAAACCGCGCTTTGATGGAAGGTAAACCAGGGAAGGATCGATATCGAGATTTTCATACAAACGCTTAAACAAGCGCAGCGTACTTTTTTGCGGTACAGGGCCTGCAGCTTCCGTCACATTAATCGTGAACAGTTGGTGGGCTGAATTTGACTGCACTTGAAGAGAAAAAAGTAGCGTCATTAAAAGTACAACGTACGTCAGTAACATAGGCTTATTCTTATTTATAGTGTGTTAAATGTAGCACGCAAAAATAATCTAAGCAGTACTTTACACTTACACTTTAATCTAATGTAAGAACAGCAAAAGCCCGCAAAAACAGGTTAGTCGTTTTGGGCATCACCACGAAATTTTAGCTGCAACCCTTTTAAAAAGTTTCTCAAGAACTGATCCTGACACTCTCGATAATGGCGATTGCCGGGCTTACGAAACAACGCACTTAATTCATGCTTGGAAAGACGAAAATCACTTTTTTGCATAATTTCTAGAATATCTTCTGCTTGCAGATTAAGTGCAATTTTTAGTTTCATTAAAATGATGTTGTTGGTCAACACTCGCTCTACTGGAGCAGGTGCACCTTCTCGTTTGCCACGTTTTAAGTTAATCAGGCCATTCAAAAACAGCGCAAATTGTAAGTCGGTAATTCGAACAAACTCCGGCTCTTCTTCTTTACGCAACCAACTGTGAAGTTGGGCGGTTGTCGCAGGGTATTCCGCTTGAGCAAATACATCGAGCATTTGCTTATCATTAAAGTCAAAAATATAGCGAATACGACGCATCACATCGTTATTAATCATTTATCATTCCTAGTTGGGCACGGGCTCAAAGTCGTCTTTGAGCGTTGAATGGCGCTATCATACCCATGTTGCCAGTAAAGCACGATCAAAACCGCCCGTTGGCGTAAAAGAATAGGCAGCCTTTATGAAAATAACGTTTGTATAATCACCTTACGGGTATTTTCAGGATCAATAACGGCATCAATCTCAAGCACACTTGCCACTTCTGTGGCTTGACCGTTTGCGTATTGTGTTGCAACAAGTTTTTCGAATAACTGCTGACGCGCATGTGGATCCTCTTGGGCGGCAAGCTCTTTACTAAATCCCAATTTAACCGCTCCTTCTAATCCCATACCGCCAAACTCACCGGTTGGCCATGACAACATATAGTCCGGTTTCATCGTGCTGCCCCCTAACAAAGCCTGTGCACCGAGGCCGTAACATTTGCGGATTGCCACAGCAATTAAAGGGACCGTTAGCTTGGCTCCAGAGGTAAATAATGCCGACAGGCGTCTGACTGCTCCTTGTTGCTCATGCTGGGGACCCACCATAAAACCAGGGGTATCGCATAAGCTTATCAGTGGGATTGAAAACGCATTGCATAGGCGCATAAATTCTGAGGCTTTTTCACCGGCTTCAACGTCTATCGCGCCCCCTAATACCTTACAGTCACTGGCTAAAACCCCCACTGGTTTACCATGAATACGCATAAAGCCAGTAATAATCGCGCCACCAAACTGTCGCTTTAACTCTGTAAAGCTATCTTCATCGCCCAAAATCGCGATTGCTTTTCGTATCTCATACACAAAACGGCGATCATCGGGTAACACCTCTCTTAGCGCTGCTTGCTGAGCGTCTTTCTCTACTTGGTCTTGCGGCGAATATTCAATGGCTCCTTGAAAATACCCTAAACAACGCTTTGCCAATTCAGACGCATGCACTTCGTCATCGGCGACAATATCCACCACCCCATTTGATGCTTGTGTCTCAATGGGTCCTATGTCTTTTGCATTCACTTTGCCAAGACCACCACCTTCAATCATGGCCGGTCCTGCCATACCAATCCAAGACTTTTTCGTTGCGATACGAATATCTGCCGCGCCAAATAATGCCGCGTTACCGGCAAAACAATATCCGTTTGCCACCGCGATGCGTGGCACCACATCACTTAATGCTGCCCAACTGGAAAAAGATGCACACTGCAAACCCGAATTTACAATAGTGATATCAGTATCTCCTGGTCTACCTCCACCGCCTTCAGTAAACATGATAACCGGTAGAGATTGCGCTTGAGCCACGGCTAGAATACGGTCTAACTTTTGATGATGAAAGAAGCCTTGAGTGCCCGCCAGTACGCTGTAATCATTAATCACTAGGGCTGTTTTATAAGCTTGGGTTGATGCAGATACTCCCTCAGGTCGGTTAACCTCGCCCACTCCAGTGATAATGCCATCGGCGGCGGTGGCGGATTGAAGTTGCTGATAATCACGGCGCTGTCTCTGGGCGGCAACAGCAAACTGACCATATTCCATAAATTGCTGAGGATCGCATAATTGAGCAAGGTTTTGCCGCGCACTTCTAAAACCTTGAGCTTGGCGTTTCGCTAATTGGGCGCCGCGCGCATCATCCAAAGTCGTTGCTCGGCGCTCTTTAAACTCATTTAATGCCTTGCCTGTGCTAGACATCACTTGTGCTTCGGTTGCTAAATGGCTTTCATTTTCTATTTCGAGCAACTCTTGTTCGAAATCCACTTCATCATCAACCTTGACCCAAACATGTTTAACCTTGCCAGAATGACTGGCAACAACTGGTAAATCCGTGCCCATAATATGCAAGGTTAAAACGGTTTGCCCTTTGGTGACACTTTGCCCCTGTAAAACAGAGATTTCAGATACAACAGCGATAGAACTAGCAGTGATAATGGTCGAATGAGACATAGTACTTCTTAAAGTTAGTATAAACGTTAATATTAGAGTGAATTAAAAGGAGTCCGTTAATATTGCGAAGAAAAAATGTACCGGTAAATCCCAAGATGTGCTTAGCGAACTCGGTTAATCGCCTTCCAGTAAAAACCGCTCCGCTCTCTCAACACGTCTAGGTTTTCCACTGATCACCAGTACATCACCGATATTTAGTATTGTGTCTGATGGTGGGTTTTCTAATTCAATATTGTCCCTGCGCAGCCCCTTTACCTTGACTCCTGAACGGGTAATATTCAGTTCTGTTAAAGACTTACCTACCGCAAACGCATTGTTTGCAATCACCACAGCATGCATAAACTCCAATTTGTCTTGTTTCTCATAGCTTAATTCCGTGGTTTCGCCAGGAAAGAAGCCATGCATGTTGCCATAGTGCCCTTTGCGCTCTTTACGCACCCGTTTCAAAATGCGTGACATAGGAATACCTGACAAGTGCAACACCTGAGACACTAACATCAAGCTCCCCTCTAGAATTTCAGGTACCACCTGACTGGCGCCTGCACTGTAAAGTTCGCTCATGCGATAGTCTTTACGAGTGCGAACAACGATAGGTAAATCTGGATACAAACTTGAGATAAGCTGAATAACGGCCATCGCTTTATTGTGTTCGTCAAAAGTAATGAGCACGAGTTTCGCTCTTTCTATCCCCACCGCTCTAAGGATATCTTTCTGACGAACATCACCAAAGTAAACCGGTTGACCAGCACTTTGACTTTCGTGTACCCGCACTGGATCGGCGTCAATCACTAGATAGGGGATCGCCTCACTTTTCAGTAACCGGCTAACAGACTGACCTACCCGACCAAAGCCCATAATGATCACATGGTCGTGCATCTGTTCGTGTTGACTGGCAAGGGTTTCACTGGCCTCCAACGCCGGGGTTGGCGCATTGACAATTCGCTTAGCAAAATCAGAGCTTCGGGTCACTAACCAAGGCGTCATGGCCATACTCAAAATACCGATACTGAGAATAAGTGAGCCAACCTGCGTAGACAAAATGTTGTGATCCACTGCCAGAGCGGCGATCACAAAACTAAACTCACCCATTTGGCATAACTTAAAACCTGCTGCCCATGCGTCCTCTTTCGGCACTCCGAACAAGCCGCCTGTTAAACGAATGATGAGCACTTTAATCAGCAACATTGCACCTAAGCCTAACAATGCCCAGTGCCACTGTGCTAATAAATCAGTGAGATTCAGCCGCATACCTATGGTTATAAAAAACAGCCCCATCAAAATATCTCGAAACGGCCGAATATCCGCTTCTAACTGATATTTATATTGACTCTCACCAAGCATCATACCGGCTAAAAATGCCCCTAGCGCCATGGATAAACCGAACGAATATGTCAGCCCAGCAGCCATCAACGCGACCAAAATAGTGGTTAATACAAACAGCTCATCTGTGCGGGTTTGGGCGACTTCGGTAAATACCCTGGGCAGTATCCATTTACCGACAGACATCAGAATAAATACCACTACAATCCCTTTAACAATGGATAAGGAAATGGCCACACTGAGACTTTCACCACCCCCAATGGCTAGAAGCGGCACGACAATTAATAAGGGGACAACGGCTAAATCTTGAAAAAGCAGAATACTTACCGCCATTTGCGCACGAGACGTATTTAAAATACCCATATCATTGGTTTGTTTGATGACAATAGCGGTAGAGGAAAGCGCCACGATACTACCCACAATAATTGCGGATGGCAGGCTAACACCAAGCAACATGCTAATCCCCATAAATGCAACTGTTGTGAGTAGCATTTGACCTAAGCCCACGCCAAATACCATTTGGCGCATAGCAATCATCTTAGGCAAAGAAAACTCTAGCCCCAGAGAAAATAGAAGAAAAACCACCCCGAGCTCAGCGAAAGTTTGCATATCTTCTGGGTGTTCAAATAACGCAAGTAAATCGGGACCGGCAAGAATACCGCAATACAAGTAGGCCAAAATAGGCGGCAAGTTTATGCGCTTAAACAACCACACACTTGCCACGGCGACGGCCATTAATATCACTATATTTGAAAAAATCCCATGCATTACAAGGGTTACCACCTTTTATCTAATAAATTCCATTTTTGGGCACGAATACTGCTTAGTTTAAGCATTATCGTAAAACAGAGTGCTATTTATAGCGAGTTCGCCAATTTTTTGGCAGGAGTCATAGGTGGAGCAACTTAATCAGCTTTATGAACAACACGTGGGCGAAAATGTATTTAATCCAGGACACTACGCCCCGGTTTTAAATCAACATGAACTCAGTGCTTTCTTTCAAAAATGGTTAACCACGATTGACCTGACCGTACTTAGCGAGCTATTTTTTCAGCAACTTCAAAATACGTTACCCCTGTGTGGCTTAAAAATCCAGTGTAATCACAACGACATTCACTATGGAGAGATAGCAAAGAGTCGACATCATAAACACTTAGCTGTGCGTCAAGATGAAAAGCAAATTGCGATGATTCACTACGCATTTTCTCGAACGTTGGCCATGCGTGAATGGCAAATTGTCCAGCAATTGCACATGTTATTTAAAAACCCGTTAAAAAACGGTTTAGAATATGAGCGCATAAAACTTGCGGCGACCAGAGATAACTTAACATCACTGAGAAACCGCAGCAGTTTTAATGACACCATGCATCGCTTATTTAGCCATGCAAAACGCCAACCCAGCCAATTTGCCCTTTTGGTTATCGACCTTAATAAATTTAAACAAGTGAACGATCAATACGGCCATTCACATGGTGATAAAATACTTATCACCTGCGCCGACACGATTTCAACCTGTTTGCGTGACACTGATTATGCTTTTCGCTATGGCGGAGACGAATTCTGTTGCCTGCTCACCGACACCTGCATTGATTCATGTGAACAAATAGTTCAGCGAATTCAACAGGCGTTCAAGCAAAATCACTTTCTCGCCCAGCATGATATTGGCTGCAGTATTGGCAGTGCTATCTATCATCAGGAAGACACAGAACACAGCTTATTTATGCGCGCAGATGCTGCCATGTATCGCAATAAAAAGTAATCCATGCTTCCACTTTCGTTATTAAAGAGGCTGAGCAGAATGAGAGCCAATTCGGTTGTCAAATAGGTATCTATATTAAAAAGTGATTGAGCTTATCCATCGTTCAATATAACGTTGTGTCATAACAACAAGATACCTATAAACACGGTTAGATGGATTTAGTGTGATTAAGATACCAGCTCAGGCGCCCATCAGTGAGCTACATGTGCTAGTTATTGATGGCCAATCTTTAGTGCAAGACACCATTAAGTCAGCCTTTCTTGAAGTAGGTATCGAAAACGTGCGTTGTGCGCAAAATGCGTTTTACGCTATTCGCCTGTGTGAGCACATCCGTTTTGACATGATCTTAGTGGCGTTTGATGTTCGCAGTGACAAAGATGGTTTTAGCCTACTTGAAGAAATGCGTTTCAAAGGGTTTATTGCAAAAACCACCAGCGTCATTTTTCTCAGCGCTGATACGAGTCCTGAATTGGTGAATTGTGTCATTGAGCTTCAGCCCGACGATTTCTGGGTTAAGCCGTTGGACAAATATCGCGTCGCTCAGCGCATTAATCATATTTTAAAGATTAAAAGTCAATTGTATCGTTTGAACTACTGCTTCGATAATCAAGAATACCCAAGCGCTATTTACCTAGCACAACGTCAACTTGAAGATGAGTCACTTGCCCAATATCGACCGCAAATTAACCGTTTGATCGGTCGCTGTTTAGTTAACTTGCAAGAATATGCTGACGCAGAAGCGTTTTACCGCTCATTGCTCAAAGAATGTGACTACGGTTGGGTGGCAGTAGGGTTACTCAGAAGCTTATTACAGCAAGGTAAGAAAATGGAAGCACAAGCGCTTGCAGATGATTTATTAGAACGTGACGATACCCGCTTTGCCACATACGATACCCTCACAGAATACTACATTAACCAAGAAGACTATGAGAAAGGGTATGAGCTTATCAAAGAAGCCAGCAAGCTAGCCCCGCGAAACATTCAGCGACACCGAAAAGCATGGGATCTTGCCCGCCTAAACCACGATCCTATGGGGCAATATCTGGCCACTCAAAATATGGCCAAATATGCTAAAAACTCAATTCATGATAGTCCTGAGCTTGTTCTTAATGTGATACGTGCTGGCATAGATTTAGCCAGCACAGTTTCAAACTCACAAGCGAAGAACTTGCTAGCAGAGACCGAGCGTAAACTGCTCAAGGTCCAGCAAGACTTTGCTCATATCAATGACTTTAAAAATCAATTAATTGTTATCCAAGCGCGGCTATTAAGCTTAAAAGATAAAAAGAAGCAAGCGGAAGAACTGATGCAACTTCAAGCTCAGGTCAACAGCTGGCACTCAGTTGAAGACAACTTGGATAAGGTCAAAGCTTTTCATGAAATTGGTCAGCGGGAGCAATCGTTAGCGATTCTTGAGCGTATGAAAGAACAAATCAATGGCAATGAGTTTACAAACCAAGTCATGGCTGAATATTTAGAGCAAGAACAATTTGAACGTTCAGAGATTCACCACAATCCCAAGGAATTGGCCGAAATGGCCTCAGTACACTACAAAAACAAGCGCTTTTCCCCAGCCTATAAGCTACTTACTCAAGCGCTACAGTTATCCCCAAAAAACACCAATATTGGCCTAAGCTTGCTAAAAGTACTGGCTCGCTTAGCACAGGATGATGGCTTAAACGAAGAGCAGGAAAGTGGCTTAAAGCATTGCAAAACCCTATTAAAAACGGCCAACTTAAGTACACAGCAAAAAATTAAGCAAGCGCAATATATTGATTCAATAAAGCAACATCAGGCAACGCGTCATTAAATACAACATGCTAATGGCGCTCCAAATATAAACCCTTTCGTTGCCAGCCAAAAGGAGATTACTATCCTGCTCACTAACAAGAATTCACCTGCGTACTTCGCAAACCGTCTATAGTATGACGATAATTTCTCAAACTGCGTCCTTGGAAATGCTGTTAGCGGTCGTCGATAATGGAGGATTTAGCGCAGCGGCCAAACAACTCGACACTCAAGTTGCTCGCGTGTCGCGCGCTATTGCAAAGTTAGAGCAAGATCTTGATTGCACCTTATTAAATCGCACCACAAGGCGCGTGGAGCTCACCCAAGAAGGGCTTCTTTTTATCAACGATGTACGTGCCAGTCTACAACAGCTCAACTACGCAGAATCTAGGTTACGTGAACTCAAACAAACGCCCACAGGCACGTTAAGGGTCGATGCAGCCTCTCCTTTCATGCTCCACCAATTAACCCCATTGATAGCAGGTTTTCTAGAAGCTTATCCCCTGATCGAACTGGAGTTAATTTCCAATGAAAGCATCATTGATTTAATTGAGAAACGTACTGATGTCGCTATTCGCATAGGCCAACTGGAAGACTCGAACTTACACGCTAGGCTATTAGGAAGCAGTCAGTTGCATTTAGTCGCCAGCCCAGCATACTTGCAGAGGTTATCCCCCCCGATTAGCTTAGAAACACTCGCGGAATGCAGCATTATCGGCTTTGCCCATTCAGCTAATCTGAACAACTGGCCATTGAAATACACTTTACCCAAACCACTCAAACCCAACATTTTAGGTAGCAGTGGTGAAACTATTCGTCAACTGTGCATACAAGGTAACGGCGTTGCGTTGTTGTCCGATTTTATGATCGCAAAGGACGTACGTGAAGGGAGACTGGTTAAAGTACTCCAAGGAAGTGTGATTAGCCCACACCCAAGAGAGCAAATAAACGCCGTATATTATAAAAACACCTCGTTATCTTCTCGTATCAGCGCATTTTTGGATTATATACAAGACAAACTCACCCTCTAAAATAACGCCTAGTGCTTATCGAAAAAGTCTTTATTGCGTATATATTTGTGCATATAGTGATATGAAATAGGTGAAATAAGCCAGCTAGTGAGCGTTTTGTATAAACGCACAGATGGCCGTATATTTTCGTAAATTCGTTCATTATGCAGCCAAAGATTACGCCCCACATGTTTGAATATACCCGGCAAAGGGGGTAAAAAGGTAATAATGTCTAAATCGCAGCAGATACGATAAGTGCGTCGGTGTAGCGTGTAGTGTTTGTAAAAGCTCCTAAATCCTGTGGATGGCTGACCAAAGGTCACTACCCTGCGCACTGGGGTATCAAACCGTCTTTCTAACCAATCAGCGGTCAAAATAGCCATAGCACCGCCAGATGAGTGGCCTGTCAAACTAATTCGCTTTCCTCTCGCTATCAAAGGGGCTAACACTTTTTCAATCTGCTGATAGATACTCAGCGCTTCATCTTCAGGCTCTGCCCCCGCAACCTTTTGATTAAGCAACCTGTCGTAACCAAAGTGAATGTAATACACGGTATTTCCGAAACGCTTACGCTTAGGAATACAACACAAGTTAGTTAACCAGTCACTCAATACTTGAGAGCCGCGAAATACGACTATCACCTCTTTCTTTTTTTCTTGCCATAATATACGCGCTAAAACATGACCTTGGCGATTTCTGATTGCCACGTGCCCGTGCACTGAGAACCCGAGGTCTACATGATCAAAGGTTTTTGGATAGGCTAATTTGCATAACACTGCATAGCGTTCATATTGGTAGCGTTTGAGTTTTTTCAAGTAACGAAAAAGAGGTAGTCAGTCAATGCTTGCAGGCTACTGATGTTTTATGACACTCCCGTGACTAACGTGGCAGAATATTGTTAAATCTTGTTACGACTCCTTACTCGCCTGCTGACGGATGATGACATAAGCCATACGCGAAGCCTCCTCGTGCGCGTAAATCCGCACTGTATTGACTCGGGACAAACTCGCCTTTTCGTAACAATCCTAGTATCTGTTCATTCTGACAGATAACCGCAATATGACTACGCTCCCAAGGTGGAACACCCCACCGCTTATACCATTGTTTAAGAGGTTTAGAGTGCGGTGAATTTTGCGGGGTAAAGCGCCGTGAAAAACCGCCAAAAGAGAGTGAAACTTGGCCAAGCTCTGGGCTATCAATAGCTAAGAATGACTTATCGCCCCCCCAATTTTGTACTCTAACCAGTTCAACACTCCCTAATGACAGGGGGAGTTCGCATGTCTTCGATGAGTTTAGCGTTGTGCTATGTGACTTAACGTCTTTGGGCACTGTAATCACATACAAGGCGTCTTCAAACCGCCTGAGCTGCCAACTTTGCCATTGGATAATTGGGTTTGCATCTTCGGCTGCCAGCAATAACTCATTGCTCATCTGGGTCAATATTGCTTGGCTGGGGCTTAGAATATTTTGCTCGTCTAGCCATAAACGCACCACTTGTATCCGCCACGCATCGGTCAGCGCCAAAAGCCCTTTAACACATAAGGTGTTATTAGGTTTTCGTAACGGCTGTAACTTTTCAAGGGACACCTCATCTAATAAAGCTTGTTGCTGTGCACAAAGCTGGGCACTGCGTGATACAGATTGCGCAATATGCGGCCAACGCTCATTAAGCAAAGGGGCAACATCACGGCGGATAAAGTTGCGCTCAAAATCAGTATTCTGATTAGACTCATCTTCTTGCCACACAAGGGATTGCTCATTAGCGTAGTGCTGGATTTGCTGCTGGCTAATATCCAACAGAGGTCTAAAAAAGTGAACATGTTGCTGCGTGCCACCCAGTTTAGCTTTTGTAAAATAAGAGTCCATTCCGCTCAACCCTTTTGGCCCCGCACCTCTTTTTAATTGTAGCAACACGGTTTCTAACTGATCGTCTTGATGCTGAGCAAGCATAACAACGCTGTCTGCAGGCGCCATTTCAATGAGTTTGGCATAACGCGCATCCCGTGCTTGGGCTTCGATCCCTTTGCCATTTGAAAAGTCGAGGGACACCCTAGCGCTGACGAATTCTATTTTGAGCTTTTGACATACATCAGAGCAATGTTGCTGCCACAGACTGGCATTCTCACTCAGGCCATGATGTATATATATAGCACTTAGGGTAAATGATGTTCTGCGTTGCTGCTGTAATTGCCACAAGGCATGCAATAGAACATGAGAATCAATACCGGCACTGTAAGCAACAACAAAATGTAATGAAGATGATAAAGAAGGATTGAGCGTGGCTATTTGTTGTTCTAAATGATCGAGTAAAGACATAGTGGCCAACAACGGGTTGCAATGACGCAAGCGCATTAACGTGAGAGCTAACGCGCAAAAACTGACACTGCCTGCGTAACAGGCAGCGAATCAGTGTTTAACAGTAACCAAACGACATAAGGCGTTCATATCGCTGATCGAGTAACTCTTCAACAGACAAGCTTTTTAACTGTGCAAGTTGCTGTTTAACAGTGGCTTTTAAGTTCGCTGCAGCGATGTCATGATCACGATGGGCACCGCCAAGAGGTTCTTCAACGATCGTATTGATCAACCCTAATTCCTTAATTTGTCCCGCAGCGACTCCCATTGCCTCCGCTGCCAGCGGGGCTTTTTCAGCGCTTTTCCAAAGTATTGATGCACAGCCCTCAGGTGAGATAACAGAATAAGTACTGTATTGCATCATATTGACGCGATCGCCCACCCCAATGGCCAATGCACCACCAGAACCACCTTCACCGATAACGGTGCAAATGATAGGCACTTTCAGCCCTGCCATCACTTTCAAATTACGAGCAATGGCTTCACTTTGACCACGCTCTTCAGCGCCAACTCCAGGGTAAGCTCCTGGCGTGTCAATAAAGGTAATGATAGGCAAGCTAAAGCGCTCCGCCATTTCCATTAAACGCAGTGCTTTTCGGTACCCTTCTGGCTTTGGCATACCGAAGTTACGTTTTACCTTTTCTTTAGTGTCGCGACCTTTTTGGTGACCAATCACCATAATGGGTTGCTCGTCTAACATCGCTATGCCACCGACTATCGCTTTGTCATCGGCAAACGCTCGATCACCTGCCAACTCATCAAACTCGCTAAAAATACGCGGGATATAATCCAAGGTATAAGGACGCATCGGATGACGCGCAAGTTGCGAGACTTGCCAAGCACCTAAATCGGCGAATATTTTTTTGCTCATTTCCGCGCTTTTTTCACGCAGTTTTGTGATTTCTTCTTCGATACTAATATCGAACTCACCGCCTTGATTCACCAAACGCAATCCTTCAATTTTCGCTTCAAGATCGGCGATTGGTTTTTCGAAATCCAAAAAGTTCAAGCTCATTCCACACCTAATTTGTTTATTCGTGAACAGACGTTATATCTGTCAAAATCAATGAAACACCAGTTCAACATGCTCTTTACCGAACTGCTGCTGTAATTCAAAAAGTAACTGATCCTCAGGGGTAACATACCACTGCGCACCTAAAGCCAATGTCACTTCAGCATCCGGATGTACAACATGGGCTTGTACCGGACAGCTGCCACCTTGATAAGGCGTTAATATTGCTTGCAGTTTAGCGAGTGTTGATGCATTACACCAGCTAGAATCAAACTGCATGCTTAACCATTTTGCGTTCTTTTCCCTCGCCTGAACTATGTCCATGGCATCGCGGGCGCCTATTGTATTGCCCCCAGAAAATTCATCAAAGCTGACCTGTCCACTTACCACCAATATTCGGTCAGATTGCAGTATTTCCTCGTATTGTTCAAACAGATCGGGGAAAAAACGTACATCTATCCTAGCACTTTTATCATCTAATGTGACAATCCCCCAGCGCCGCCCTCTTTTATTAGTCATGACGCGTACGCCGAGTACTAACCCTACCGCGTAGGACACTACGTCTTTGTTAGTCGGTTTAAGATCAATCAAGCGACCAGTACAGTAGTGTTTAATCTCTTGCAGATACTGATTAATTGGATGGCCAGTCAAATAAAGGCCTAACGTGTCTTTTTCACCGTCAAGCCATACTTTCTCTGGCCAAGGTGGCACTTTAACGAAGGCTTGCTCTACTTGCTCAGGCTCAGTGGTTAATAAACCAAACATATCACTTTGCCCATGAGACTCAGCTTTAGCGTGCTGATCAGCCGCCGCGATGGCTTCGGGCAAGGTCGCCATAATTGATGCGCGATGAGGGCCAAGGTTATCTAATGCCCCAGCGTAAACGAGCTTTTCGAGCACACGTTTATTTATACGTTTGGTATCGACTTTGGCACAAAAATCGAACAAGTCAGAGAATTTTTCGTGATTTTCCCGCGCTTCAATGATCGCGGCAATCGGGCCTTCACCCACCCCTTTAATCGCCCCTATGCCATATACGATGCGCCCTTCGCTATCCACTGTAAATTTGTAGCTACCAGCGTTTACATCAGGTGGCAACAAGGTAATGCCCATACGCTGACATTCATCGACCAAGGTGACGATTTTGTCTGTGTTATCCATATCCGCAGACATAACCGCAGCCATAAATTCAGCGGGATAATGGGTTTTTAACCATAACGTTTGATAAGACACCAATGCATAGGCTGCTGAGTGTGATTTGTTAAAACCATAGCCAGCGAATTTTTCTACCAAGTCGAATATCTTAATCGCCAACTCTGGATCAATGTTGTTATTTTTCGCGCCTGTCTCAAACGATTCACGCTGCTTTGCCATCTCTTCGGGTTTCTTTTTACCCATAGCTCGGCGCAGCAAATCCGCGCCGCCTAGGCTGTAACCAGACATTTCCTGCGCAATTTGCATGACCTGCTCTTGGTACAAAATAATACCGTAAGTAGGTTCAAGAATTTCTTTCAAGCATTCATGTTGGTAAGTCGCATCTGGATAGGAAATGGCTTCTCGACCATGTTTACGGTCAATAAAGTTATCAACCATGCCTGATTGCAAAGGGCCAGGTCTAAACAGCGCCACCAATGCAATGATATCTTCGAAACTATCCGGGCGAAGTCGCTTGATCAAATCCTTCATACCGCGAGATTCCAATTGGAATACCGCTGTAGTTTCTGCGCGTTGCAGTAACTTAAACGACTTTTTGTCATCCATTGGAATCGCTAATATATCAATATCAATTCCCTTACCACTGGAAATCATATCAATAGCCCACTGAATAATCGTCAGCGTGCGCAAGCCCAAGAAATCGAATTTAACTAAACCAGCGGTTTCAACATCATTTTTATCAAATTGAGTAACCGGGTTTTTACCCTCATCATCACAATAAAGCGGAGCGAAGTCGGTAATTTTATCTGGGGCAATCACCACACCACCGGCGTGTTTACCTGCGTTACGGGTTACCCCTTCAAGAATGCGCGCCATGTCGATCAGATCTTTCACTTCTTCGTCATAGGCGTAAAGCTCAGGGAGACGAGGCTCTTCTTCAAACGCTTTGGTTAATGTCATCCCTGGCGTAGGTGGAATAAGCTTAGAGATGCGATCAACAAAGCCATAAGGATGACCTAACACACGCCCTACATCGCGCACAACGGCTTTTGCAGCCATAGTACCAAAGGTAATAATTTGCGATACCGCATCACGGCCGTACATTTCGGCAACATGATCGATGACTTCGTCGCGTCTGTCCATACAGAAATCGACGTCAAAATCCGGCATTGAAACCCGTTCTGGGTTCAAAAATCGTTCGAATAGCAAATCGAATTCGAGAGGATCCAAGTCGGTGATCCCCAAGGCATAGGCAACCAATGAACCCGCACCTGATCCTCGGCCAGGGCCAACAGGAATACCGTTATCTTTACTCCATTGAATAAATTCCATCACGATCAAGAAGTAACCAGGAAAGCCCATTTGGTTGATAACCACCAACTCTACTTTTAAACGCTCGTCGTATTCAGGGCGTTTGGCGAGTCGTTCTTCTTCATTTGGAAACAAAAAGGCCAAGCGCTTTTCCAGTCCCTCTTCTGAGACCTTAACTAGAAAATCGGCAATCGACATATCCCCAGTAGGGAAATCCGGCAAAAAGTAAGTGCCCAGTAACACAGATACATTGCATCGCTTAGCAATTTCGACGGTGTTTTCAATCGCCTGAGGTATGTCGGCAAACAACTCGCACATTTCTTCGCTGCTGCGCATATATTGTTGTTCACTGTATAACTTGGGCCGCCGAGGATCGTTCAGTGTGTAACCATCGTGGATCGCGACACGAATTTCATGGGCCTCAAAGTTATCAGGAGAGATAAAGCACACTTCGTTTGTAGCGACAACAGGTAAGTCGTGCTGCCCTGCCCACTCAACAGCTCGGTGAATGTAATCTTCTTCACCGGCGCGTGCTGTACGTGTTAACTCCAAATAGAAACGGTCAGGAAAATGCTGTTGGTAAAATGCAGTGGCTTTTTCGGCTAGCCCCACATTACCTTTGGTTAGGTAAACCCCCAGATCGCCCATGCGACCACCAGAGAGAATAATCACACCTTCACTGTGTTCGGCTAGCCATTGTTGGTCAATCACTGCCTTATCTTGCACACTTCCGCGTAAATAGGCTTTGGAAATGAGCAAGGTAATATTTTTATAGCCTTTGTTATTGGCCGCCAACAGCGTTAGGCGAAAAATATGATCTTCAAGCGCTGACGATTGCACCCAAAAATCGGTTCCTATAATAGGTTTGATGCCATTTGCATGGGCTTGCTCGTAAAACTTCACCAAGCCACACATATTCATCTGGTCAGTCAGCGCAACGGCGGGCATGTTGAGTGATTTTACATGAGAAATGAGTGGTTTAACTTTGTTCAAACCATCCAGCATGGAGTAATCACTGTGAACTCTTAAGTGTACAAATTTACAATCAGACATTTAGTTTCCTGCCAACTGTCCACCGCGTTGCACTAACGATAATTGCACGGGTTTAAAACTCATTCGATACTCAGGTAAAGGGCCAAATTCAGCTAGTTTTTCAAGGTGTGCTTTGGTTGGGTAGCCTTTATGTTGGCCAAACCCGTATTCAGGGTACTTCGCATGCAAGGCACTCATCTCTGCGTCTCTGGTGACTTTGGCGATAATCGAGGCGGCCGATATTTCAGCATATAAGCTATCTCCTTTAACCACAGCTTCACATGCGTAGTCCCACTGTGGACAGCGATTACCATCAACCCGCACAAAGGTAGGTTGAGTTGCTAACCCCTGTACTGCTCTTGTCATAGCGAGCATAGTGGCGTGTAAGATATTCAACTCGTCGATTTCTTGTGGGGACGCTCTACCTAGGCTCACACAGAGCGCATTTTGCATAATGAGATCAAACAAGGCTAAACGTTTCTTCTCGGATATTTTTTTCGAATCGGCTAGCCCAACGATCGGTTTAGCTGGGTCGAGAATAACCGCTGCCGTCACCACATCTCCCACCAAAGGGCCGCGGCCGACTTCATCGACACCTGCTATTAACTGAGTCATCTAGTTACTCTCTTGATTAGGTTCAATCAGTGCCAAGACAGCTCTAGCCGCTTGGGCATCTGCGTCCCGCTTGAGGACCTCATGAAGCTGAGTAAAGCGTGCAACAAGTGCGGTTTTATCTTCTTCACTCTGGGTAAAATAATGTAGTAATTTTTCAGCAATATTTTGCGGGTTGACGTCTTCTTGAAGTAGTTCTGGTACTAACTCTTCGTCAGCAAGAATATTGGGTAATGCGAAGTATTTAGCAATGTATAAGCGCTTCATCATCTGATGCGTTAACCAGCTCATGCGATAAGCAACCACCATAGGGCGCTTACATAACATTGCTTCTAATGTGGCGGTTCCTGATGCCAATAATACTGCATCTGAGGCTGTCATCACCTCTCGGGCATGCCCAATGACCACACGATAATTAATGTTCACCGTGTGTTCTCGCATATAGTCTTCGACTTGGCGTTTTCGCTCTTTATTCACCACCGGAATGAGCACTGATAAATCACTCACGTGTTTGGCTAGCAGTTCTGCACTTTGCATGAATATATCTAGCAGCAAGCTAACTTCACTATGACGACTACCGGGCAGTAACGCGAGCACGCGCTCGTCTGAGCGTACTTTTAGAGCCTTGCGAGCAACCTCTTTGTCAGGGGCTAACGCAATGCTGTCAGCCATAGTATGGCCGACAAACTGACAAGGAATGTTGTGTTTGTCATAAACCTGCTTCTCAAAGGGAAACAAACTCAATACGAGATCCGTTGCTTTAGCAATACTGAACACTCGCTTTTCGCGCCATGCCCAAACTGTTGGACTAACATAGTGTACGGTTTTAATGCCGGCTTTTTTAAGAGGAAGTTCTAGGCGTAAATTAAAATCTGGGGCGTCAACACCGATAAATATATCTGGGGGGTTAGCGATAAAGTGCTGGTATAAACTTTTACGTACAAACAGTAATCTGCGTATACGAGACAACACTTCGACAAGCCCCATAACAGACAGCTCTTCCATATCGAAAATGGTTGTGCAACCTTGAGCTTGCATGCGGGGTCCAGCTATCCCCTCAAACGTTGCATTGGGATATTGCTGTTTGATCTTACTGATTAAACCAGCGGCTAATATATCGCCAGATGTTTCACCGGCGACAATTCCTACTCTAATGTTTTTTTCGCTCATGGCTTAGCGCACAATACCTCGTGAAGAGGTCGCCACAAAGTCCGCCATCAGTTTAACTTCAGGCGTGGTTACTGCCATTTCATTTAGTAACTCTACTGCTTCGTCAGCGCGATGGCCGTTACGGTATAACACTTTATATGCACGACGTAACTGCATGATTACGTCTTTATCAAAACCACGACGTTTCAGACCTTCACTATTAATGCCATGAGGTGAGCTTTTATCCCCACCAATCATGACGTATGGCGGTACATCACGAAGTACAATTGCACCACCTGCCACAAAGCTATGTGAACCGATATGACAAAATTGATGAAATGCAGTCATACCGCCTAAAATCACATGATCGCCAATGTGTACGTGGCCAGCTAATGTGGCATTATTTGCTAAAATACTGTTGTTACCTACGATGCAATCATGGGCAACATGGGCATAGGCCATAAACAAGTTATTCGAGCCGATTTGGGTTAAACCTTTGTCTTGGGTCGTACCACGATGAACGGTCACAGACTCGCGAAAAACGTTGTTATCGCCTACGACAAGACGGGTGGGCTCCCCCGCATACTTCTTGTCTTGGCAATCTTCACCGATTGAGCCAAATTGGAAAAACCGATTGTTTTTCCCAATGACAGTATGGCCTTTAACCACCACATGAGATTCAAGCACAGTTCCTGCGCCAATCTCAACATTATCGTCGATAAGGCAGTAAGGACCAATTTTTACATCCTCGGCGATTACCGCCGATGGATGAATAATAGCTGTAGAATGTATCACGTTATAATTTCCGCATTGCACACATGAATTCGGCCTCACAAACGTCTTTGCCGTCTACGCTGCCAATCCCATGAAATTTCCAGATACCACGGCGCTCTTTGATTAGGCGCACATTCATATCTAAACGGTCACCAGGGACAACAGGTTGCTTAAAGCGCGCTTTGTCGATACCAGCATACAAGTATAAGTCGTCGCTGTTTCCTGCTGTTTTAAACCCTAAAACGCCAGCTGCTTGTGCTAACGCTTCTAAAATTAATACCCCTGGGAAAATAGGTTTACCCGGAAAATGCCCCGTAAAACACGGCTCATTGAAGGTGATATTTTTATAGGCTGTGATCGATTCACCTAAAGTGTAGTCAGTAACGCGATCAAGTAATAAAAATGGGTAACGGTGGGGTAAAAGCTCAAGAATCTCTTCAATTCCAAGCTGATTGATATTATTAACCAACAGGTTATCTCCTCAATAAAGTCACCTAATTGGCGAGGCGACTTATTTTAAATGCGATTTTTCGAGTGTTTTGACACGCTGATTGAGGGTGCTAAGGTTACGCAACGCCACTGCATTTTTTCGCCACTCTCGGTTTTCAATAGCGGGCATTCCGGAAGAGTAAACGCCGGGTTTGTCTATGGCTTTAGTCACCATACTCATTCCCGTAATATAAACGTTATCACAAATTTCCATATGTCCGTTAATTGCCACCATGCCACCAATCGTACAATTGCGGCCAATAGTAACACTTCCGGCGACAACTGTGCATCCAGCGATAGCAGTGTTCTCACCAATAATCACATTGTGCGCCACTTGGCATTGATTATCGATAATGACACCATCACCTATTATGGTGTCATCAAGTGCACCTCGGTCTATCGTACTACTGGCACCTACCTCGACACGGTCTCCTAAGATAACCGTACCCAATTGCGGTATTTTAACCCAACGGCCTTTGTCATTTGCATAACCGAAGCCATCAGCACCAATAACAGTAGCAGACTGAATCAAACAATCTTGCCCTAGTACAACGCGATGATACAGAGTGACATTTGCCCACAGCTTAGTATTGGCGCCAACACTTACGTCTTTACCAATAAAACAGCCTGGGCCAATTTGTACGTTATCTGCTAGCTTAACACCCGATTCAATAACGGCATGCGCGCCAATACTAACGTTATTACCCAATTCAACATCGTCAGCAATCACTGCTAAAGGTGATATGCCATCGGCCGAACGAGGAGTAGAGTCAAGTAATTGTGCTGCGAGTGCAAACCCAACATAGGGATTGTCCATCACTAATGCTGAGCACTGACAATGCGATAAATCTTCGGATTTTAAAATAACGGCCGTAGCGGCCGTTTTTTCAAGCTGGCTACGATACCGACTATTCGACAAAAATGAAATCTGACCATTGGCCGCAGATGCCAAAGTAGATAGTGAATGAATTTTTGTATCAGCACTATCGTTTTGCGCTAAATGTAACGTGGCACCAATTTTATCAGCTAATTGCTGCAAGCTAACTATTTGCTTCAAAGCCAGACCTTTTTATCGATTTTATCTACAGTCCTAGTGGACTTACTTAACTTTACTAACCTGCTCTAATACTTTCTTAGAGATATCGTCTTCTGGGTTAATAAATGCAACAGCATTAGCGTTTAAAATAACGTCATACTTTTCTTTTGCTGCAACAACATCAATTGACTGCTTAATGAAACCTAGCAATTTATTTTGCTCTTCTTTCAAACGGCCTTGCACTTCTTGTTGAAGAGGCTGCGCTTTGGCCGCGTACTCTTCACGAAGAGCATTAATTTTGCCTTCAAGTTCAGTTTTCTCTTTGCTGCTCATAGTCGCAGCATCACGTTGATTTTTCTCAATGTAATATTTGATGTCTTTTTCTAAGCGACTTACTTCTTCAGTTTGGTCTTTAAACTCCGCTGCTAAGTCCTGCTGAATTGTGGCAGCTTGGGGCATAGATTGGAAAATACCTTGCACGTTAACTGCACCAATTTTCTGTTCTGCCAAAGCTGCACTACTGAATGCTGCTGCGCTAATTAACGCCCCTGCTACAAGACTTTTCGTAAATGTTTTCAAAAGATACTCCTGATTTTTAATCGTTATTTTTCTCAGCACTAAACAATACTGGATTTAGAATGTTTGACCAATGTTAAAAGAGAAAAACTTCGTGTCATCCCCTTCTCTTGATTCAATCGCTTTAGAGAAGCTGAATACCATAGGTCCCATAGGTGACAACCATTGTACAGAAAGACCACCTGAAGCTCTATACAACTTATAATCACTGTAATCTTCCAGCGGATCATTATTAAATTGTTGATTAAGGGTTAGATCTTTGTACCTGTCATACCTAAATTCAGTATCCCAAACGTTACCTACGTCAATAAATAAGCTTGTGCGTACTGAGTTATCGAAGTCAGCTTCCACAAACGGTGTAGGTACAATAAGCTCCACTCCCCCTAAGATCATGGCGTTACCACCCAATGAGCGAGATGAAATGGTTACCGTATCATTTTCTGGGCTTCCGTAAATAATATTGCCGTCGATGTCACGAATAGCCGAAGGCGTCAATTGCACACCACGAGGGCCGACTGTATTATTTTCAAAACCTCGTAATGAATCATTACCACCTGCACCGAAGTTTTGGTTAAACGGTAAGATCTGGTCCACTCCATTGGCAGTACCATAACCGTTACCATAACCTAACTTCAAGCGAGCCAAGAACGACCAGCGTTGATTACGTGATAACGGAAAATAAAATTTAGTATCAACTTCAGTTTTGAAATAGTTCACATCCGAGTTTGGCGTTGTGATACTAAAAGACGCGCGTTGCGATGAACCAGCAGTCGGAAAGACACCACGGTTCAACGTAGAACGTATCCAAGCAACTGACGCTAAGAAACTATCATATTTGATAGAGTCATCAGGGTTGTTTTCATCAACAAACTGATTATAAAAGCGCGTTGTTTGCTCATAAGACGTACTTTGGAACAACTCTACATTACTATAAGTTAAACCAAAGTTGATGCGATTAAACTCATCAATTGGGTAACCTACGTTAGCCCCCACGGAATACTGCTTAGAGTTATATTGAATGAAACCTGCGCTTTCACCATCAAACTCACTGTAGCCAACTGAGCCACCTAAGCTAATACCATCAATAGTGAAGTAAGGGTCGGTATAGGAAACTTGGGCACTTTTTTGATACGAGGTGGTACTTAAATTAAGTGCGATTCGCTTACCTGTCCCGAGAAAGTTATCTTGCTGAATACCCGCTTGCAGGCTCAATTTGGTTCTATCACCATACCCGATACCGGCATTAAACGAGCCCGAGGCTTGTTCTTTAACACTGAAATTAACGTCTACTTTGTCGTCTTCACCAGGTAAACGGACTGTTTCGAAATCAACTGATTCCATATAAGTCAAACGAGAAAGCGCATTCTTAGAAGATTCAAGCGTTGCATTTGATAACCACGCCCCTTCCATCTGGGTAACAGACTGACGTAACACTTCATCAGCGGTACCAATATTCCCTTCGAAATTAATGCGTCTTACATAAATACGCTTACCTGGGTCAACCGACAAGGTTAACTTAACGGTTTTGTCTTCTTCGTTAATATCAGGAATTGTAGTGACGCTAGGGTAAGCATAGCCAAATCGACCAAAATACTTGCTTATAAACTCTTCTGTGTAGGTCACTTCTGCTTGGTTATATAACTCACCAGGTGTAATCGGCAAAACCAATTTTAGGTACTCTTCATGACCTAATAGCTCGCCCACTAATTCTACTTCGGAGACTTTATACTGCTCACCTTCATTGATATTTAAGGTGACGTAAATACCTGACTTTTCGGGAGTCATTGAAACCTGAGTGGAATCAATATCGAATTTTAAATATCCGCGGTCTTTATAATAGCTGGTGACCGTTTCCATATCGCCGGTTAACGTTTGTTTCTGATACCGTGTTTCTGACAAGAAATCCCACCAAGGCGCATCGAACTTTAATTCCATTTGCTCAAATAGGGTAGCGTCATCGAAAATGGTATTACCGACGATGTTGATTTGTTCAATTTTAGCAGCGTCGCCCTCTTCAAAAAGCAGTTTTAGATCAACACGGTTTCTCGGCAATGGTGTGATGATAGCACTCACATCAGCATTATATTTACCGATACTGTAGTAGAAATCTTTTAGGCCATTTTCGATAGAGGTCAACACGGTTTTATCCAGTGGTTCACCCAAGCGAATATTACTGCCGTCTAAACTTTCTTGAAGCTGCTCATCTTTGATGTCGTCATTGCCTTCAAGAATAATGTTACTAATGGTTGGACGCTCTTTTACTTTCACCACCAACACATCACCATCGCGCAATACTTCAATACTCTCGAAGTGTGTCGATGCATAAAGGGAGCGAATGGCTTGTGCAATACGGAAGCTGTTCATTTCGTCGCCGACTTTGACCGGCAAGTAGGTTAATGCCGCTCCGAGGGCCACACGTTGGAGACCTTCAATTTTAATATCAGAGACGACAAATTCACTTTCTTGGGCCGACTTTGCCATACCGGCAACGGATAACATCAATCCTGCAGCAACTAACTGTTTAAACTTCATTTATTAACATTCTTCCTAAGCGCACATATGTTTGTGCTTTTGACCAAACTGGCCGATAAAAATTATAAACGCGTAATGTCGTTAATAATGGCGATACTCATAAACAGGAGTAACAAAACACCACCTATTTTAAAACCAATCTCTTGTACAGAGTCCGGCACAGGTCGACCGCGTAAAAGCTCTATAAAATAATAGAGTAAATGGCCGCCATCAAGCACCGGAATGGGTAAAAGGTTAATAATCCCCAAATTGACGCTAATTAACGCTAAAAAGCTCAGAAAATATACTATTCCTGAGCTCGCACTCATCCCAGCACCCTGGGCAATGGAAATCGGTCCACTGAGGTTTTTAACTGATACATCACCGGTAATTAGCTTTCCTAGCATCTCGACACTCAACGTCATCAGCCGCCAAGTTTTGTCGCTAGCTTGAACGACAGCGTCGAACAAACCGTACTGGTGCGTAAATAAAACCCCTTTCGGCCATGGCGCTAGCGTTGGGCTTACCCCTAGATACCCAATTTCATTTTCACCGTCTTGGCGGGAGCCTAACATGCCGTTTAAGGTAACAACACGTTCATCTCGCAACACCTCGATAGCAATATCTGCATTGGGACGCTTTGCAACATAGCTCACTATTTGTTCCCAATTTTGCATGGGAGTTCCATCTACTTGCCGAATTTTATCTCCAACCTGTAATCCTAGCTGCTGCGCTGCAGAGTTTTCGGCCACCAAACCAACGACACTCAGGATCTCAGGACGATATACAGAGAGCCCTAAACTATCAATTGCAGAGTCTTCATCCGGATTAAACTGCCAAGTGCTTAAATTTAACACTTTAGTTTGTTCAACTGGGCTATTTGGCAATGTAACAGTAAGCGGCAGCGTATCATTACCAATATATGAGATAAGCTCAAGGTTAACCGCTTGCCAATCAATGGTCTCTCGCTCTCCTACCCGTTTGATAATCGAGCCTTGCATCAAACCTGCTTCACTTGCGATGCTGTTGGGCTTTATATCACCTAACATAGGTTTAATGGTTTGTACGCCAATCAAATACATAACGAATAAAGCGAAGATGGCAAAAATAAAATTAGTCAAAGGACCGGCTGCAATAATCGCGATCCGTTTAAGCACATGCTGACGGTTAAATGCATGGGGCAAGTCTTCTTCGGCGACCTCATCAACGCGCTCATCAAGCATTTTGACGTACCCACCTAATGGAATAGCGGCAATAACGTACTCAGTGCCCAACTTATCGGTACGTCGCCAAAGCGCTTTGCCAAAACCGACAGAAAAACGCTCTACCTTAACGCCGCAGCGTCTGGCAACCCAAAAATGGCCCCACTCATGTACCGCGACTAAAATACCCAGCGCGATAACAAACGACGCTAAACTCCATAAAAAGTCCAACATCAACTTGCCTCTCGTGAATAAGATGAAACGATCTGCTGCGCTTGGCTACGACATTCATGATCCCAAGCAACGACCGCTTCAATATCATTCAATTGACAGCCTGCCATTTGAGCGAGACATTCTTGATTGACTTGGGAAATTTGAGTGAAACCAATTTGACCATCTAAGAATGCCGCCACGGCCACTTCATTGGCCGCATTCAATGCCGTAGTAGCATATTGCCCCGCATTTGAGGCCTCAATGGCTAAATATAAATTGGGGTAGCGCGCTGGCTCAGGCTCGCCGAAACTAAACTGGCCAATGGTTTGAAAATCAAGAGGTTTCACACCAGAATCGATTCGCTTGGGAAACGCAAGGCCATGAGCAATGGGCGTTCGCATATCCGGATTTCCCATCTGGGCCAATACCGAACCGTCACAGTACTGTACCATGGAATGGATAATGCTTTGCGGATGCAATACCACTTTGATATCACTGCTTTGCAGACCAAATAACCAACGGGCTTCGATAAACTCTAAGCCTTTGTTCATCATGGTGGCAGAGTCAACCGATATTTTGCGTCCCATATCCCAATTAGGATGAGCACAGGCTTCAGCAGGCGTCATATCACTCAATTTGTTTAACGGCGTTTCACGAAACGGTCCGCCGGAACCGGTCAATAAAATACTGCTAATGCCACTCGCACTTAAATCGCCGTACTGAAAATCGCTAGGTAAACATTGAAATATTGCATTATGTTCACTATCGATAGGCAAAATCGATGCGCTATGCTCTTTCGCCGCGTGAATAAACAACTCACCGGACATCACTAAGGATTCTTTGTTGGCTAGTAATACTTTTTTACCCGCTTTAACCGCGGCAATGGTAGGCAATAAACCGGCGCCACCAACAATAGCAGCCATGACCACATCAACCTCGTCAGCACTGGCAACATCAGCTAATGCTTGTGCACCCGACAGAAGTTCTGTTTTTATTCCGCTGGTAAGTAGAGCTTGTTTGGCTTCGTGATAATTAGCGTCATCAGATAACACGAGATATTTAGGCTGGCATAATCTTGCTTGCTCAATGAGCTTGTCTATCTGACTATGAGCAGTTAATGCAAAAACACGGTATTCGCTGGGATGACGCAACACGACATCAAGCGTACTTTGGCCGATTGAGCCTGTTGCTCCTAATATACAAATATTTTGCATCAGGCCATCCAAGATACGTAACAAAAGGCAAACACAGGAAAGGCTGCCGTTAAGCTGTCTATGCGGTCCAAAATCCCACCATGCCCAGGTAGTATATTGCCGCTATCTTTAATACCAGCACAGCGCTTGAGCATGCTTTCATTCAAATCACCTAATGCTGATACCGCAACGGTTAAACCGCCTATGAGTATGTTTATCCAGATACGGCTGGGATCCACTGCGTAATGAAGCGCTGCGAATGCGATAATTAATGACGATGCGCCTACGCCTCCCATTAAACCTTCAAAGGTTTTGCCTGGAGACACTCTAGGGCGTAATTTCGTGCGGCCAAATTTCACTCCGACGAAAAACGCACCGATATCCGCAGCCCATACGATACCAAGTACGTAAAAGATAAGAGAGGCACCGTAAAAACTATCAACATCGTACAAACTAGTCCGTAACGATACTATCGCAACCCAAGTAGGAATTAGAGTAAGTAAACCAAAAACACCTTGAATGCCTCGGCGCGAGCGCCAAAATGAGCTAAAACGAGGATAAGCAATAATCATTAAGAGCGAGATAAACCACCACAAGGCAGCTATGCCCAATATGTAATGATAGAGACTATTTAATTGCCCTTGGTACCATATATTTTCAACATCAATCGCAAAGGTAAAGTAGCTACAAATTGCCACGACAATAAACGTATAAACGGCTTTAGTTTGGCGGGTAACAAAGCCAGACATATTAGCCCATTCCCATGCCCCCAGCCCAAGCACACCAATCATGGCAATTTCGAAACCAAGCATAGGTAAAAATAAAATAGAACACAGTACCAATGGTGCTAACACTAGCGCTGTTAATATACGTTCTCTCAACATAGTGAGCCCTCAGAAACGGAAGTGGGGATAACAACAAGCAAAACAGGCATTAACTGACCTGTTCGCCCGTCATCCCGTAGCGACGTTGCCTATCCGAAAAGTTATCGATGGCAAGTTGAAATGCATCTTCGTTGAAATCCGGCCAATAAGTATCGGTAAAATACAATTCTGCATAGGCTACTTGCCACAACAAAAAGTTACTAATACGTGTTTCACCACCGGTACGAATGAGTAGGTCAAGTTCTGGTAAATCTGAACAACATATATATTGATTAAGCATAGCTTCATCTATTTGTTCACTTTCGAGTGAACCTTCTTTTACCTGCTCAGCTAACGCTTTGGTCGCGTTGAGAATATCCCAACGTCCACCGTAATTTGCAGCAATGTTAAGGATAAGGCCATCATTGTTTGCGGTTAACGTCTCAGCGTCCTTGATCTGTTCAATCAATTTTTTATCAAAACGACTGGTATCACCTATCACACGAAGTTTAACGTTATTTTTGTGCAGTTTTTTAACTTCACTGCTCAAAACCATTTTAAACAACTCCATCAGAACACCCACTTCTTCTTGAGGGCGATTCCAATTTTCACTACTAAAAGCGAATAAGGTTAATACTTTAATATTGTTTTTAAGAGAGAAAGACACAGAAGCACGAACACCTTTGACACCCGCACGGTGACCAAATGTCCTAATTTTGCCTTTCTTTTTGGCCCAGCGACCGTTGCCATCCATAATGATAGCAACGTGCTGAGGTACGAGTTTACTGGTCGATTGTGATTCTGAATTCATTTATCAGGCAACCACTATACTTCCATTAACTCTGTTTCTTTTGCAGCCAAGATTTCATCGATTTGTTTTACGAATTCATCGGTCAGCTTTTGAATAGCGTCTTCGCCGCGATGGGCATCATCTTCGCTGATCTCTTTTTCTTTCAGTAGCTCTTTAATATCACCGTTAGCGTCGCGACGAATGTTACGAACCGCAACGCGTCCGCCTTCAGCTTCGTTGCGTACTACGCGGATCAAATCTTTTCGGCGCTCTTCAGTCAAAGCAGGCATGGGAATACGAATTACCGTACCCGCACTCATTGGGTTTAACCCCAAATCTGATTGCATAATGGCTTTTTCTACGGCTTGCGCGGCGCTTTTATCAAATACTGTTAACGCTAACGTACGCGAATCTTCAGCAATCACGTTTGCCAATTGCTTTAATGGTGTAGGCGCGCCGTAGTAAGGCACCATAATGCTGTCTAGCAAGCTTGGATGCGCACGGCCAGTACGAATTTTGGTAAATTGACCACGCAACGCAACAACGCTTTTTTCCATGCGCTGACGCGCGTCTACATTGATTTCATCAATCATAAAATGTCTTCCTAATTAGTTATCTTGTTTTTCTGGATGGCAAATTACGGTACCAACATCTTCACCAAGCACCACTGCACGTAGGCAGCCAGGCGTATTCATATTAAAAACACGAATAGGGATATTATGATCCCGCGCTAAGGTAAATGCTGCGAGATCCATCACTTTTAATTCTTTGTCCAACACTTCAGAGTAAGACAGCTTCTTATACAAAACAGCATCTGGGTTTTTCGCTGGATCAGAATCAAACACACCGTCGACTTTAGTGCCCTTAAGCACAGCGTCGGCCTCAATTTCAATACCGCGTAAACACGCAGCCGAATCGGTTGTAAAAAACGGATTTCCCGTTCCCGCAGCGAAGATAACTACGCGACCAGACTTCAACAAACTAATTGCTTCTGCCCAGTTGTAAGCATCACATACGCCATTAAGAGGAATGGCTGACATTAAACGGGCATTTACAAATGCACGATGCAGTGCATCGCGCATGGCCAAACCGTTCATTACCGTCGCCAGCATACCCATGTGATCGCCAACAACGCGATTCATGCCTGCTTTAGCTAAACCTTCACCACGGAATAGGTTACCGCCGCCTATCACTAAGCCAACTTCAATACCCAGTTCAACCAATTCTTTTATCTCTTGAGCCATACGCTCAAGAACTTTTGGATCAATACCAAAGCCTTCTTCGCCCATTAAGGCTTCGCCACTTAGCTTTAGTAAAATTCTACGATAGGCATGTTTTGGTGTTGTACTCATCGGCAGGCTGTTCCTTATTTAACGAATAATGGGGGTCAATAACACTCGGTATAACGTTGTACATATTGGCATACAGGCATTCTCTAAGTCACTCTTACGCACTCGTTGTTTAACGCAAGGCGCTAAACTTAGGCTCTAAAGGCTCAGATGTACTGAATTTCACAGTATGTGCCGTTATACAGCTTGGTCCACATATAAAAAGGCACCTCTAAATTGAGGTGCCCATAGTTTATATGACATTAGCTTTACGCAAAAGCAAATGGCGCAATTATTTCTTAGCAGCGGCCATTTGTGCAGCTACTTCAGCAGCAAAGTCTTCTTCTTTCTTCTCAATACCTTCACCTACTTCGAAACGTACGAAGTTGATTACGTCGGCATTTTTTGCTTTAAGCAATTGCGCAACTGAAGTAGAAGGATCTTTGATGAAAGCTTGGCCAGTAAGGCTCACTTCAGAAGTGAACTTGTTCATACGACCTGAAACCATCTTCTCAGCGATGTCAGCAGGCTTGCCTGACTGCATTGCGATATCAAGTTGAATTTCTTTTTCTTTAGCAACAACTTCTGCAGGAACGTCAGTCGGTTTAACGAACTGAGGGTTTGCTGCAGCTACGTGCATAGCGATATCTTTAGCTAGCTCTTCGTCGCCACCTTGAAGGATAGCGATAACGCCGATACGGCCGCCATGAACGTAAGCACCAAGGTTATCCCCTTCAACAGAGATAACACGGCGTGGAGAAATGTTTTCGCCGATTTTCGCAACCAAAGTGTCACGTGCTTCACTGACTTTAACGCCATCAACCGTTGCATCATTTAGTGCATCGATATCGTTAATTTTGTTTGCAGAAGCCACTTCGATTAGTTTGCTACCGAATGCAATGAAGCCTTCGTCACGAGCAACGAAGTCAGTTTCACTGTTTAATTCGATCATTGTTGCTACGCCGTTAGCAACTTTTGTCAAGATAACGCCTTCAGCGGCGATACGGCCTGCTTTTTTAGCCGCTTTAGCTTGACCGTTTTTACGCATGTTTTCGATTGCAAGCTCGATATCACCATTCGCTTCAACCAGTGCGTTTTTACAATCTAACATACCTGCAGCGGTACGCTCGCGTAATTCTTTAACTAGGGCTGCTGTCACTGCCATTGTCGTTTCCTCAGCAATATAATGTACTAAAATTAGGATTAAAAAACAGGGGCATCAGCCCCTGTTAAATTTTCATGTCATGCACATTTGTGCATCAACAGACTGACTCAATAGGTAGATTAAAGTAGCTGATTACTCAGCCGCTTCAACGAACTCACCTTCTTCAGCCTGTACTTCAATGTTCTTCTCACGACCTTCAATAACGGCGTCAGCAGCTGAGTTCAAGTAAAGTTGAACTGCGCGGATCGCATCATCATTACCAGGAATGATGTAATCAACACCATCTGGGTTTGAGTTTGTGTCGACGATAGAAACAACTGGAATACCAAGGTTACGCGCTTCGGTAATCGCAATGTGCTCGTGATCAGCATCAACAACGAAAAGACAATCAGGAAGACCGCCCATGTTTTTGATCCCGCCCAAGCTGTTTTCTAGCTTAGCCATTTCGCGTTGCAACATAAGCACTTCTTTCTTAGTGATTTTGTCGAACGTACCGTCTTGGCTTTGAAGCTCTAGATCTTTCAAGCGCTTGATTGATTGACGAACAGTTTTCCAGTTAGTCAACATACCGCCTAACCAACGCTTGTTTACGTAGAATTGGTCACATTTGATTGCTGCTTCACGAACAGAATCACTTGCCGCACGCTTAGTACCAACAAAAAGGATTTTACCTTTCTTAGAAGCAACGCTGCTGATGTAGTTCAACGCATTGTTGAATAACGGAACCGTTTTTTCTAAGTTAATGATGTGAACTTTGTTACGAGCACCAAAGATGAAAGGTTTCATTTTTGGGTTCCAGTAACGAGTTTGGTGACCGAAGTGAACGCCTGCTTGAAGCATATCGCGCATTGATACATTTGCCATTATATTAGTTTCCTTAATATGGGGTTAGGCCTCCATACATCCCAGGTCTCGATCTGTGCAGACGAATCTTGCACAAACACCCCGAAAACTGTGTCGATGTATGTGTGTTATTAAATATAAGTTAGTCGCTTTAAATAACTGTTTTATAACAACCTCGGAAGAACTTATCATAGAACACTTGTTTCAGCGGGGCGCTTTATATCACGACAACAGGGGAAGTTCAAGTTTACGTTTAGATGCTATACACCAGCGCCTTGAAAAGTTAAGATACCAACACATTTATGAACCCCCGAAAATTAGGACATTGCTTTGCCAGCTACGATTAAAACCGCACAAGAAATTGAAAAAATGCGAGTTGCCGGGCGACTTGCCGCCGATGTATTACAAATGATCGGTCCCCATGTCAAAAAAGGCGTGACCACAGATGAACTCAATCAGCTTTGTCACGATTATATTGTTAATGAACAACACGCCATCCCTGCCCCATTGAATTACGGGAACCCGCCGTTTCCTAAGTCTATTTGCACGTCGGTTAACCATGTGATTTGCCATGGTATTCCTGCAGACAAAAAATTAAAGGAAGGCGATAGTGTTAATATCGATGTCACTGTAATCAAAGACGGCTACCACGGTGATACATCAAAAATGTTTGTGGTAGGCAAGCCAAGTATTCTAACCGAACGTCTAATTCGTGTTACCCAAGAAGCGCTTTACATTGGTATTAAAATGGTAAAGCCGGGTATGCGTTTAGGTGATATAGGTCATGCAATTCAACAACACGCCGAAGGGCATAACTATTCAATCGTTCGCGAATATTGTGGTCACGGTATCGGCGCTAACTTCCATGAAGAACCCCAAGTTGTGCATTATGGCCGCCCCAACACAGGTGAAGTGTTAGAAGCAGGCATGTGTTTTACCATCGAACCCATGGTCAACGCAGGTAAACGCTACTCAAAAGTACTGCCTGATAATTGGACCGTTGTTACCAAAGACCGCAGTCTAAGTGCCCAGTGGGAACACACTTTATTGGTGACTGAAACAGGGGTTGAAATTCTTACCCTAAGAGACGACGAAGACATCGAACGGGTCATTAATCACTAGGTTTCATCCGTAAAACTCTATCTAAGCTTATGATAAATAATTAATTCTTACCTGAATTAGTTATTTGTCATAGGGCTTCAAATAACGCAGTCTTAAGAGCGTGAATTTGTACGTGAATCGCCACACTATCGCCACAATATTGAATAAAGGATCGTATCTTGTCTTTGCAAACCTTAATAAATCAAGTCCAACTTATTCAATCCATTGACGACATCCCTGCATTTAAAGCCTGCATTAGCGACAGTTATGACTGGTTAGAGAATGAATTCAGCCGAGTTGATGTAGACAGTCTTGTACTGGGTCGTGCTGAGTTTGTTGATGCGCTGTTAAGCCACGCGTGGCAGTTACTCGATTTACATAAAGAAACCAAAATTGCCTTGGTCGCGGTGGGTGGATATGGTCGTGGCCAACTGCAACCTTATTCCGACATCGACCTGCTTTTACTTAGCCCTAGTGCATTAAGTCAATCCCAGCAAAATACCATTGGTCAATTTATCACTTTTTTGTGGGACATAGGCTTGGATATCGGGCAATCGGTGCGCACCATAAAAGAAACCGTATCTCTTGCTCGTAGCGACGTCACCATAGCAACAAACCTAGTTGAAGCGAGGTTATTGACCGGTAATCAAGACACCTTTCTTTCGTTGAATAAAAAACTACATGGACGAGGTAATTGGACCAGTAAAGATTTTTTTATTGCCAAGTCCAAAGAGCAACAAATACGTCATTCAAAATTCAAGGGCACTTCATATAACCTTGAACCCAACGTCAAAGAAAGTCCAGGGTGCCTGCGGGATATTCAAAATATTGGCTGGATTGCAAAGAAGCACTTTAAAGTAATGAAGGGCACAGAGCTGGTTGAACGCGGGTACTTCACCGAACAAGAGTTTGAAGAATTACTCGAGTGTCGCTCTAATTTATGGCGCATTCGTTTCGCGCTACACCTGCAGGCTCAACGCAGCGAAAACCGCTTACTATTTGATTATCAAAATGATGTTGCCAGCCGCTTGGGCTACGGAGACGATGGTAAAGCCTCTGTTGAGCGCATGATGAAATCTTTTTTCAGAACGGTTAGGCGTATCAGTGAGCTAAATGAAATGCTACTGCAACGTTTTGGCCATGATGTGTTGCATATCAAAGTAAAAAATCGTGTCATCATCAATCCTAGTTTTGAAATTGCCGACGGTTTACTCGCCACCAGACATGATAATGTGTTTAATGAACCAGAAGACATTCTTCAAAGTTTGCTACTCATCGCAGATACGCCGCAAATTGAAGGCTTGCATTCCAGTGTGCTTAGCCAACTGCGCTTAGCGCGTCGCAAGTTTCATAGTCAGTATTATTGCGAAAATTCGCGTTGTCGTGCCCTGTTCATTGAACTGATGCAACACCCTAACTTCTTTGGTTTAGGCTGGGATATCATGCATAAGCACGGTATTTTGCAATCTTATCTGCCCCAATGGGATCATATAGTGGGCATGATGCAATTTGACTTATTCCATGCCTATACCGTAGACGAGCATACACATCGTTTAGTGAAAAACGTATACCAATACAGCCAAGGAAACTCGGGGTTCCCACGTTGTAGTCGTATAGTACGTAATCTCGATAAACCTGAGCTGCTGTATATTGCCTCTATCTTTCATGACATAGGTAAGGGTCGAAATGGCGATCACTCCAAACTTGGCGCCCAAGATGTCGCAGAGTTTTGCAGTATGCATGGCATCAATGATAAAGATGCCGAGCTAATAGCTTGGTTGGTGGAAAGCCATCTCATGATGTCAGTTATTGCTCAGCGCCGCGATATTTACGATCCTGACGTAATAAACGAATTTGCTGGTAATGTGCGCACCCACAATCACCTGAATCACCTTTACGTACTCACCTTAGCGGATATTCGCGCTACGAACGACAACCTATGGAATGATTGGAAAGCTACTCTATTACGTGAACTGTATTTGCTCACCCAAAAAGCGCTAGATAACGGGTTGGAATGCAAAGTGGCATTGCAAGATAGAATTGATGAGCACCAGACTAAAGCTAAACGACTACTGGTAAACCGAGGCGTGAATGAAAGCCAAATAGAACAGTTTTGGAAACGCTTAACGGACGATTATTTCGTGCGCTTCAAACCCGACCAAATCGCTTGGCATGCGGGTGTTATTCTCGCCGCTCACCCTATGACTGATGATTTTTTGTTAGTTGAAGCTAATGAACATACCGCGAAGTCGGGTACTGAGTTATTAGTTTACGGTAAAGATAAGATTAATTTGTTTGCTCAGGTGGCGTCTGTGCTTGATAGCAGAAATTGCTCTATTCATGATGCGCAAATAATGAAAACCAATGACGGTTACGTTTTTGATAGCTTTATCGTGTTAGAGCAATCCGGTGATAGAATTGACTCAACAAGCCGCTTAACCAGTTTGAAAGAAGCCGTTACAAACCAACTCAACAAGCCTGGGGAAGAGCATCAGAATAGGCGTAAAATGTCACGTCAAATGAAGCAATTAGACGTACCAACCAAAGTAAGGTTTTACTCTAACCAACCTGATCAGACACTAGTCGAACTTGAAGCGTTAGATGCGCCGGGACTGCTGGCTAAGGTAGGTAATCTATTGGTAGAAATGGAGTTTTCCCTTAGAATGGCTAAAATCGCTACCATAGGTGAACGTGCAGAGGATTTATTCATTATCAGTAATAATGAAGACAAAGCCCTAACCCAAAACCAACAGGTTGAACTTAAAAAACGCTTATCCGAAACCCTAGACTAATATGCAATTATTCAGCGTAAGCCCATTGACAGTGGGCATCTGTTGCATAAACAGTGTCTGAATTCACTGTCATCATATTTTCAAATTACCGTCACCTTACTGTAAAGCCTTGCTTTTAGCCTAAGCGCTAAACAGCTAAGGGTTGAAACATGAATAACGCACTGGTTTATCGCGCGCATTACCGCACAGTTTGGTTATCTGATATTCATTTAGGCAGTAAAGACTGCAAAGCAGAATACCTACTCGACTTTTTAAACCACTCGACCATTGAGACCTTGTATTTAGTCGGCGACATTATTGATATGTGGGCGATGAGCAAACAGTTTCGTTGGCCTGAAACCCACAATCAGGTGCTGCACAAACTCATGTCTCTATCCAAAGAAGAAACCCGCGTTATCTTCTTACCCGGCAATCATGACGCGCCTTTGCAAAAGTATGATGGGATCACGTTTGGCGAGATCGAAATCGCCCGAGAAACGGTTCATACCACGGCCGATGGCAAAAAACTCTTAGTACTGCACGGCGATCAATTTGATCAAGAAGTGTGTTTTGGCCCCTTACAATCTTGGATAGGTGATAAGGCATACGATCTACTGTTATTTATTAATCGTTGGTATAACCATATTAGAGCTGCCCTTAAATTTCCCTATTGGTCCTTGGCGGGCTATTTAAAAAGCCATATAAAGGAAGCCAATAAAGCCATTCGTCGGTATAAAAATGCCTGTGCTAACCGCGCTGCAGAAATGGACTTAGACGGTGTTATTTGTGGTCATATACATCATCCCGAAGTAGACAATATTAATGGCAAGATCTACTACAATGATGGTGACTGGATAGAAAATTGCTCAGCCCTCACTGAACTACCAAACGGTGAAATGAAGTTAATTTACTGGACACAAACCGCTCATGCCAGCAATTTGTTTAATTTAAGAATGAGCAAAACAAAGAATCAAAATAAAGCTGCCTAGTGACGCAATAGCAGTTTATTTCTTGTAATGAAAATGCCACGCAACTGGCACCAAAGCGTCATATAGCCCAGCTAACATTGGCCCGAATCTAGCAATATACGGCGAGTTATATGTTCACGGTTAATGACGTTTTACACAAGCACTATCCCAAAGTAGCCGAAAAGCCTTGGTTGTTTAAATCTGCCGGTTTTGTGCTGCGCCACTTGCTTCATGAGCGCGAAATGAATGAGTTTGCTCAAAGCTACCCACACCATCAAGGACTTGAGTTTGTTGAACAGGTGCTCGAGTACTTTAATATTAGTTACTCGGTGCGTGATAACGAGCGTGAACATATTCAAAGCCAAGGCCGTTTAGTCATTATTGCCAACCATCCTATCGGTTCCCTCGATGCCCTAGCGTTGATTAAACTGGTCAGCGAAATCAGAACAGATGTAAAAGTCGTCGCCAATCAAATGTTGATGACCATAGACCCACTACATTGCATGCTACTACCGGTAAACAACATGGACGGTGGTACAGCGAAGGATCATATCCATAATATTCAGCAACACCTAGAACAAGAAGGCGCACTTTTAATATTTCCCGCGGGGGAAGTGTCGCGTTTACGCCCTCAAGGTGTGCGAGATACGCACTGGAACAGCGGTTTTTTACGCATTGCCCGTCAAGCAAAAGCACCCATTTTACCCGTGTTTATCGATGCGAAGAACTCACCACTCTTCTACGGTGTGTCCATGCTGTATAAACCGTTAGCGGCGATGCTTCTGGTCACTGAAATGTTTAAGCAAAAACGCAAACACTTACCTATGCGCGTCGGTGAAGTCATCCCGTTTGAATCATATGCCAATGATAAAATCAATCGCCTGCAGCAGGTACGCTTGCTTAAAAAACACCTTTATCGAATCGGTATGGGAAAGCAAGGCATTTTTGCTACACAAAAAGCGATCGCTATGCCAGAAAACCGTACCGAGTTAAGTCGCGCGATAAAACGCGATTGCGAGCACTTAGGTGAAACCACCGATGGTAAAGCAATTTATTTATACCAATACAATGGTAGCTCCCCTATCATGCGCGAAATCGGCCGTTTACGTGAAATCGCATTTCGCGCTGTGGGCGAAGGTAGCAACCGCCGTCGAGACATTGACCAATACGACGCCCACTACTTCCACTTGATTTTATGGGATGCAGATGACCTAGAAATTGCGGGCGCTTATCGCTTCGGTGATGCAAAAAAACTGCTTGCAAAAACTGGGGTGGATGGCTTGTACTCCGCCACGCTATTTAATTATACCGCTGCCATGCAACCCTATTTTGAGCAAGGCCTAGAATTAGGCCGGAGCTTTGTACAGCCCAGATATTGGGGTAAACGTAGTCTTGATTACTTGTGGTATGGCATAGGTGCATTCTTGAAGCGTCACCCAGACTATCGTTACTTATTTGGGCCTGTGTCATTAAGTGATACCTACCCAAAAGCCGCGAAAGACTTATTGGTGCAATTTTACCGTCAATATTTTACTCACACCGACACCATCGCCACCTCAAAAACACCTTATCATTTGGCGGGTGACTTACCTCAAACCTTCGGTGGTGGAGATTACAAAAAAGATTTTACCTTACTCAAACATTTACTCGCGAATATGGGGGTTTCTGTCCCTACCCTATATAAGCAATATACTGAGACCTACGATGATGGTGGTATTCACTTTCTCGACTTTAACATCGATGCAGACTTTGGTGACTGTATAGACGGCCTAGTGTTAGCTGATATTCAAAAACTTAAAGCCAAGAAAAAAGCCCGGTATATGCCGCAAAATGATGACAATGAAGATGTGCCTAAAGCGCCAGAAAAAACTAAAAAAGTAACATTAAAGAAGGCCAGTTAATTGATGCCTCCTTAGGGTAATGACTAATGTAGTGAACGTAAAAAGGCTATCAAAGATAGCCTTTTTACGTTTACATTTACCTTAGCGCTCGAGGTGTAAACACTCTGAGCGTCACTCGCGTTATGATGTACTGTCTCTTGCTGTACTGACTCGGTTAGGCTTTCTTTTTGCCTAATGCTACGACCTCAGCCTTTTCGTCAGACAATACACTTTTCGCTTCAGCCCCCTTGAACATCTTGCCAACGGCGTCTTTATTTTTTGACAGCATGATGGCCAGATCTTCTAATACGTCAGCCTCGAACTTCATCCCTTTAGCATCAATGTATTCCGCTAAGTTGTCCGCTACCTCTAGCATCTTATCGTATTTATCAGCTTCTTTTTTATCTGCGGTCACAAACTTTTCAACCCCTTTATGCTCAACGACGTATCTGGTAATAATGACCATATTTGTATCCTCAATTGCGTGTCTGTACAAAATATAGCACAACACCTGTTTTTATGTACAGTTCATTTTATACCAACGAGCAAATATAAAAAAAC
Organism: Paraglaciecola mesophila; assembly: GCF_009906955.1. Taxonomy (GTDB): domain Bacteria; phylum Pseudomonadota; class Gammaproteobacteria; order Enterobacterales; family Alteromonadaceae; genus Paraglaciecola; species Paraglaciecola mesophila_A. The sequence goes on from NZ_CP047656.1 coordinate 1,683,829, forward strand.
CAGCACTTGGCTGGTTTTCATAATAGTTAGTTTGGCATTAACGATTAATGCCCTTCACTTACCTGATTGACAGTGTAGCGCGGAATTTCCACCACGAGATCTTCGTCTTTTATAATTGCTTGGCAGCCTAAACGCGAATCAGGTTCAAGACCCCATGCTTTGTCAAGCAGATCGTCTTCTAACTCATCGCTTTCATCAAGCGACTCAAAACCTTCACGTACAATCACGTGGCATGTTGTGCACGCACAAGACTTCTCACACGCGTGCTCAATGCCAATACCATTTTTTAAAGCGACATCAAGTACGGTTGTGCCTTCTGGCGCTTCTAACACTGCTCCGTCAGGGCAAAGTTCAGCGTGGGGTAAAAAAATCACTTGTGGCATCTGTAGTTTCCTTAAATCGAAAAATTATGTTCTGACGCAATATAAAATTAAATACTGTCAACCGTATGGCCGGCTAATGCTTTCTTGATTGAATGATCCATACGTTTTTCAGCGAATATTTGACTCGCTGCATCTGCAGCGCTGATGGCTTGCTTGATGGCGTCAATATCGTCATTTTTGCCTGCTGTATCAAGTACGACTAAGCTGGCTTGAATGGTTTCTATCTCAGAAACGCTCAATAGCTCTGCACCGTCTGCATTCAATGCAGCCTGCAGGGCTTCATGGACTCTTGCTGCTTCAACTTGCTGCTCTTTGAGCATCCGGGCTTGCATATCACCCGTGGCGTTTTGCATAGATGCTTTAAGCATGTCACTGATTTGTGACTCGTCGAGCCCATAAGATGGTTTAACCTGAATCTCAGCTTGCACGCCACTGGACTTTTCCATCGCCATCACGTTTAGTAACCCATCGGCGTCGACTTGGAATGTAACCCGAATATGCGCCGCACCTGCAGCCATAGGAGGAATACCATGCAAGGTAAATTTCGCTAATGAACGACAATCATCAACCAACTCTCGCTCGCCTTGCAGCACATGGATCATCATAGCCGTTTGACCATTTTTAAACGTGGTAAATTCTTGGGCTTTCGCCACCGGGATAGTGGTATTACGGTGAATAACTTTCTCAACCAAACCGCCCATAGTTTCTAAACCAAGCGATAGAGGCAATACATCCAATAACAACATTTCGCCATCAGGCTTATTACCGACTAAGATATCAGCCTGAATAGAGGCCCCTATGGCCACCACTTTATCAGGATCGATAGACGTCAGAGGGTCACGGCCAAAGAAGGCACCAACCTGTTCGCGCACATAAGGTACACGGGTTGAGCCACCGACCATGACAACTTCTAATACTTCGTCTTTCTCTAGCTCTGAATCTTTTAGCGCTCTGCGACATGCGCGCAGGGTATTCTTTACCAAACCAGTTATTAGCTCTTCAAACATCACACGGCTAATAGATAAGCTGCGTTGATTTTGCTCATCATCAATAAGCTCTACTGTCACAGAGTCCTTGTCACTCATGGTTTCTTTAGCAAATTTAGCCTTATCAAGTAACACCCTATGCAAACGTTTTGATAACGCGCCTTCAAGCCCAAGCTGTTGACGGAAATACGTAACGATAGCGTGGTCAAAATCATCACCACCTAAGGCCGAATCACCACCAGTAGCAAGAACTTCGAATACCCCTTTACTCAGGCGCAAAATAGAAATATCAAATGTACCACCGCCTAAATCATATACTGCAATCACACCTTCTTGAGCTGAATCTAAACCATAGGCTATGGCAGCTGCTGTAGGTTCATTTAACAAGCGCAATACTTTTAAGCCGGCTAATTGAGCGGCGTCCTTAGTTCCTTGACGCTGAGCATCATCAAAATAGGCAGGAACTGTCACCACAGCGCCACTTAACTCTTCGCCTAAGCTTTGCTCTGCGCGTAAACGCAGTGCAGTCAGTATTTCAGATGACACCTCTACTGGATTCACCTGGCGCCCTACGACATTTAACAGAGGTGAGCTGGGGTTTGACTCATCGAAATCGTAAGGTAAATTTGGGTAGCTACTACGGATGTCACTGAGGCTTCGACCTAAAAAGCGTTTAACGGAAACAATCGTATTAGCAGGATCTAGACTCGCATCTAGCTTGGCCTGCTCACCCACTACAACGCTATTAGCTGCATATTTCACCACTGAAGGTAACAGGTGCTGATTGTTGTCGTCGCCCAGCGTTTCCGCCTGACCGCTACGTACAGTCGCCACTAGGGAGTTTGTTGTGCCTAAATCGATACCCACAGCAAGCTTACGCTGATGCGGAGCTGCGCTTAGGCCTGGTTCTGCGATTTGGAGTAATGCCATTATAAAAACCGTTTAGTTGTTTCAAAAGTCGCTTAATGCGTCTTCTTTGAGTTCAATTTCGTGCCGTAACTTAAATAAAAATTTTAGTTTACGTACCAGATTTGCCGCGTTTTCATTTGATTCATCATCAAATTGTTCAAGTAATGTGCCAAGCTCACTCAACAATCGCGTTATGTCTGCCGCCACATCTTCATCCAAAGATTCAAGAGCACTAAGAGGGTCACTAGCATGTTGTGCATCATTTAATTGTTCGCGCCATTCCATTTGCTGCATTAAAAATGCGCCATCTTGCATGGTTTTTTGCTCATGCTGTAACTCTACACCCCGCAGCTCTAGCATATGCTCTGCTCGGCTAAGGGGGGTTTTTAACACTTGATAACCGTCATTTACTTGGGCGTTTTTTTGCAATGCGATGAGTTTGTCGCGCTCACTGGCCGTCGCAAATTTATCTGGATGAGTAAGCTTCTGTAGCTGCTGATACGTCGCTGCAAGCGCTGCTTTGTCGATATCAAATGAAGGCGTTAGATTGAATAGCGCAAAATAATTCATAACAATTAGCGTCTTTTGATGGTAGATCATTTTGATGCAAACCGCGCAGCGGGATTACATCGTGATAAACGTTCGCGTTAGCTAATAAAAAGCAGGCTTGTTAGCCTGCTTCTTTAAGCCACGTATTGTCTTTATACGTTGAAACTTTCGCCGCAGCCGCATTCGCCGTTTGCATTAGGGTTATTAAATTGAAACCCTTCATTGAGACCTTCTTTAGCAAAGTCCAATTCGGTCCCATCCAAGTACACCAAGCTCTTGCCGTCAATAATAATTTTAACGCCATTATCTTCAAAAACGTGGTCATCTTCGTTTAACTCGTCGACAAATTCCAATACATAGGCTAAACCAGAACAACCAGTGGTTTTGACTCCCAAGCGCAAGCCTAGCCCTGAGCCTCTGTTTTGCAGAAAGCTAGTAGCGCGTTGTGCCGCGGCCTCAGAAATTTTAATTCCCACTTTGGTCTCCTTATTCGTCTAACGTTTACAGGTGTTTCTTTTTGTAATCTTCAACTGCTGCTTTAATGGCATCTTCGGCCAAAATTGAACAGTGAATTTTTACCGGCGGCAATGCCAGCTCTTCAGCAATATCGGTATTTGAAATCTTAACCGCATCGTCAATTGATTTGCCTTTAACCCATTCTGTCACTAATGAGCTAGACGCAATCGCTGAGCCACAACCGTACGTTTTGAATTTCGCATCTTCGATTATACCGGTCGCACCGATTTTCAATTGCAATTTCATAACGTCACCACATGCTGGTGCGCCGACCATACCCGTAGCTATACTAGGATCGTTTTTGTCAAAGCCACCCACGTTACGTGGATTTTCGTAGTGATCGATTACTTTTTCGCTGTAAGCCATGATGGTTACCTCATTTGTGAAGGCGTTATCGCCTTACTGTCAATTCTATCATTTGTTCAAATACTAGTGGTGAGCCCACTCAACCGTATTCAAATCAATGCCTTCTTTGTACATATCCCACAAAGGAGACATATCACGTAATTTGTCGATTGCGTTACGTACTACGCTGACCACATGATCAATTTCTGCTTCAGTGGTAAAACGGCCGATTGTGAAACGAATTGAGCTGTGCGCTAACTCATCGTTCAAGCCTAGTGCGCGAAGCACATATGAAGGCTCTAAGCTGGCTGAAGTACAAGCAGAACCTGAGGACACGGCCATATCTTTAAGAGCCATAATCAAAGATTCGCCTTCAACGAAAGCAAAACTCACATTTAAGTTTGCCGCAACGCGTTGCTCTATGTCACCGTTAATATAAACCGCTTCAATGTCTTTAATGCCGTCCCATAAACGATTGCGCAGCATTAAGATGCGTTCATTCTCAGTCGCCATTTCTTCTTGTGCGATACGGAATGCTTCGCCCATACCAACGATTTGATGCGTTGCCATAGTGCCAGAACGCATACCGCGCTCGTGGCCGCCACCATGCATTTGCGCTTCAAGACGAACGCGAGGCTTACGGCTAACATAAAGCGCACCGATCCCTTTAGGGCCATAAGACTTATGGGCTGAGAAGGACATCATGTCTACTTTCAGCGCTTGTAAATCGATAGCCACTTTACCTGTACTTTGGGCTGCATCAACATGAAATAGCACTTTGCGTTCGCGACATACTTCACCGATAGCTGCAATGTCTTGAATCACACCAATTTCGTTATTCACGTGCATAACGCTAGCAAGGATGGTGTCAGGGCGGATAGCCGCAGTAAATTTTTCGATATCAACCAAGCCATTCGGCTCAGGATCTAAGTAAGTAACTTCAAAGCCTTCACGCTCTAACTGACGGCATGTATCAAGTACGGCCTTGTGCTCAGTCTTCACTGTAATAAGGTGCTTGCCTTTCTTACCGTAAAAATGCGCTGCACCTTTAATTGCAAGGTTATTTGATTCAGTTGCACCAGAGGTGAAAACAATTTCACGCGGATCAGCATTAATCAAATCAGCAATTTGATTACGGGCAACGTCGACAGCTTCTTCTGCTACCCAACCGAAACGGTGAGAACGAGACGCAGGGTTACCAAAGTTGCCTTCGTTGGTTAAACATTCCGCCATTTTGGCAGCAACGCGAGGATCAACCGGGGTGGTTGATGAATAATCTAAATAAATTGGTAACTTAATGTCGCTCATTGTTTACTCCGCTTATTTACTGCAAGCTCACTTCGATTTCGTTGCCAGCAATATAATTAAGATGTTTCGTTTTATCTTGTCTGTCTGCCACTAACTTCACGTCGTGCTGCGCCATCAGCTCTCCAAGGGTGATACCATCGAGAAAAAGGCTGATGCGCTCGCTTAAATCCTGCCATAAACTGTGGGTAAGACAGCGTTCACCACCTTGGCAATCTGATTGGCCCTGACAACGCGTTGCGTCAACTGACTCATCTACCGCTCGGATCACTTCACCAATAGGTATATCACTGGGATTGCGACCTAACTTATAACCGCCACCAGGACCACGAACACTGTCGACCAATTTTTCTCTACGTAGACGTGAAAAAAGTTGCTCTAAATAAGATAATGATATTTCTTGGCGTTCAGATATATCGGCTAACGACACGGGACCACGCTGTGAATGTAATGCTACATCCAACATTGCTGTAACAGCGTAACGACCTTTAGAAGTTAATTTCATTCTGAACACCTAGCTAAAAACTTGCAGCTATTGTCCCAAACCCGACTATTTTAGTCAAGTATTTATCCTACTGTTTTACTCAAGTATTTTTAACGAGCAACTGTAGGTCGCTAATAGATCCAACGTTAGATTTGTGGGTCGAAAGACGCTTTCGCTGATTCTTTTTCCGCCGTCGTTAAATGATCACCAAAACTATCAATTTCAAGGGTAGGCAACGACTTACCACAAACACTCCCCCCCATGTTATTGATCTCTTTACACATTTCTTCGACCTTAGTATCAATAAGGTGAACGTGGTCAAGCATTAGGCCAATCGCGTTAGCAACCGGGTCGGGGTTTTCATCAGAAATGGCATAGGCATCGAAGCCGTATTTACGCGCAATTTTAGCTCTGTGGCCGTTCTGTTCCTTGTTAGCGCTGGGCATGACGATACGCCCTGGTATCCCCACGACGGTAGCCCCTTCTGGTGCGTCTTTAACCACCACTGAGTTAGAACCAACCTTAACCCCTTTATGCATAGTAATAGGCCCAAGAATTTTAGCCCCAGCTCCGATAACAACATTATCTTCTAAAGTGGGATGGCGTTTGCCTGCGCTCCATGATGTACCACCAAGGGTGACACCGTGATAAAGGGTCACATTGTCGCCAATTTCTGCTGTTTCCCCGATGACGACGCCCATTCCGTGATCAATAAAGAAGCGGCGACCCAGCTTTGCTCCAGGATGAATTTCAACCCCTGTTGCCCAACGAGAAAATGTTGATAAGCTGCGCGCTAACCAGCGCCAATTTGCTTTCCACAAACGATGGCTTAAACGATGAAACCAAATGGCATGCAGCCCAGGGTAATTGGTTAACACTTCAAAGGTATTGCGCGCCGCAGGATCGCGATGGAATACACTTTGAATATCTTCTTTAATGCGCTCAAACATAATTATTTGCTTTCTTTGCTGCTCTTTTCGATGGACGCCAAAATGCCACGCAGTATGTTCAGCTCTTGGGTTTCAGGACGAGCACGATTAAACAAGCGGCGTAATTTGGTCATGACCATACCTGGATGTTTTGGAATGATAAAATTCGTTTTGAATAGGGTTTGTTCCAAATGGCTATAAAAACCTTCTAGCTCTTCTGCCAGCGGGTATTCTCCCTGCACAGTGGTCTCATGTCGCGTTTCATTAAGATGGGCCATCCGAATTTCGTAACATAGCGTTTGTACTGCGGCGGCCAAGTTCAACGAGCTATATTCAGGATTGGCGGGAATACATACATGGAAATGGCATTGCTGTAGCTCCTCGTTACTTAAACCGTTGTTTTCGCGGCCAAATACTAAGGCAACAGGATAATTAGGCACTTCGGATACTAACTTTTCACCGCATTCACGAGGCTCAAGCATAGGCCAAGATAACGTTCTAGAGCGGGCACTTGTACCAACGACTAAACCGCAGTCCGCGACAGCCTCTGCTACGGTCGACACCGTTTTTGCATTGGCCAGTACGTCACCCGCACCAGCCGCTAAGGCACTGGACTTACCATCAGGGGGAGACACAGGATCAACCAGCACCAGCTGACTCAAGCCCATGGTTTTCATGGCTCGCGCTGTTGAACCAATATTGCCCGTATGGGATGTGTTAACCAGTACGATTTTAATATTTTCTAGCATAGCAAGGGTTTATCTGACGGTTTGCGGATTTTAGGGCGCGGATAATAGCACATTTTGCGCACGAAAGTAGTATTGGCGCGGCCCGTACCCTGATGTAGTTGCTACAAATTATGTGCGCGTTAACGTTTTGGCCAAGTTTACCTCAGAATTAAAGCACCTTACCTTTATAAAACTGGCAGAAATGAAAACGTTCGTAATCACTCAAAGGCTCAAGGTAGGTGTTCTGCACTGCTACGCCAAACTCAATTTCATCTTGCACCTGTGCCTCAAACGACGCAACCCAAGGAAGGCTTTTCGGGCCACTCAACTGAACATAAGGATATTGAGTGACCTTCCAAAAACCTGAAAGTAGCGTTTCTTGCTTGTTATCAAAGGTATCAGCTTCACTGTTTTCTTGAAGCGCGCTAACCAGGGTGTAAGTTTTGTCTAAATTTAGCAGCAACTGCACTTCTACAACACACGCTTTGCTATAGTAGCGACCAACAAGTCCTTCATAGGACCTCAATGCCGCCACATCTAGGCCTTCAGGAATTAAAAACAACCCTATAGAATCACCAGTGAAAGAATGATTATTACTAAAAAGTGGCACTTCACTTTCAACCGAATACCCTAATTTCGCCGTGCTTTGCGTTAAGCGTGTTAACTCACTCTGTTCGGGTAGCATCAGTGAGTAAACTAGGCTATTTCTTCTAATCGAAATAGGAAAAGTAAGCTGATTAACATCAACATCAAAATCATCTTTTTCTAATTGCTCGGATATTCTGTTTACCTCTGATTCTGAAAGGTACTTAGCGTACAAATGTACTTGGGTATGACCACAACCTGATAACCCCAACAATATACCGCACAACAAAATCCATCTCATTTCGCACTCCTTATTGATTAAATACAATTTGCCCTTGGTAAAGCTCTAACGGCAGACCGTCAGGGTCGGCAAAGAAAGTAAATTTTTTATCGGTGTACTCATCCACTCTGATTGGCTCAACCTCAACTCCTTTTGCCGTTAAAACAGAAGCCGTTTTTTCCACATCCTCAACCACAAACGCTAAGTGGCGTAAGCCTTGTGCTTCTGGACGAGAGGGGCGCGCAGGTGCCCCGGGAAACGAAAACAGTTCAATCTGCCCACCATCGGGTAGTGCTAAATCTAGTTTGTACGAGTCGCGATGGGCACGGTAATTTTCGGCAATAACCCTAAGCCCTAGAATTTCGGTATAAAAGTGCTTCGAGCGCGCATAGTCGCTGCAGATAACGGCAACGTGATGAATTCGTTTTAACATTAGGTACGCTTAATCTGGTATTAAAAATAAGTAAACTGAGACATGTACGCTAACATAGTTTGTGATAAATCCAGATTATGATTGCGAATATTCTGTGGTTTGATACACTGCGCGGCGATTTTTTGTTCACCTGTTGCCTAATCTGTAACGGATGACAAATCCTTATCTTAACGTTCTTTTAAAAATTGGTGGTTTTACTATGCATCCTATGCTGAATATAGCAGTGCGCGCGGCGCGTTCTGCGGGCAACGTCATTGCTCGTGGTTTTGAAAATCAATCTGAACTCATGATTGAAGCCAAAGGCAGTAACGACTTCGTAACGCGAGTCGACAAAGAAGCCGAGCAAGCAATTATTCGCAAAATTCAGCAATCTTACCCTGATCACTGTTTTGTAGGTGAAGAAGGTGGCGTAGTAGAAGGTAGCAACACTGATTATAAATGGATCATTGACCCGCTAGACGGCACCACCAATTTTATTAAGGGTATCCCCCACTTCGCAGTTTCTATTGCACTGATGCACAAAGGTCGTTTAGACCAAGCAGTAGTATTCGATCCGATTCGCGGCGAACTATTTACTGCAAGTAAAGGCGCAGGCGCTCAACTTAACGGTTTCCGTATTCGTGCTAGTAAAGCAAAAGAGTTGAATCAAACGATCCTTGCCACCGCACTACCATACAAAAACAAAGACACCTTGCCCACTTACCTTGAAAGCTTCCGCAACATCTTTTTTCAAGCCGGTGACGTACGCCGTAGTGGTTCAGCTGCTCTGGATTTAGCATACGTTGCTGCTGGTCGCTATGACGGATACTGGGAAAGTGGCTTGAAGCCTTGGGATATTGCAGCGGGTGAACTTCTCGTTCGTGAAGCTGGCGGCTTAGTAACAGATTTTAAAGGTAACAACGACCCTATGCAAAACGGTGACATCGTTGCTGGAAGCGCTAAAGTCGTGCAAACCCTAGTCAAGAATTTGAAAGCTTAAGGTTGTAATAGGTTAAGAGCGTAATGACGTAAGAACGTATGACCTTTTTAAAGCGAGCCCTATGGCTCGCTTTTTTTGTAGCCAAAAAAGACGACCAATCTTTGCATTCAAAAGCTGAGTACCGAGTACCGAATAGAAAGTGTTAGCATAAATACACCAACAAAAAAGCCGCTTGATGGTTAATCAAACGGCTCTCGATGCGCAACTCTGTTTACCCTTATGGGTAATCTAATTTGCTACAGCATTGACTCTTGGTCAGCACCTTCTTTTTCAATCTCTGTAGGCATCAAGTCTTCACGGCTTACACCTAACCATAGCGCCACTAAGCTAGCAACGTAGATCGACGAATACGTACCGATTATCACACCAAACAGCAATGCAGTTGCAAAGCCATGAATAGTTGCCCCGCCTAAGAAGAACAATGACATCAATACCAATATCGTTGTAAGTGAGGTAATAATGGTACGGTTCAAAGTCTGGGTCAGTGAAATATTAATAATCTCTTCGGTTTCTGAATTACGTATTTTACGGAAGTTTTCACGGATCCTATCTGATACGACTATGGTATCGTTCAAGGAGTAACCAATAACAGCAAGTACAGCAGCCAATACCGTTAAATCGAATTCTAGTTGTAAAACCGAGAACAGACCCAAGGTAATGATCACGTCATGGGCAAGCGCCACAACTGAACCCAAAGCAAAACGCCATTCGAATCGCATTGCTACGTATACCAGAATACAAAGCAAGGAGACCAACATGGCTAACCCGCCCTGCTCGGCTAGTTCGTCACCAATATTTGGCCCAACAAAGGCAATACCACGTTTTTCAACACTCGGATCGGCTGCTTGTAACGCGGCGACAACGCGGTCGCCAATTTCGACGTTTTTAACGCCTTCCATCGGCGCAATGCGAATAAGTATGTCTTGGCTACTACCGTAGTTTTGCACCGTCGGCTCAATAAAACCGGCTTGGGTTAACTCAGCGCGAACCGCGTCTAAGTTAGCCACACCTTCATATCGCATTTCAATCTGCGTACCGCCGGTGAAGTCCAAACCCCAATTAAGCTGATTAACACCAAGGGATACCAAAGAGCCGATAACCAGTAACGCGGATAGTATCGCTGCGGGAACGCGTAACGACATAAAGCCAACAGTTTCTTTCATGTTTAACAATTGCATGTCAGCGCTCCTATATTGATAATTTTTTCAAAGGCTTACCACCACACCATGCATTTACAACAGCACGGGTAACAAAAATAGCGGTAAACATGGAAGTGGCAATACCAATCATTAAGGTGATCGAGAAGCCTTTAATTGGACCTGTGCCCACAGCAAACAAAATCAGACCGGCAATAAAAGTAGTGATGTTGGCATCAAGAATGGTCGAGAATGCACTGTCGTACCCATGGTGTATTGCCTGTTGCGGGCTGCGCCCTTCACGTAGCTCTTCACGGATACGCTCGAATATCAGAACGTTTGCATCAACCGCCATACCAACAGTTAACACGATACCCGCCATACCAGGTAGCGATAATGTTGCGCCAGGGATCATCGACATAATGCCAACGATCATCACTAAGTTTAGAGTTAGAGCAAGGTTCGCGACCAAACCAAATGCTTTGTAATAAATCAGCATAAAGATAAGTACTGCGACAAAGCCCCAAATGATGGCTTGTGTACCCAGTGCAATGTTCTCTTTACCTAAGCTTGGCCCAACAGTGCGCTCTTCTACAATTTGAATAGGTGCTATCAGTGCACCAGCTCTGAGTAGTAGCGACAGGTTGTGGGCTTCTTGTGGCGAGTCTAACCCAGTAATACGGAAACTGCTGCCCAAGCGTGCTTGAATGGTAGCGATACTGATCACTTCACGCTTCGCTTCAAAAATCAGCTTGTCGTTAGCATCTCGCTCACCGGTTGATTTATATTCAATGAAGACGGTCGCCATCGGCTTACCAATACTGTCTTTGGTAAACTGTGACATCTTACTGCCACCTTTAGAATCAAGTGAAATATTCACCTGAGGAATACCGTACTCATCTGCGCTAGAGTTAGCATCAATGATGTGATTACCAGTCAAAATGATTTTCTTTTTCAGCAACTGCGGCTGACCTTGTTGATCGAGTACCAGTTCAGAGCCTGCAGGTACACGCCCCGCAACCGCATCACGTACATCATGATCTAAATCTACCGAGCGGAATTCTAACGTTGCCGTTGCATTTAGAATTTCTTTAGCACGGGCAGTATCTTGTATACCAGGTAATTGCACGGCGATGCGATCAACGCCTTGCTTTTGTACACTTGGCTCAGCCACACCTAATTGATTTACCCGATTACGGATAATGGTGATGTTCTGCTTGACCGCGTAATCACGGGTTTCAGCAAGCTTTTGCTCTGACATACTGACCACGATTTTAAGGTCATTTTTCTCAGTGAAAACCAAGTCACGATTACGGTTACGTAAAAAGAACTCTGCTTTATCTAGGGTATCTTGGTCACGGAAGAATATTTCAACCCCGCCTTCAACTTGGCGCACAGTGCGATAGCGAATCCCCTCTTCACGTAAAGCACTTCTAAAGTCTGACACCATGTCTTCAAATGACTTATTGACTGCAGAGTTCATGTCTACTTCCATTAAAAAGTGCACACCACCACGCAAATCTAGGCCGAGTTTCATTGGCGCACCACCAATGGCCTCAAGCCACGCTGGGGTATCTGGGGCTAAGTTCATAGCAACATAGTAATCGTCACCTAACGCTCGCTGCAGGGTTTCTCGTGCGATTAGCTGACTATCGGAATTGGTTAAGCGAACTAAAATTTGTTCATTATCTAGCGCGATATTTTTTGCTTCTATGTTTTCGCTAGATAAGGTTTCTGTGACCTTGTTTAACAGTGACTCATCGACACTGGCATTGCGGCCGGCAGAGATTTGAACGGCGTAGTCTTCACCGTACAAATTTGGCGTAGCGTATAGAGCACACATACCGACGATAAAAATCAGTACAAGATACTTCCATAACGGAGTTTGGTTTAACACGTGAAAATCCTTCCATTTTGAATGTCGTAAACATAAATAAAGCGGGCAATCGCCCGCTTTATTTAAGGTAACTCATTTTAAATCGCTTTCATTGTGCCTTTTGGCAACACAGCTGAGATAGCAGATTTTTGTACAACGATGTTGGTTGTATCGTTAAGTGCAATCTCAAGAAAATCCTTCTCTTCTGACACTTTCACTATACGACCTACCATGCCGCCTTGCGTCAAGACTTCATCGCCTTTACTCAATGAGCTAACCAAATTTTTATGCTCTTTTACACGCTTTGCTTGAGGGCGGTATAACATAAAATAAAAAATCAATCCGAATACGCCAAGCATAATTAGCATTTCGAAACCGCCGCCTGTTGCACCACCTGGTGCTGCCTGTGCATGTGCATCAGAGATAAATAAGCTCATAAATTCCCCATAGTTTGTTAAGTTTGTTGTTATAGCGCCGGTACCGGCATATCTTTTTGTGCGTAAAAATCCGCAACGAATTCATCTAACGTCTCAGAGGCAATCGCGTCTCTTAAGCCTTGCATAACACGCTGGTAATATCGCAAGTTATGAATAGTATTTAAACGCGCGCCTAATATTTCGTTACATTTGTCCAAGTGATGTAGATATGACCGGGAATAGTTTTTACAAGTGTAACAATCACATTTATCGTCTAGTGGACCAGTATCCGTTTTATGCACTGCATTACGAATTTTTACGATGCCGCTGGTGACAAAAAGATGACCGTTTCGCGCATTACGCGTTGGCATAACACAATCGAACATGTCCACTCCGCGGCGTACGCCTTCGACTAAGTCTTCCGGTTTACCTACCCCCATCAAATAGCGTGGTTTATTTGCTGGGATCTTATCAGTGGTGTGATCCAAAATACGGATCATATCTTCTTTAGGCTCACCTACAGATAAACCACCAATGGCATAGCCGTCGAAGCCGATTTCTTCGAGTCCCTGTAATGATACATCTCTAAGACCTTCGTACATGCCGCCTTGAATGATACCAAATAGCGCTGATGGGTTGTCCCCATGCTCCGCTTTACTTCGTTTCGCCCAGCGTAACGACAGCTCCATTGATTGACGCGCTTCGCTTTCGGTGGCCGGGTGCGGTGTGCATTCATCAAAAATCATTACTATGTCAGAGCCCAAGTCACGTTGTACTTGCATGGACTTTTCAGGGGTTAGTAATATTTTTTCACCATTGATTGGTGAGCGGAAAGTAACTCCGTCTTCAGTAATTTTGCGCAAGTCACCTAAGCTAAAGACCTGAAAACCGCCTGAATCGGTCAGAATAGGCTTTTGCCAATGCATAAAATCATGTAAATCACCGTGCTGTTTGATGATTTCAGTGCCAGGTCGCAGCATTAAATGAAAGGTATTGCCGAGGCAAATATGCGCACCTGTGTCATCGAGCTCTTCTGGCGTCATGCCTTTAACCGTACCGTATGTGCCCACAGGCATAAACGCTGGCGTTTCAACTACGCCTCGGTCAAATTTAAGACGGCCGCGGCGAGCTTTTCCGTCTGTGTTGTCTAATTCAAATTGCATAAATACTTCCTGCTGATAAGGCTTGCTTACCAGCGTTTTCTCGTCTTAGGTGATTTTAAATGCCTAACAAGCGAGTTGCTGACAAAAAGTGGCCGGATTATATACGAATTGCATGAATGAATAAAAACTAATAACGCACTAATTACTCACTAGCCTTCTTCGTGCAGGTTAATCCTTATTCGCAGGCTGATTTTTTTCGATAAACATCGCGTCACCATAACTAAAAAAGCGGTATTGCTGGGCAATCGCTTCTTGGTACGCGTTCATGACATTTTCTTTTCCGGCAAAGGCACTGACTAACATAATGAGCGTTGATTCAGAAAGATGAAAATTGGTCAACATGGCATCGACTACCTGAAATTGATAGCCAGGGAAGATAAAGATATCCGTATCACTGAAAAAAGGCGCAAGCTCAGTGCCGTTGGTCGACGCTGCTTTCGCTGCAGATTCTAACGATCTAACAGAGGTAGTTCCCACAGCGATAACGCGTTTACCCGCGGCTTTCGTTTTGGCGATAGCATCAATCACATTTTGTGGCACTTCTGCATACTCAGAGTGCATTTGATGCTCAAGAATGTTGTCAACGCGCACAGGTTGAAAGGTACCAGCTCCCACATGCAAAGTCACAAATTCAGTACTGACCCCTTTGTCTTTTAATTTCTGTAAAATCGCATCATCAAAATGTAACCCAGCCGTTGGAGCCGCAACCGCACCAGGCTTTTCGTTATAAACGGTTTGATAACGTTCCTTATCAGATTCTTCATCAGGGCGGTCAATATAAGGAGGTAAAGGCATGTGGCCGTATTGCTCGAGGATCTCAAGGATCGGCTCAGGGTTAAGCAGCCTTAATTTGAACAAAGCGTCTTGGCGTCCTACCATTTCCATTTCCACTTTGTCCTCAAGGAGCAATTGACTGCCCTCTTTGGGAGATTTACTGGCACGCACATGCGCTAAAACATGATGCTCGTCAACAATACGCTCAATCAGCACCTCTACTTTACCGCCTGATGCTTTTTGCCCTAATAATCGCGCAGGGATGACGCGAGTATTGTTAAAAATCAGCAAATCGCCCGGGTGGATCAAGTCAACGACGTCGGTAAATTGCAAATGAGATAAGCCTGTTTTGGCTAAATGCATTAATCGACTTGCGGTGCGCTCTTTGGTGGGGTAACGCGCAATAAGGGCTTCAGGTAAATCAAACTGGAATTCAGAAACTTTCATATATCATCCTGGGAAATTAGCCCGTTATTTTACGTATATTAATTGATACCTGCAATTGCCTTGGCATACTCAAGTTGCCTTGTTACTTGGCTTGATGCGGCTAAAATGACGTCAACAGTTTATATATTATTGACGTTTCTCCTAACTGTTACTTTGCCCAGCGACTCTTGCGTTGGGCTTTTTTTTGCTTCTATTATTACCTACCTAGGGCGGCGCTAGAATACCTAACGCTATATTACGTAACGCCATATTGAGTACAATTTTGCTGTAACGAAACTTGTTGTACAGAACTATACTCGCCAGACATAAATACGTTATTTCATCGCTCTTGCGATAGATCTTGCCCCATGTCACTGAACATATCCACAATCTCGTCACGCTCAATGCGACGCATGTTGAGCACATACATGATTTGTAACAACAAATCAGCGCCCATAATGCCTTTGTTTACTTTATTGCGGAGGTTGTCTGCGCTTTGATTCACCCCAATTGAAACTAGGCGTTCACTAAGATCCTGATATTTAACACCACGCTTTGACATTTCCGCTTTTAGTAAACGCTGGACGACTTGACGCCAATCCGCAGAGGCACTATTTGTCTGTTTTGCTGTCAGACCATCCGAATGATTTTGCATAATGATACCAATGCTATAAATGTGACGTATAATTTACATTAGTGATAAATAAATATCAAATGTGGAAAATAATATTTGACTAATTGTTTTTCAACTGACTACACTAAGCCCGAGTTTTGCTGAACAGCTCAATGAAAAATTGAGCCATACACGAATAACGGTCATTAGCCATACAGGAGAGTAGCCATGACATGGGATCTTAATCAACTTGAGGCCCTTTTTAGTGACAACCAAGATCTCGTTGTTACCCGTGAAGAGAATTGCTTATTAATTGCCAATAGCGACGGCGTAGATGCCTGGCTAGCGATAAGCGGAGAGCAAATCCTTGTTGAGTCTTTACTTTTCTCAGTAAATGAGGTGAAAGACAAAACAGCGTTAAACGAAGAGATTTTAAAGTCCCATATGATTTTCCCGTTAACCACAGTGGGAATTTCTAACGTGGCGGGCGATGAATATTACACCGCCTTTGGCTCGTTGAGTTCACAATCGAAACCCGAGAGTGTGAAGATCGAAGTGCAAACCCTATTTCAAAATGTAGAAGCATTTTTAGATGCTTATGCAGAACATTTACTTTAATCGAGGAGTGACATTATGTCGGTGTGGAGAAAATTAGTAACGGCCGTTAAAGGTGGTGCAACAGAAGCAGCGCAGACAGTTGTAGACAGCCAAGCAATTCGCATCCTTGAGCAAGAGATCCGTGAAGCAAAAGACGAGCTGCGCAAATCGGACCATGCACGCACGCAAATACTTGCCAAGTGTAAACTTTCTCAGCAGAAAGTCGCCAGCTTACAATCATCTATCGAGCAATACGAAGAGCATGCTCGTAAAGCTATAGATTCTGATCGTCAGTTAGCCCTTGATTGTGCGCAAAAAGTCAGTGATTTAAAGGCTGAACAGGAAGGTGAGCAAAAGTATTTAGATCAGTTCAAGCAGTCGGAGAAGCAGTTAGCCAACAATATCAGTCAAGCTAAAGCCAATTTGCGCCGCTTAGAGCAACAGGTTGATATGGTAAAGGCCACTGAGTCTGTGCAAAAGGCTCAGGTCGCTGTATCGTCTCGTCATTTAGGCGCAAACAGTAAAATGAAAACGGCTACTGAATCGCTGCAGCGTATTCAAGACAAACAAACCTTGCGTGATGCAGAATTGCAAGCCGCACAGGAATTGGCAACTGAAGAGTCGAGCGATGATTTAGAGAAACGTTTGGCGCAAGCCGGTATTAAAGGCGGTCAAACGTCTGCCGACGATGAGTTAAGCCGCATTCTAGGCAAGTAAGCCGCGACAATTTAAATGGCCAGTCAGCAGTTGCTGACAGGCCATTTTCTTATTTTACTGCTTAGTTTGTGCCACTATATCTCACAAAGGAATGCGTCACATTGGCTAATGGCTTGGGATATGAAAGAATATGCCGAAATAACAATAACCTGAAGTTAACGCCATGTTTATAAAAATACGCAGGATGCTGTCTCAGTATTTTGCTGAAATGCGTTGGTATACCTTATTAATCGCGTTAAGTTTTTACACCGTTTCAAGTTGGTGTTTAATGGCTCTTGCTGGCGAAGACGCACTAACAAACACCACAGATTTTATTTATTGGTTGGTGGTAACGGGCTCAACAGTGGGTTACGGAGACTTATCGCCAACAACGACTGCGGGTAAATACATCGTTTCTTTGTATGTTATCCCTGTTGGCCTAAGCTTTTTTGCACTTGTTATTGGTCGCGTGGCTTCATGGGTGTCATTTCAGTGGTTGAAAGGAGTAAAGGGTTTGCAAAGTTTATCGGTATCTAATCATATTCTGGTACTTGGGTGGAATGAGCAGCGCACCCTCAGGTTATTGGACTTATTATTGCGTGAGCGTGAAGCAGTAGATGAACGCCCCACTATAGTGTTATGTGTTCGGGCTGACATTACTAACCCCATGCCGGACAAAATTGAATTCGTCAAAGTCAATAGCTTTAGCAACGACAAAGACATGGATCGCGCATGTATCGCTGATGCAAAAGTGGTATTGATGGACAACCCAGAAGACGATTTAACCATGACCACGGCGCTCTATTGCAGTCAGCGCAATCCGAGTGCGCAAATGGTGGCTTATTTCACCGATGAAACATTAGCTAACTTGCTTCAACGGCACTGCCCGAATGTTGAATGTACTCCGAGCGTGGCAATAGAAATGTTGGCAAAATCAGCGTTTGATCCAGGTTCAAGCGTGCTACATCACGACTTACTTAGTGTGGCTGAAGGCCAGGCGCAGTATTCAGACTCCCTTCCCCTTGATATGCCATCGATGCCCGTCGGCTTAGCATTTAATCAATTGAAATCTCGTTATAATGCGACCCTCATCGGCACGTCTAAGAGCCACGACAAGTTAAACATACAAGTTAATCCCAATTTAGACGAGCAGCTTTCTCCAGGTGACAAAGTATTTTATATCGCCGAGTCGAGGATCAAGCATATCGAGTGGCAACGTTTTTCTGAGGAATAATATGTTCAGTAAATTATTTGGTAAAAAAGACACCACTAAAACCCCAAAAGCGCCTGAAATTATGGGCCTTTACTTGGGTGGTTCATTTCAAATTGATCCACTAAAACTCAAACTAATAGAACCAAGCCTTATCATTGAGTCTGCAGCCAGCTCACATATTATTCAGGCGGTTGGTGAAGTCGATTTAGATTCAGGTGGCAAAATTCTGCGCTTTTACACCGATGACGATGCATTTTTACAGGTCGTATTAGATGGCGGCATAACAGAAAATCACATTACTGATGTCAAATTATGGTATTTCTATGAAACCAAAACCGTTGGCTCAGATGCTCAGTGGCAACAACTGCTAAAAAGCGACATATCTCAAGCACTGTACACCCTCGAAGGGCATACTTATCAGCGTGTTTGGGATGCCGTTGGCGATGTATCTCCCGCTGTGGCGATGACCGAAAAAACTTATGAAGAAGATGGTGATGTCAGTGAAACTGACCAGTTCGTCATGCTTTACGAGCGTGAGCTAGATAACAGCGACATTGAAGCGCTGTTGGTAAGTGGTGAAGAAAAACTAGTAGGGCAAAACCTTGATCGCTGCTTAGTCATCAGCAGCGGCTTTAATATAGCGCAAGCCGACATCTCTATAAACGGCTAACGGTTCCCAATAAATAAAGGAAAAATGATGGAAACAATACTCAATTCAATTTCTGGGCTCGGCCACTTCGTTGCCTATTTCGCTGTATCAATCGTACTACTATTTGTATTCAAAATTGTCTATGCGTTTGTTACACCCCATGATGAATGGAAGTTAGTCAAACAAGAGAAAAACCTTGCTGCAGCCATTGGCTTTGGTGGTGCAATTATTGGTTTTGCTCTGGCGTTATCGAGCGCAGTGGCAAACTCTGCATCATTACTAGACTTTATCGTATGGGGTGTGGTGGCAATAGTTGCCCAAGTGGTGGCGTTTTTGCTTTTACGTTTTACGTTTATGCCGAAAATTGCCGAACGCATCATTAATAATGAAATATCCGCAGGTACTATTCTAGCCGCCATTTCGGTTGCGGTAGGTTTACTAAATGCCGCCTGCATGACGTACTAGGAGGCCATATGACTCAGCGTAAACGCTCATCAAATATCAACCTAGCGAGTATGCGTAAAGGCTTTTCAGTCAAACCTTTGGCATTAGGTATTGCAGCAGTAATGCTTAGTGGTTGCGGTGAAGAAACTGAAAAAGCCACTGTGTATACCTCAGTAGACGATTGTACCAATCAAAATCCAGGCCAAGAAGAACTGTGTAAGACCGCCTACCAAGACGCGTTAGATGAAGCCCAGCGAACTGGCCCTAAATACGCATCACGACAAATATGTGAAGAAGAGTTCGGCGCGAATCAGTGCAATTATACGCGCACCGAGAGCGGTTCATTCTTTATGCCCTTTATGGCAGGTTACATGTTAAGTAACCTACTCTCACCTAGGGGATATAACACTCAACCCATGTTTACCTCCTATTCGCCCTACTCGTCTTATCGACACCGTTGGATGGGCGCTGATGGCAGCGATTATGGTGACTACCGCCGCCGCAACATGAACGTCAGCAAAAAAGCGTTCAAATCTAAGCCCAGTGTATCGAAAACCATGAGCCGTGGTGGGTTTGGTAGCAGTGTACGCGCTAAGTCAAGCTGGGGCAGCTCTAGTAGAAAGTCCAGTGGTTGGGGTGGCTAACGCGTTTTATGTTTCGTATTCCTATACAGCAACGCCCCAATTGGCAACGTAAAGCCGCTGATTTCGGCTTCAAATTCCATACTATGCACGGGGAGCCCTATTGGGACGAAACAGCTTACTACCAGTTTACCCTTAACCAAATAGAAAACGACATAGAGCAGCCCACTGCTGATATTCACCAAATGTGTTTGGCAGTGGTCGAACGCGTGGTTCATGATGAAGCCCTACTGGCGCGTTTTCAGATACCTGAGACATTTTGGCTGCCTATTGCAGATTCATGGAAGAATCGTGACCCAAGCTTATATTCGCGTTTGGATTTTAGTTACGATGGCAGCGGGCCAGCAAAGCTATATGAAAATAACGCAGATACGCCGACTTCCTTGTATGAAAGTGGGTTTTGGCAGTGGTTATGGTTAGAAGAGCAAGTCAACAAAGGGCTAGTGCATAAAAAAGCCGACCAATTTAACTCCCTCCAGGAAAAGCTTGTTATCCGATTGGGCGAAATAGCTCATCACTATCAATTAGATTTCATGCATTTTGCGTGTTGCAAAGACACAGACGAAGACAGAGGTACGGTGCAGTACTTGCAAGACTGCGCCAGAGAAGCCGGGATCGCAGATTACTTTGTCTATATGGAAGATATTGGATTAAGTGAAAGTGCGGCGTTTACCGATCATGACGACCAAATCATCGAAACGTTATTTAAACTTTACCCATGGGAATTTATGCAGCGTGAAGATTTTGCCCAGCATATTCAGTCCTCTGGTACTCACTGGGTTGAGCCACTGTGGAAATCGGTTTTATCTAATAAAGCGCTGATGCCCATGTTATGGAAAATGTTTCCCGGCCATCCTAATTTGCTCGCGTCATACTTTGAAGACGAACTGCACCTAGCAAACGAAACTCAGCTGGTAAAAAAACCCATATTTTCTCGCGAAGGCGCCAATATCAGTATTATTGAAAACGGAAAAACGGTGCTTGAAGCTCAAGGACCGTATGGTGAAGAAGGGTTTATTTATCAAGCCTATTCGCCATTGCCAAAATTTGGAGATAATCACACCTTGATTGGTTCTTGGTTGGTTGACGATCAACCAGCGGGTATATCAGTAAGGGAAGATACCTCCCTTATTACTCAAGATATGTCGCGTTATTTACCGCATATTATTTTGTGACAATTTGACATCTCATTTTCTATTCATTTAAGTCAAAATACTGTTATCACTTAATCAACGCAGTTTTATGAATAGCAAAAACTTCACATCGCGCACTTCATCTGGTTTAAGCCAACAGTTAAAAATTGTTGGCTGCATTTTCGTTTTAATCACTGCCATCGAAATAATTAACCTCCTAACTGGGCGGGCATTAAACCATTTCGGTAATATTCCGCGCTATATCCCAGGACTTATTGGTGTTTTAACTGGGCCGTTTTTACACGGGAGTTTAAGCCATTACCTATCGAACATTATCCCATTGTGTGTGCTGAGTTTTCTGATGTTGCAATACGGCAATAAACGATTTTTCGGCGTCACATTTTTTTGCATCATACTAACCGGATTATTGGTGTGGTTATTTGGCCGCTCAGCCAGTCATATTGGCGCTAGTAGTGTGATATACAGTTATTTTGGCTTTCTATTATTGGCTGGCCTTTTGAGTCGAAAGTTTAAGTTGATCATCATATCCTTGTTGGTGGCTTTTTTTTATGGCGGCCTAATATTCGGTGTCTTGCCCGCAAGAACCTTTGTATCTTGGGAGGGGCACTTATTTGGTTTTATCTCTGGTTTAATTGCCGCAAGATTATGGGCTAAAAACCTATAGTGGCAAAACAAAAACGAGCAATAAGGCTTTATCATTAAATTAACCAAACGTAGTGCTAGAGCGTGAAGTGCAACTTCCCTATAATGCATGAGCAGTTTATAAACTAATCAAGGCCCCAATGAGTAATCAAGCCCCTAAAAAGCAAAACGGATTTTTTGGAAATCTGGCATTTAATATCGTTATTCCCGTCGTGATCATGAGCAACTTGAGCTCTGAGCAATACCTAGGGCCCGCATGGAGTATTGTTGCGGCACTTATATTTCCCATCGGGTATGGGCTTTGGGATCTAAAAGAATCAGGCAAAGTAAACGCCTTCTCTGTGTTAGGGATTGTCAGCGTAATTTTAACTGGCGGTATTAGCCTATTGGAACTTCCTGCGGAATATATCGCGATAAAAGAAGCTGCCATTCCGGCAGTTATCGGTATCGCAGTATTGATAACTCAGCGCACGACTAAGCCCCTATTAAAGATCCTTGTACTTAATGAGCAAATTGTCAATTGGGATAACTTATCTCAAGCTCTCGAAGCAAAAGGGACCACCAGTGATTTTGAAGGTAAAATGGCGATCAGTTCTTATATCGTTGCCGGTTCGTTCTTCTTATCCTCAGTTTTAAATTATGTATTGGCGAAAGTGATTTTAGTTAGCCCGCCAGGAACAACAGAGTACACAGAAGAATTAGGGCGCATGACGGCCTTAAGTTACCCAGTGATTGTTATTCCCAGCATGATAATGTTAATGGGTGCCCTGTGGTACTTGTTCGCGCAAATCAAAAAGTTAACCGGTGAGGATTTAGAGAACTTCCTCGCGCAACAATAATCGCACTCCCTCTAGGCGCAAAGAGTGATTTAAGCGCGTATTGATTTGGATTTTGCGGTCAAACAAAAAACGCTGATAGAAACCCTATCAGCGTTTTTTTGATTAAGACGTCGCGATGTCGTAATACGTGTTCCCTTTCAAATAGTGAGAACCCAGAGCAAAAGCTGCTAGGGCATTTCTAGCAGACGAGTTTTAAAGAGCGTACACTGCGTTGCATAACGTCGAAAGAGAGCCACGATTCATTTATGCGCCTTGTTTAAACCCTTTTAAACGCTCGCTGAGTGACAACTTTTAACGTGAAATGGTATTATTCGTCAGGTGTTTGCACAGCCGTCATTTCTGACCCAGTAACGTAAAGATATTATCCGCAACTTGCGTGTTGTTTAACATTCCTCGAAACATTTCACTCCCTGGCCCTTTAGCAAAAACAGGCACATCCACGCCTGTGTGTCCACCTGTTGTCCAGCCAGTGTTAGTACGCACATCTAATAAGGCTTTTACCGTTTGATAAGCAATTTCTTCATCTTGTGTGTCGATTGCTTCTATCATGGACTTTTCTTCATCATTGAGTGAGAAACCCAGTAAGTCTGCTGCTAATGCGCTTTTTTTCTCTGCAGCCATTAACCGCTTAGCAATGGCGTATGGAGAAGCCTGCAAATTATCTAGCCATTGGGGCTCCCAGCGATAAATTTTGTTCGCACCAATGGTAAAGCCGCCCGTGCTATGATCCGCAGTCAATACCAATAAGGTATCAGGATGGGCATCAACGTATTGCTCTAACCAGCTCATCGTTTGTGCTAAATCCTGCATTTCGAACATGGCGGCGCCAACGTCATTCGAATGACCAGCCCAATCTATTTGACTGGCTTCTACAAGTAAAAAGAACCCTTGGTCATTTTCAAGATGATTCACCGCAGCTTGAGTAAGCGTTTTTAAACGCTGCTTAGGGGGCATATCTAACGCCCAATTTAAGCCTTGCTCTGCAAACAAACCTAACAATGGTTGCGTGGAATCCGCTGTTTCCAATTCTGCAATGTTATCAACGTATTGGTAACCAACGTTTTGGAATTCCTCCACTAAGTTACGATCGTCACGTATGAAGTAGTCCCAACCACCACCGAGCATGACATCAAGTACAAAACTATTCGCTACTTTACGGTCAAAGTAACTGTCGGCGATCTCATTGTAGTTCTTCCGACTCTCGTTATGTGAGGAATAGCCTGCTGGAGTCGCGTGGTTAATCTGTGACGTTACTGCGATGCCCGTTTTCATTCCCTGCTCTTTCGCCCATTCAAGCACGGTAGAAACTGGTTTTTTATCCACGTCGACGGCAATTGCGCCATTATAAGATTTCACACCTGTGGCCAAGGCCGTAGCACCTGCCGCAGAGTCAGTTACATAACCAGAGATTCGTGCGGGGTAAGTACTTGCCATACCCACTAACATGCGGTCAAAAACAGTTTGCTCTACTTCTAGGGTGTTCTTGTCATCAGCGAAATAACGATACGCCGTGGTATACGCAGGCCCCATTCCGTCACCAACAACCATAATCACATTTTTAGGCTCTTGCGCTACGACACCCATACTCAGAGCTGATAGCAAAATGGTATTCACAAACTTCATTTCATTCCTATATTTGCTTGTTATTCAAACGCTTGATTATACGCAGCCTTTTATGACATGACGTAGTATCAAAGGTATTTTTTTGAAAACCGCTAAGTTTTTTTGTCGCAAAACATGTGCAAAACTCACAGCAGACGAAAATATCCCTATGCAAAACTGAGATAAAAGCAGTACTTGCACGCAAAATTCATCTGCTCTCGATATATTTATCATTCCTGCAGCTATTCAATTAGGCAAATTAAAATACCTATCTATCTCACGCCCCTTGCAATTCAAAGTGCGCCAACATGTATTCATGTAAGAAATGATGGAAATCATTACCATTTTCTTTCGTTATCAAAATTCTATTAGTAGGATTCAGTCATCGGTTAGCAGCAACATTCAATTTACAAACTCGCTAATCAAATTTTACTTTCAAACATAAGGAACATCGTCATGTCTAACTATACAAATGACATTCAAGCTGCCCAAAACTTAACAGGCGAAAATAGCCAAACTTGGAATGCAATCAATCCTGAATACGTTGCGCGAATGAAAGCACAAAACCGTTTTAAGACAGGCTTAGACATTGCTAAGTATACTGCGGGTATCATGCGTAAGGATATGGCTGATTATGATAAGGATTCGAGCTCATATACGCAGTCTTTAGGTTGCTGGCACGGATTCATCGGCCAACAAAAAATGTTAGCCATTAAGAAACACCATGGAACCACTGATAAGCGTTACTTGTACTTATCAGGTTGGATGGTAGCAGCACTACGCTCTGAATTTGGCCCACTTCCTGACCAATCTATGCATGAAAAAACGTCAGTACCCGCTTTAATTGAGGAACTATATACTTTCTTACGCCAAGCCGACGCAAAAGAGCTAGGCGAGTTATTTACTGCCCTTGATAAAGCAAAAAATGCAGGCGAAAGCACCCAAGAAATTCAAGACAAAATTGATAACTACCAAACTCATGTCGTGCCTATCATCGCTGATATCGATGCGGGCTTTGGTAACGAAGAAGCGACTTACTTACTTGCTAAAAAAATGATTGAAGCTGGTGCGTGTTGCATTCAAATCGAGAACCAGGTGTCTGATGCAAAACAATGTGGCCACCAAGACGGTAAAGTAACCGTGCCTCATGAAGATTTTCTATGTAAAATCAATGCTGTACGTTATGCATTCCTTGAGCTTGGTGTAGATGACGGTGTAATTGTTGCCCGTACCGATTCTCTAGGTGCTGGCCTGACGCAAAAAATCCCTGTGTCTCAATCACCTGACGACTTAGCGGCTCAATACAATGCCTTTTTAGAAACCTCGGAAGTGTCTTCTGTTGATGATCTAAAAGACGGCGACTCTGTGTTGAAACTAGGTGGCAAGCTTGTTAAGCCAGTTCGTCTACCTAATGGTTTGTACAAGTTCAAAGAAAACACAGGTTTCGACCGTGTGGTACTTGACTGTATCACCTCGCTACAAAATGGTGCAGATTTACTGTGGATTGAAACAGAAAAACCTCACGTACAGCAAATCGGTGAAATGGTAAGTGCCATTCGCAAAGAAGTGCCAGACGCGAAATTAGTTTACAACAACTCACCTTCTTTCAACTGGACGCTTAACTTCCGTCAGCAAGTATTCGATGCGTGGTCTGAGCAAGGTAAAGATGTATCTGGCTACAACCGTGATGAATTGATGTCTGCACGTTACGATGCCTCTGAACTAGCTCAAGAAGCAGATGAAAAAGTACGCACATTCCAAGCTGATGCAGCACGTGAAGCAGGTATTTTCCATCACTTGATTACGCTACCAACTTACCATACGGCAGCACTATCAACTGATAACCTAGCGAAAGGTTACTTCGGTGAGGAAGGTATGCTTGCATACGTTAAAGGTGTTCAACGTAAAGAGCTACGTGAAGGGTTAGCTTGCGTAAAACACCAAGCAATGGCGGGCTCTAATTTAGGTGATGATCACAAAGAATATTTCTCTGGTGAGCAAGCGCTTAAAGCTTCAGGTAAAGACAACACTATGAACCAGTTTGACGTGGCTGTATAACAAGCAACCGCTCTAAGTAGAAAATAGCAGGGCAACCTGCTATTTTTTTGCCTGTCCAATGGCATTCACTTATAAAATACATCTAGCCATACCATCATTATATGATATTGGGATTTCGGCATAAGCTATTTACCAAACCAACCAATAATTTAAATTCTCTATAAAATACAAAAACTTAAATTTTTTTGCTAAGCCTCTGGTATCTTTCTCTCATCTAAGTACAATCTGGCAATACAATAAAAGATAAGAAGTACATTAATATTATGAATATTTCAAAAGTCGACCTTAATCTATTGGTGTACCTGGATGTTCTTCTACGCGAAGGCAGCGTAACCCGCGCAGCGAACCAATTGAGTATCACCCAGCCAGCCATGAGCAATGGATTGAAACGTTTGCGTGATCTATTCAAAGATCCATTGCTGGTACGTACCAGTGATGGCATGACTCCCACCAAGCGTGCGCTAGAGCTGCAACCGGTTATACGTGATGTGCTTTCAAAGCTCGAAGCGTCTATTCAGCCCGAAACAGACTTTGTACCAGAAACCAGCAAGCGCACGTTTCGCATTATGGCTAGCGATTACGCAGAATCGACTTTGCTGCTAGAGGTTATCCGTCAGCTCGCTAAAGTCGCCCCCAATATTACCTTGGACATGATCACCCCAAGTGATGTTACTTTCCATGATGTTGAGCAAGGTAAAGTAGACATGGCAATCAATCGTTTTGAAGAATTGCCATTGTCCTTTCATCAAAAAGTAGTGTGGTACGATCGCTTTGCTTGTGTTGTTAGCAGTAACAATCCCATAGTGGAAAACTTTACTCTACAAAATTATATCGACAGCAAGCACATTTGGGTAAGTAAAACGGGCTTTGGTGTGGGCGTAGGGATAGATCCAAACGAAGTACAAAAGCTTGGATGGGTGGATGCTGAATTGACTAAAATCGGCCAAAAACGCGATATAAGAGTGTTTACTCGCCATTATCACGTCGCCTTGCAGCTAGCGAAAGTCCAAAATTTGGTGGCGACACTTCCTAGTAAAGCCGCAGCACTTTATGAGAATGATCCAAATATAGTGATTTTAGACCCCCCCTTTGATATTCCCCCTATTGGCCTAAAAATGGCGTGGAGCGCATTACTGCATCACGATGCGGGGCACATTTGGTTACGTCGATTGATCACTGAAGTTGGTGAAAAATTATCCGCCCAATGAAACATTCATATAATTTATAGCTGAGATAGAAACCATAAATTAAACAAAGTAAGCTTTACTTCGTAGACTGGGTTCATAGCCTTACAAATGGAGTAGATCATGCAAGCATACATTCAACGTGAACAACTACAGGTAGCAAAAGAACTTGCTACCTTCATCGAAGATCACGCTCTACCTGGCAGTGAAGTGTCCCCAGCAGATTTTTGGGCTAGTTTTAGCAATATTCTCGCTCAGCTTACCCCAGTGAATGATGCCTTACTGGCTAAACGAGATTCACTGCAGACAAAAATCGATGCGTATTGCCAGACTCATTCACCTCTTGAGCCTGGCGCTTACAAAACCTTTCTACAAGACATTGGTTATTTAGAGACGCCACCAGCTGACTTTTCGATTACCACTGAGCACGTTGATGACGAAGTGGCGGCTATGGCCGGCCCCCAACTTGTTGTGCCTATCAATAACGCGCGCTTTGCACTTAACGCTGCTAACGCTCGTTGGGGAAGCTTATATGATGCGGTGTACGGCACAGATGTTATTCCTGAGGATAACGGAGCAACACGTACCAAAGATTACAACCCGACACGAGGCCAAAAAGTAATCGAATACGCAAGAAAGTGGCTAGATGTTATCGCTCCACTGACAAACGGCTCACATTCAAGCAGCCAAGGTTACGATATTACCTCAGGTCAGTTAGTGATTACCCTTAATGATGGGCGCACTGCAACGCTAACAACCCCTAGTCAGTTCGTTGGATTTAGCGGAGATAAAAACAACCCTAGCGCAATTTTATTAATACACAACGGTTTGCATGTAGAACTTCAGTTTGACCGCTCACATCAGATTGGTCAAAGTGATCCCTCTGGCATGAAAGACATTCTTGTGGAATCAGCGCTGACCACCATCATGGATTGCGAAGACTCAGTTGCCGCAGTAGATGCGGAAGATAAAACGCTGGTTTACCAGAACTGGTTAGGGTTAATAAAAGGTACCCTTGAAGTAAAGCTTAATAAACCAGGTAGCTCCTCTATAAGACGCCTTAACGAAGATCGCCACTACACATCAATTGACGGTCACCCCAAAACATTGAGTGGTCGCAGCATGATGTTTGTGCGTAATGTAGGTCATTTAATGACAAACGATGCGATATTGTTTCAAGGCAAACCCATCTATGAAGGCATTATGGATGCAATGATTACCAGTCTAATCGCTAAACACGATTTACTCGGAAATGGCGCTTATCGAAACAGCAAAGCAGGCAGCATTTACATCGTTAAACCTAAAATGCACGGCTCAGAAGAAGTGTCCTTCGCGGATACGTTGTTTAGCCAGGTTGAAGATGCACTGTCACTACCCAAAAATACCTTGAAGATGGGTATTATGGATGAAGAGCGCCGCACTAGCGTTAATTTAAAAGCTTGTATCCACGCCGCTAAAGATCGAGCGGTATTTATTAATACGGGCTTTCTGGATAGAACCGGAGATGAAATCCATACTTCCATGCATCTAGGCCCATTCGCATTGAAAGCAGAAATTAAACAGCAACCTTGGCTTACCGCTTACGAACTTGCGAACGTTAAAATAGGTGTAGATGCTGGTATGTCAGGTAAGGCACAAATAGGCAAAGGTATGTGGCCGATACCGGATAATATGGCGGATATGATGCAAAGTAAGACTGTTCATCCACAATCTGGTGCAAACACCGCATGGGTTCCCTCCCCTACGGCCGCGACACTGCATGCTTTACATTATCACCAAATAGACGTTTTCAAACTGCGCCAACCTATCGTAACAAATGACTATGATGGGTTGGACGATATTCTCACCGTTCCATTGTTGGAAAACCGTTCCGCTCTTAGTGAGCAGGACATACAGCGCGAGTTAGACAACAATGTGCAAGGAATTTTGGGTTATGTAGTACGCTGGATACACCAAGGAATCGGATGCTCTAAGGTACCTGACATTAATAATGTTGGGCTAATGGAAGACAGAGCTACCCTGAGGATTTCAAGCCAGCATATTGCTAATTGGCTGTTGCACGGCTTGATTAACGAAACACAAATCAATGACTCTATGTTACGTATGGCAAAACTAGTCGACGAACAAAATCGTTCTGATCAAGAGTATATACCCATGATGCCAGAACCTGCACAAACGAGTGCTTTTCAAGCGGCTCAAGAACTTATATTACAAGGAACGGCTCAACCAAATGGCTACACCGAACCAGTTTTACATGCTAAGCGCAGAGAAATGAAGAACAAACTCGCGAGCTAAATAGACTCTCAACCTACGGGCCTGGTGGTGCATTATTTTTCGCGCTATCGGGCTTATTCACTCCTTTACCAGCCACCCACTTCAACACATTTCTGTAGCCCTTGGCAGCTGTATGCATAAGTAAAATATGCACTGGCATCTTTATCCAGTGCCCTCTTACTAATGCCATCATATTTGCCAGCGTTAACCCTGACACATGACATAATTTATGATGAGGTTGAAGTACTCTCTTATACACCCAGTCATATACCACTAACTTAGGGCGTGAAGGTAACCAGATTTGGCTCTTTTGCAACTCTGCTGGCGGTATTGGAGTATCAAAAAGGGTCGTTGTATAGCGCAAAGCAAGAGCAAGCTCTAAACCGAAACCTGTCTTTTGCGCCAATATAAACAGTGCATCCCAAAATGCTTGCTCAGTTCCAAACTCGCTAAAGAGTAGGTGTAGATCTGACAAATCCCGAAAACCGTGGTGGTACTCTTCTTGATAAAACAAATGGACGGCACTGTGTAAGATCATAGCCTCTGGCGCTAATACGCGAGCACCGCAGGCTAGCGTGCGAGCCCCTTTCGTAAAATCACTTATTTCTGGTGCCTTGCCGCTGATAATAGGCACAAGGTTATGGTGTACGTCTAAAATAGTGCCTCGCCCTGAGTGCTTCAAAGGCGGAATTTCATGGGCCCACTGACGATAATACATATCATCGTAATCGTCATTTGGTTGACTAAACCAAGCGTAAACGCTTAGGCGCGCTTCAATCTCCCGTAAGTTCCCTTTTGACACTAACATATCAATATCTGAAAAAACTCGGCCTATGCCCGCGTCACACCCGGATAACGTATAAGCTGCGCCTTTTAGATAGTAGACGTCTTCATGATAAAATTTGGTTAATATACGTTTGAATTCAGTCGCTTCGAACTGCACTTGCTGAGCTAATAATTTAGCATGATACTTAGCTGAAATAAGATGTGTTCGGGCGTATTCGGGTAGCGAATCGCCCTCAGTATCGAGGGCGTAAGCCACTCTAGGTAACACAGAGGCATCACGGGCTATTCTTATCAAGTATTCCCAATCTAATAGCGAAATAGACTGAGGTACATCACCCGACAATAGTTTAACTAAATGGGCAGAGTATTTGACTGTTGTGCTCATGCTGAAAACTGCCCTTCATTCAAAAACGCCAGTACCTCAGCTAAATCGTTATAGTGTATTTCCACTGCAGCAGTATTCTCGACTAACCTTTGCAAAGCTAGAAAACCGTCTGCGCCTAATACAGAGTCGTTAAAGGCATTGTCTGACAGCGCTTGAAAAGCATCAGCTTTGGATAAGCTGTAAATGTCTAACGTAACATCAGGTGTGTATTTGGGTAGCACAACAGCCATCACCTGCGCTGTTTGCTTAATATTATCAACACTTGCAATAGGCGGCTTCACATGAGCCACATCACCTTTATTGGTATCTCTGGCAATATTTGAAATCGTCACCTGAGGAAACCAGGACTTGACCAAATCGATCGAATTATTCTTTAAACAAATGGGGCGAACAAAGGGATGAACTAAACCACTTTGTAGATCAATTACTGTCATCTCATCTGACAACAAGCGCCACCCAGAATGCGCTAAATAGGCCGTTAATGTACTTTTGCCAGACCCTGGCGGCGCGGGAAAAATAACGGCTTTGCCGTCTTTTTCCAGCACTGCACCATGAAGTAAAAGGTATTTGTGCATATGTGACGCCATGCACCAGTTCATTCCCCACTCCAACACCGGATACGCTTGTGAACGCGGTAGAGGTAAAAATGGCACGAAGTCATCGAGTAAAAAGTGGATCTGCGGTTTATACCAGCGCCTCATCGATTTAGGGCGTTGCACCGCGACGCGAAAATCAGCAGGCGACGTATTATCCAGCAGCACATAATCACCATACAGCTGATAAAGCACATGCTGCACATCGGGCAAGGCCGATTGAATACCAAATGCTGCCACGCCTAAATCAATATTAACATCTCCTTTTATCAATCTCGTAGCAGCTTCAGATGCCGAAATGTCCCTAAGCCTCAAGTGATTCAACCTTATCAATGATATGCTCAGTTAACAGGTGCTTAATTGATTGCTGAATGTCATCTAATGAATAATCAGGTAGTGCTGCGCACATTTGTTCTTCACTGAAATAGGAGCCTTGTCGATATTGCTCGACAAAGGCGAGAAAGTGATAATGTAACCGAAGGGTATTCCCTGTGATTGGCACAAACACAAAAACGCCAGACGAATCGCTGGCGTTATAAGTCAGAATATTAGCGTTAACTTGATACAAACGAAGCTGCTATAAAATCGATTATTGCGTATACGTCTGGCTCAATGCATCTAAAAGCGCGCCTTGGTTTTTCATCGCTTCATCTTCAAGCATAGTTGCGTACATTTCAGGTGTTACATCTGTCGACAACGGATATTTACCATACAGAGCGTTCAAATATCCGGCAACTAAGTTTTTATCGACATCAGAACCTCTGGCTAAAATTCTCCACAAGTTAGACCCCGAGCTCACTTCACTACCTGTTGGTGAATAACTAAAAATGCTATTCCACTTTATCGCTTTGAGTTCATCTTTAAATCCGCTGTTATTTCGTGCTGTAGACTTCCAAGACGCAGGAGAAAGACCAGAAATAGACATCGTTTCACAGGCTTGTGATAAATTTCCTGACAGGTTACCTGAAACCGTACAACCATTGGCCGTGGTCGCCCATGTAGATTTAGCCGGAAGACTAACTATTAATGCTGCAGCAGATCCTTTTAATAGAAACTTACGTCGGTTTGAAACAGCTTCTTTGCCATTCTCAGGTTTATTTTCGACGACACTCATTGTTTTTAATACTCCATTTGTAACGCTTATCAGTCAAACCAAGCAAACTCCGGGCCACTACGCAACCCATTGATTTTTATAAATATAATAAGTTCTGTTTAAAAAACTGTAAATTTTAGTGACAGCGTTTATTCAGCTATCTATTAGTTTACGTCAAAGCCTTTCTTTTTGCTCAGTATTCTTAAATATTTAACAGGAATAGCATAACTAATACCGCTTGGTTTTTCTAATACTGCTTCTTTGGTTTCCTTTATAAAGACTTTATTTATAATGCCTATGACATCACCTGATTCAGCGTCATAAATCGCGCTTCCACTGTTGCCTGGATAAGCGGTCATATCTAGTTGGTAAATCATAAAAGGGTTTTCTAAGCGATTACGCATCGTCATGGTTAAATTTCGCGCATTAGCACTTGGTATTACATCAGGTGTTAATGCGGCGACCATGCCTTTATGCGTCGCAGGATATAAACCAAGAATTGAACCAATGGGAAACCCTGTCATCAATATGTCCTGTCCATCTTCAGCGTAGGCGTCGGGACCAAGTTTGAGTGCAGGTAAGGTATCGCGAATTTTTAAAATAGCGAGATCGTGTACGGGATCTTTAGCAATAATTTCAGCTTTATGAATTTTAGGCTGACGCCCAGTACCCGAAAAGACAATATGATATTGAACAATTTGCGGATCAAGCGGTTCAGATACCACATGATAGTTAGTAGCTATTAGCGTTCCGTCGCCGAATACAAAACCGCTTCCTCGCAGCTGATGACTAACTGCCGACATAGCATCGTATAACCCTACCCCTACCACTGATGGCTTAACACGCTTTACAAGATTTGTTTTTGGTGAGGCGTTGGCTGTTGCGATAAATGTTATACAAGAAAAAACAACACAAATGATTTTATATATAGAATTTTTCGTTATCATAATAAGCTACTTACTATTTCGTAGGGCTAATGTGAAAATAAACGTTGTCACAACAATAGTCTAACGTGATTAATACCTTAGGGTTATACACAAAATATCAGGATTAATGAAATGAAAGTATTAGTCACAGGCGCAGCTGGGTTTATCGGTTATCACGTTTGTCAGGTGTTATTAACACGAGGCGATGATGTTGTTGGTATTGATAATATCAATGATTACTATGATGTAAATTTAAAACACGGTCGTTTAGATGAGTTAGCGGCACACTCAAACAGCAAAAACTTCAATTTTATCAAATTGGACATCGCGCAACGCAGTGAAATGGAAGCTTTGTTCGCTGAACACAAATTTGACAAAGTAGTGCATTTGGCCGCGCAAGCAGGCGTGCGCTATTCCATTGAAAATCCCCATGCCTATATCGATAGCAACATTGTAGGCTTTACCAATATTTTAGAAGGTTGCCGACACAATGCGGTACAACACTTAGTCTACGCATCATCAAGTTCAGTGTACGGTGCCAATGAATCAATGCCCTTCTCGGTGTCTGATAATGTGGATCATCCAGTATCACTTTACGCTGCCAGCAAAAAAGCCAATGAATTAATGGCGCACACCTACAGTCATTTGTACGACTTACCCACCACAGGGCTACGCTTCTTTACCGTTTATGGGCCGTGGGGTCGTCCAGATATGGCCTTGTTTAAGTTTACCAAAGCAATTTTGGAAGATGATCCCATTCAAGTTTACAACTTCGGAAATCATAGACGAGACTTTACTTACATTGATGATATTGTCAGTGGTGTTATCTCAACATTAGACCACAATGCACAAAGTAACTCTGAGTGGCAAGGTAAAACACCTGACCCTAGCAGCAGTAAAGCGCCATGGCGCGTTTACAATATTGGTGCTCAAACCCCAGTCAACCTACTTGATTTTATCACGACCTTAGAAGATGCCTTAGGCAAAGAGGCCGACAAGGAACTACTACCAATGCAACCAGGAGATGTACCAGATACATTTGCAAACGTTCAAGCACTGGTTGACGATGTAGGTTATCAACCAACGACACAACTCAAAGAAGGTATTACGAATTTCGTAAATTGGTATAAAGACTTTTATAACCTTTAAAGGATGCGAAATGCTGCAATTTTTAGCGAACAGTTTGAGCTCACCCCTTGTTCATGGGCCTTTACTGTTTCTTATGTTGCAGCTATTTTCTCGCATTGCTTCGAAGGGCAAGCGAGTTTTTCAATGGCTTTCTTGGTTACCTATCCTTTGGGTGTTTTTTTGTAGCTTGGTTTATCCCAGCGTTTTACTCATTAAACCATTGGAAGACCAATATCCTACAGTCAAAGTATCATCAAAGCTTTGGCAAAGCGCCGATGCTATCGTTGTATTAGCCTGTAATCATTTTGATGACGAAGGCTTACCATTCGTCAGTAGATGGCCACAGTGCACAATGCAACGTAATTTACATGCTGCCTTGATGTACAAAGAAAAGCACCTTCCGATTCATTTAGCAGCCGGTGTACTAAACGAGTTAGATTCAGCTTCGCAAGCGCACTACAACAAAACATTTTTAATGACACTAGGCGTTAGCGCCAATGACATCTATACCTATCCTCAAGGGCATGATACTGAGTCCGAAGTAGACGCGTTAGCGCCGCACCTGACAGATAAATACGTTGCGTTGGTTACCTCGGCCAGCCACCTGCCTCGCGCTGTACAATACTTTGAGTTACATGGTATTAAGGTGTTACCTATACCTGTGGAGCACTTAAGTAGAAAAAATGTGTCTTTCACTATAGGGTTACCGAACGCATTTAGTTTGTATCGCAGTGAACGTGCTATTCATGAGTACTTAGGTCTAATATACCAGCGATATTTTAGGTGATAAAACAGTTAATATAATGTAAAAATCACGCACATTCATTTGATTTGCGCGTTCATTAAGTTCAGCAAAGGAAGAGCAAGGGACTAAAAATGAAGTCAATAGTGCCCATTTTTTCAGGTGGTGGAACTCGATTAACAGTTCATATCGGTGTGTTTGATGCGCTTCAAAAACTCGACATCCATTTTCAGCACATGGTAGGTGTTTCCGGTGGCTCAATTGTCGCGGCACTATTTTGTTGTGGTGTTCCCCTAGCTGACATAAAACACTTGGCCATGACGACAGACTTCAAAAAATTTAAGGGGTTTTCTTTGTTTAGATTGTTACGTCAAGGTGGGTTAAGTTCCGGCGATCAATTTGAAGCCTGGATGGACAAGCATCTAAAAGGTCAAACATTTTCTGACATCGAAAAAGACTTACATATATTAGCCACAGACGTCAATGGTGGCGGCCCTGTGGTCTTCAGCCGTAAAACGAGTCCTGATCTAAAGATATCGAAAGCGGTGCGGTTCTCAATGTCCATACCACTATTTTTCAGCTTTCAAGCTTATAAACACCACGTACTTGTTGATGGTGCTATTCTATCTGAAGATGCGTTATATCAAGACTGGGCAGGCGATGGTTCACCGGTTATGTGCTTTAAACTAAAAAGTGAACACGTGACTGACTCGAGCTTCAAAAAAAGTTGGCTGCCATTACGCCAATATGTGATGATGCTAATTAGAACCTTCATGACGGCAATGTCGCGAGAGTACGTACATGCAGAGTATTGGCGAAATACTATAATCATTAATACGGGTAAATTATCCCCCGTTGATTTTAATATTACCCCTTTGCAAAAAGAGGAGTTGTACAATATCGGATTTAAAACCGCTTTTGAATTTGTACCTAAACGAATGCAGTTTTATACCGATACACAACTAAGGAACTAGATGTGGACTACCGTTTTAAAGATCAAAGCCTATGAAGCAATTTAGAAAATACGCTGACCTCCCTATTATCGGACCAGTGGTAAAAAAATTAATGAATCTGGTGGTGAGCCAAAAAGCGAACCAAATTTCTAAGCATTTTGCTGAGTACCTAAGTCCGGTCGTCGCACTTACCGATGAGCTGCGAAATGAATCATATAAAATTAGACATAAGGTATATTGCGAAGAATTGAAATTCGAGGATTTACGTCCCGATGAGATGGAAACCGATCAATTCGACAGTCACTCTACCCATTGCTTAATCAAACATATTCCCACTGGTGAATACGCTGGTACCGTTCGGATTGTTCGCTCGACCAGTGAAGAACAGTTGTTACCCATTGAAAAGTACTGTATCAGCTCAATTGCTGACGACGCTGTGCACCCAAGCGACTTTCCGCGAAGTGAAATATGTGAAATATCACGCTTAGCTGTTCCCGCTCAGTTTCGAAAACGTGCGACGGATAAATTTAAAGGGTCAGCAACAGGTGCGATTAACGAACACATATATTCAGAACGAGAGTTACGGTGCTTCCCTTTTATTGCTGTGGGCCTTTACCTATGTGCCGCGTCTACTTCTCGAAAGCATGACATTAAACACTGTTTTGTCATGATGGAACCCAGGTTAGCTCGCAGCTTACGTTTTGTTGGCATTCCCTTTCAACAAGTGGGCCCAGTGGTCGAATATCACGGAAAACGCGCTCCCTATTACATCAGTCGCCATTTATTAATGAGCGGCCTGACGCCAGGATTTAAGCGCATGCTTAAAAACATTGAAAAGAAAGTCGCTACTCAGTTTAAATAAACAAATAACACCTCAAGTTACGGTTTTTCACCTAGGCACGTGTCTCGCGAGAGTATACCGGTGCTTACGCGTTTTAGCGTTTGCTAATGAGGCGATAACCTCTATTTATCCACCGTTTCTGTCAGCATTGCCTCCTACATAGAAGTGCGTCTCTTTACCTGACGATAAAGGTTATACCAATTCCATTAAATAACTGGCCTCTCAGAATTCATCCAGCGGGTTTTGAACAAGGCGTCGGTGTGTAGTAATGGTTGTTCCCTTTCAAATACCGAGAACGTAGTGCAAAACCCGCTGGGGAATTCCCTTCGGGCGAATTTTAAAAGGACTTACTCTGTGTTGCTCGAACTCGAAAGAGCAAAGGTTAGTTTTTAATAAAGGGCTATCATTCAAGCGCCTTGATTAAGTCCTTTTAAATTTTCGCTGAGTGGTTAATTATTTAATGGAATTGGTATTATTCTCTCAGAGAATTTTGCGTTTACTCACGGTACCGCCACTTTGTATAGTATATTCACCATGCTAAATGTTTAACCTAGGAATAAAAATGGTCGTAAAGGAACTTATCCAAACAGCTTTAACTAAAAATGAAGCTTGTGTATTTGACGAAGTTCACGCCTCAATGGTGTATGGAAAAACCACATTTTCCAGCAATGTGAGCATTGATTGTGCTGTGCAAATTCTCGATGAAACTGCCATTCCCAAGTTACTGAAGTTAGCAAATGAACACCAATTTTATCTTTACCCGATCAGTACTGGGAATAATTGGGGTTATGGTTCAATCCAAAGTACGCATATTGACGGCCCTAGGGTAGTTGTTGACTTAGGCCAGCTTAACGCGATTATTCCACAGAATAAAAAAGCAGGTTTGGTCACCGTTCAACCTGGTGTCACGCAACAAGATTTGTACGACTTTTTACAACAAAATGACTGGCCTTTCATGGTGCCAGTCACAGGTGCAGGTCCAAACTGTAGTATCCTAGCTAACGCCCTTGAAAGAGGATATGGCATCACTCCACGCACTGATCACTTTGCGGCGGTAAATGCGTTAAAGGCATATCTTCCTCATCCCGACTTATGCCATTCGAAATTTGAATCTGCGGTATCAACACTTGATCGCTCCGGGAGTGACTACATCGACAAAACGTTTAAATGGGGCTTAGGCCCTTATATTGATGGCCTTTTTACCCAAAGTAATTTTGGGATAGTCACAGAAGTGACCATTCGCCTAGCACCTAAACCTGCCCAATTCAGCGCATTCTATTTGCAAGTATTCGACAGCGAAAATTTTAGCGAGGCCGTTACACTTATCGAGGACACCTTGTTAGAGTCCGAGGGTATTATCGGCTCCATCAACCTAATGGATCGCCGCAGGCTCGTATCTATGGTGGCTCAAAACCCGAATGGTCAGTCCCAACATGTCGTGATGACTGATGAACAAATTGAAACGATAGCCAAAGAGCAGCGCTTACCCCAATGGATGATTGCAGGCACCATATATGGCTCTAAAAAGGTCGTAGCTGCCACCCAAGCGCAATTCAAGAAGCGAGCGAAACATATAGGCCAGCTTAACTTCTCAAACAGTTGGTTAATTAATATTGCAAAATTTATTGCTGACATACCGCTTCCTTCACTTGCGGCAATTGATAAAATAAGAGCTCAACTACGTACCTTGGACGAAGGTATTGAGATCATGCTCGGGAAACCGAACCAAGTTGCTCTTCCCCTTGCGTACTGGCGAAACCCGCGCGTTGCAGCGAACAAAGAACAATGTTTATTGCCGGATAAAGACAGGTGCGGATTACTCTGGTATGCACCATTGATAAAAATGTCACCACAAGTATTGTCAGATTTTGTCGCTTTTGTTAGAGAAACCACTCCCAAATATGGAATCGAGCCCCTAGTTACATTCACAAACCTGAAGCATGACTGCATCGACTCAACCGTTCCTTTGGTTTTCGATTTGGAGAATCCAGAGGCAGTAAGCGCAGCACATCAATGCCTCGAAGAGCTATTCACTGAAGGCTGTAAAAAAGGGTATGTCCCCTATCGGATAAATACTCAGCAACAAGCAAAATTGTCGGCCGATGGCATTTTTTGGCAAACCACAAAACTCTTAAAGCAAGCCATTGACCCAAATGGTATTTTGGCACCGGATAGATATAATCCTCAATAGTAAAACAGAGATTAAAAACGGATGGTTTTAATCGCTTATATTGTTCCTAATATGAATATGCAATAAAGTGGTCGACGTTATTCGCCTCAACTTGTCCAAAACAGCGCATAAACACAGCGCAGTATTAAGAATCAACTAATGGAGTTAGTATGCGTATTAAATTTTTATCCTACCTCGTCGCAGTTTCAGCCTTTACGTTAGTCGGTTGCGATTCTAAATCTGCAGAAGAATATATCGCAGCTGCGAAAGTTCAGTATCAAAAAAATGACACGCAAGCCGCTATTATTGATTTGAAAAATGCTATCGCGCTTGCTCCTAAAAACAAAGAGGCCCGTGCCAACCTCGGAAAATATTACTTAGGGGCCGGTTCATTTGTTGAATCAGAGAAAGAGTTACGTAGAGCATTAGAGCTAGGGGAAGCAAAAGATAGTGTTTACCCAGATTTAGTTAAAGCGATTTATTATCAAAATGATTTTGACCGCTTAATTTTATTAGCCAAAGATTTCACCAGTTCCGATCCCCAAGTGCAGAGTAGTGTTGCCTTATTTTCATTTCTTGCAGCCTTGAAGCAAACCGATAATGAATCTGATTTGAGTAACGACTTTTCGCTCATGCTTGGCGACGACAAGACATTGGCGCAAGTTTATTATGAATTTTCACAAGGCAACCTT
The DNA here is from genome assembly GCF_009906955.1 of Paraglaciecola mesophila. Taxonomy (GTDB): domain Bacteria; phylum Pseudomonadota; class Gammaproteobacteria; order Enterobacterales; family Alteromonadaceae; genus Paraglaciecola; species Paraglaciecola mesophila_A. Next base: position 1,723,946 of record NZ_CP047656.1, read on the forward strand.
GAGGAAGCTGATCAATTATTAACCCGCTTTGAGAACCCACAGCAAAATCATATTGAAAAACTCATCGTCACTGGCTTATTAAAAGCACAATTAAAACAGTATGCGCCAGCGATTAGCGCGTTAGAACAAGTGGTCAACTTGTCTCCTGAATATTATGTGATTCAATTTCAACTAGCCGATATATTGATCAATGCCCAAGAATATGAAAAAGCCAGGACGCTGACCGATCAGTTATTAAAAATTAACGCTAGAAGTGCATACGCCAACTTACTGATGGCAAAAATAGAATTACATGATGAGAACTATAAAAAGGCATTTGATGCGGCTGAAATTGCCGTACAAAACGGTATCGACAGCACCCAAAGTAACTTATTAGCCGGTGTCAGTGCATATAAAATAGAGCGCACCGAAAGCGCTTACAAATACTTATCGAAAGCGTCCAAAAGGCTACCCCACGATCACATGGCGAATCGCTTGTTAGTGGACGTAAAAATCAGGTTAGGTGAAACAGAGAATCTTGCTGAAATGCTTGAAGGCATTTCAGGTCAAGACGCCCAAAAATCATCTCTGTTAGAAAGCGCCGCTATGCTGAAATTTAGAGAAGGTGATTTAGAAGGCTCTAAAAGCTTATTTTCCCAAGCTAAAGAAGGTGCTCCCGACAATGCCGTTACATTATTGCGTGAAGGTTTGGTAAAGCTATCTTCAGGTGATCAATCGGGTATTGAAAGTTTAGAGTCGGCAGTGGAGCTTGATAGCACACTGAATGAAGCATGGAGTTTGTTAGCACAAGCCCATATGCAAGCCAAGGAACCGCAAAAAGCGCTCGCTGTGGCGAAACGCTGGCAAGCCGTTAATGAGGTCGACGGATTAGTATTAGAATCATATATCTATCAGCAGTTGAACGATGATACACAAGCAAGAGGCTTGCTCGACAAAGCGCTTTCATTAGAACCGGATAATTTTGCTGCTATGCGCTTTCTCATGCTTTTGAATGCTCGTGAAAAGCGTTTTTCTGAAGCGCGAGAGTTAGCTGAAAAGCTAATTACAACATCGGATAATCTAGATGGTAAATATCAACTTGTGCTAACGCTAATAAATATTGCCATAGCGCAAAATGACATGTCTTCGGTAGAATCTTTATTTAAATCTTTGCTTAACGAGCATAAAGATGAAGAAACTAGCTATACCTTACAATTAAAGGTCGGTCTTACCACATTATATAATTATCAAGGGGAATACCAAAAATCTCTCGCGTTACTAGAACCTCTGGATGATTCAAAAGACTTTTTTGTATTATCTGCATTAGGTGAAACGTATTCAGGAATGAATGACTTCAACAATGCTAAAGCTACCTTTCAACGCTTAATCGATGCTTTTCCTCGCGATACCAGAAGTTGGGTTCAATATATAAATTTGCTTAATAAGTTTAACCTTCAACGTGACGCGGTAGATTCTGCCGCGCGAGCTGAACTCGCGATCCCTAATGATCCCCGCCTAACCGTTCTGAGCATAAGAGCGCTTATCCGCTCAAAAGCCATAGAAAAAGCTCAACAAAAAATGCAAGCAATGAAGGCGAAAGGTAACAGTTCTCCTATGTTTACCCTTTTTGAGGGTGAAATTGCGCTATTTAATAAAGAGTATGAATCAGCCAGCAAACTACTGACACAATACTACAATAATTACCCCTCATGGGATTCTGCCGTGCCATTGGCCAATGCCTTAGCAATGCAAGACAAGGCTGAATTAGGTGGAAAGTATCTAGTCCAGCAAACAGCCAAAAGTCACTCTAAATTGCGTAACATTCATTATATTGCAGAGTATTACGCAAAAAATGGTGAACAAGATGCGGCGGGCGAATATTATCAAGCGCTATTGGAACTCATTCCTGAAGACTTTGTTACCTTGAATAATTACGCCAATTTGGCGATCGCCCAAGGCAATACAGGGAAAGCAGTCGAACTTGCACAAAAGGCATTGAAGATTCAGCCTAATTCTCCTTATGCCATGGATACACTCGGGTGGGCATTATTTCATGAGAATAAATATTCAGACGCGCTAACTTATATTAAAAAAGCTCACGCTGAATTGCCCAAAAACAATGAAATCACCCTTCATCTTATTGAATTACTAATAGCGACTGGCAGTAAGGACAAGGCCAATGGTCTCATTAATAGATTCAAGCCGACCAACGATGTAGAAAAAGTTACCCTCACTCGCTTAAGTGAAAGTATTTAATCTATGACTATGGCACAGACCTAGCAAACGTTGTTTGTTAGGTCTGTTATGTTTAATTCACACGAGTAGCCCGTATCTATACCGTTACCCACTATCCCCTTGAAGATACTGCCCAGCATAAGGCGCTGTGGGAATGTCTCTATACGCGTTCTGATGCCAGTGTTTTTCTGAGCTGGTCTTGGATCCAAACTTGGTTAGACACGACAAGTAGCTCTCCCATGGTACTCGCAGCATATCAAGATACCGCTTGTGTAGGATTGGCATTGCTTGCTCAGCGCAAGGCCCCCTCCTCCACGGGTTTTAAAATCAAGCAATTGTGGTTGCATCGAAGTGGCGAACAGGCAGCAGATCAAGTGTGGATTGAGCACAACGACTTCCTTGTGCAGCGAGATAACAAAGCGCAAATCCGCTTGGCTATGTTTGAATACCTCTATGAACAAAAAACAATGTGGCAAGAGCTCTATTTTGGTCTAGCGGAATCAAGTGTAATCAATACGCTTACGGCGAAGTCTGCTTTTTATCGAGAAGTTATCAGTTCACCAGATTTTGAAGTGGATTTGCTTAATAAAAATCATTTAGATGATTACCTCGCCGATTTATCCAAAAATACCCGTTCTCAAATTAGACGCACTAAGAAAATTCTTTCTCAATCAGGCAATTTAGTTCTAGCTTTAGCTGAAAGCGACTCTCAGAAAAAGCAGTTTTTAGACGATATAGCACAGTTACATAAAGAGAAGTGGCGAAATACTGAATTTGGTAGCGGGTTTGATAACCCGATTTTTGAACGCTTTCATCATCAATTAATATTTGAAGAAAAAGAAACAAATAAAACACGTATTTATTGTCTCATGCTCGACAAAAAACCAATGGCATATATCTATATTTTGATTCACGAGAATACTTGGTATTTTTATCTGTCAGCGATGAAAAGCCATAGTGATAATCGTGTAAAAGTAGGGTTACTCGCCCATGCGTATATTATTCAACAAGCCATATTTGAGGGTGCGACTAAATACAGTTTTCTAGCCGGTGAAGCACGTTACAAGCGCTCACTGTCAAATCAGCCTGAGGCAAACCAGCAACTGATCTGCTTTTATCAACCAACCCTGTTTATGCGTACAAGAGAATACATTCGAAGTGCAAAAAGCGTATTAAAAAATTTACTGAGACATTGATAGACAATGATGACCGATGCCAACAGCGCCGACAGAATCCCAATTAAATTAACCACTGTGCCCCTTAATGGTATGGTTAACACGAGTGTTCCTTTAGCCAAAGGCCTGCTCTACGATATTCACCAAAGTCAATTGATGACAAACGGTCAAGCCATCGACTGTGGGGCAAAAGTATTAGCGACCTGGCCAGATAAGAGCATTAAATGGTTACATCTGTCTTTCTCTGCTCCCTCTAGTGATGATGGCGAACTCACGCTTACGTTAGACAAAAAAGCGCAAGCAAACTCAATCAGTCGGCTTAGTGGTTTACAGTATGAGTCTAACGATACTCAAACTAGTGTTACTGCCGCCCATTACACATTTAGCCTTAATCACGAAAATGGTCAGTTTTCCATTGCATCACCCGCTAGCGAAAACTGTACTGGCAGCTCAGTAACGGGTGAATTGGGCTTACGCGACGCCCGAGAACAAGAATGTGCTATTTCCTCCTGTAGCGTGTCATGTATCACAACACCCAATCTGTTAGATGAGTCTATTTTCGCGTTGTCATTGCAAGTTATGGTCAACTATAGCTCTGCGGATAACGCTAGCGAGTCAGGTGTTTCGGCTCGTTTTGAATTTCACTTTGATTCGGCTCAAAGTGACATTCGATTAGATATCACCCTACACAATTCAAAAGCTGCAGTGCACACAGGTGGCAGTTGGGATCTCGGCGATGAAAATTCATTTCAATTTTCAGAATTTAGCTTATCACTACAAGGCCCAGAAGACCTGCAAACCGAGTCATCACTCAGCTATCGGCTAGAAAGAAACGGACCTTGGCAAACACCAACAGATTTACCAATGTCTATCTTTCAGCACTCAAGTGGTGGAACAAATTGGCAAAGCCCAGTACACGTAGATCACCAACAGAAAATTCCATTTGATGTAAAAGGCTATATTGTTGAACAACGCGGAAAGCAAGTTTTCAGCGGAGAAAGAGCTGCACCGCAGATAAGTTGGGTGAATGGAATCAATATCGCTGTAGCCGACTTTTGGCAGAAATTTCCTTCCGCGATGACAATATCTCCACAGACTATTTGTCTTGGCTTATTTCCTAAGCAAGATAACAAACATTATGAGTTACAAGGTGGGGAAAAAAGCACGCACTCAATATGGTTTGGCGTTAAACATGATCCTAATGGCGCATACTTCTGCACGGATAGTAACTATACCAAGCCGCACATTAGTCAATATGCTAAAGCCGACATGCCACTATACACTGAATTTCAACAGGCTAGTGGTGAACTGCAATCATTGATAAATAACGGGTTACATTCACAACGCAATTTTTTTGAAAAACGTGAAATGCTAGATGAATATGGTTGGCGGAATTTTGGTGATATTTATGCTGATCATGAAACAGCTGAACACCAGGATGATTCAATTTTCGTTTCGCACTATAACAACCAGTACGATCCTATTTATGGTTTCTTGCGGCAATTTATACTAAGCAATGACCAACAGTGGTTTACACTAGCTGATGATCTAGCCAAGCATGTTATGGATATCGACATTTATCATACCAAGGACGATAAAGACGAATACAACGGCGGGCTTTTTTGGCATACCGACCACTACTTGCAAGCATTCACCTCAAGCCATCGCTCTTATTCAAAACATCAAGCTAAAGGCGCATATCAAGATCATGCCGGGGGTGGCGGTCCAGGTGGGCAACATTGTTACACCTCAGGTTTAACCCTATACTATTTAATGACAGGCAACCAACGCGCGAAAGAAGCTGTGTTAACGCTGACTAACTGGATCACTTACGTATATGAAGGTGGCAATACTTGTTTAGAGCTTTTACTTGCACTCAAAAACCGCCATGTTCCCGGGTTAAAAAACCACTTCAATGGGCAATACCCGCTCGATAGAGGAACGGCTAACTATATCAATGCACTGTTAGACAGCTATGTATTAACAAGTGACCATACACTTCTACATAGAGTTGAACACATTATTCAACACACAATTCATCCAAATGAAGATATAACACTGCGCAACCTCGAAAACATTGAAGAAACGTGGTTTTACACGGTTTTCTTGCAATCAGTCGTGCGATACTTAGACATTAAGCGTGCTAACAGTGAACTCAATCACGAATTTTACTATGCACGAGATAGCCTGATGCATTTCGCTCACTGGATGCACGACCACGAATATATGTATCTAGACAAGCCCGATATTCTTGAGTACCCGAATGACACTTGGACCGCCCAAGACTTGCGTAAAGCACATGTGCTCAGTGCTGCATACTATTACGGAAATAAAACCAACAAGGCATTTTTGAACAAGGCTAAGTACTTCGAACAGGAAGTGGCAACGCGCTTAACGCTCAGTGATACCAAGACGTACACACGTATTATGGTGCTGCTGATGCAAAATGATGGCCCCACACGGTATTTCGAACACTTAGCGCTTGAACAAACATTTGCAACGGTAAATCCTAACTGGGCGAAACCTAAAGGTGAACGTTACTCAGCAGTTGGTCAAATAGTCACTGCGTTTTGTAAGCGTTTACTAGCACTTTCAATCAGCAATGAAGTAAACTGGCTCAAAAAAAGGCTAGGATAGCCAATGGCACTTTTAGGATCGCTTAACTAGATGCACGTATCATTTATCATTCCCCATAAAGGGCGGTTTGAAATGCTTATTCAAACCATTGAATCTGTTGCGAAACAGGCATTCGATTTATCACAAATTGAAGTCATCGTTGTCAGTCAGACGCCTGAGGCCTTGAAGCAAACTTTAAACGAAAATACTGAGCTAACAATAAAGACCTACTTACGCTCGGAGTACGACACGATTTCGGCCCTGAGAAACTACGGTGAAACACGGGCGAATGGCGAGTACTTAGCCTTTCTTGATGCTGATATATATTTGTCAACCAACTGGATTGAGCAAATGCTACGCACCTTGCAAAGTCATCCTGAAAGGATCATTTCCAGTGCGATGCAAAGATGCAAAGAGGACGCCCCTCCTTTGGAGAAAATTCGCACCAGTTTAAGTAATGCTGAGCTAGATACTGAAGTGGCGTTTCTACCGGGTAGAAATCTCTTTCTTACACGAGAAGCGTTTCATCGCATTGGTGGATTTCCAGAGCACCTGCTGACCTGTGAAGACTATTATTTTACCGATAAAGCCGCCCAGCTAGGCACGTTATTTTACACCTCATCTGCAGATTACATTCATTTGGGCGAAGACAAAACATTAAAAGGTATGTTTAATAAAGAAATATGGCGCGGTCAGTCGAATTTAAAATCCATTGAGGGACGCCGAATTCCGCTTAGGGAATGGCCAAGCTTTGTGGTGCCTCCAGCGATATTTTTATGCCTTTTTTGTAGCCTCATGGCTCTGTGCATTGGCCAAGCGACCGGCGCAATAGTCTTTCTAGGTTTAGCGTTAATCCCTTTACTTGCCTATACCTCTCGACTCTATAAATTAGATAAATTGCACGTTTCTTTTTTGCACGTTCTTGCCTTCTACACTGTGTACTTCCCTGCTAGGGCTATTGGCACATTTGCCGGCATATTTAAATCCATTCGCATAAAAAATATTTAAGGCATTTAATTCATGAAAACAAAGCGTAAAGTCCTTCAATTTATTTGCCCAACAGGCTTTTACGGTGCAGAGCGTTGGGTACTTGCCTTAGCGAAACACTTAGATCCCGAAACAACGGCATGTGATCTAGCAGTGACCATGGAGCCTGGCCAAAAACCGTTAGAGCTTGTTAACGAATATAAAAAACTCAATTTGCCAACCCATATCATTGATATGAAAAATAAGTTCGATTTGGGTGCAGTAGACAGATTAGCGACACTCATTCGCGAACAAAATATTGATATTATTCACACTCACGGTTACAAGTCAGACATCATTGGCGTGCTTGCGGCGAAACGTGCAAAGATTAAATGTGTAGTCACTCCACACGGGTTTGAAAACGCAAAAGATTTCAAATTAAAAACCTTCATTTGGTTAGGCTGTCAGTCGATGCGCTTTGCCCATAAAGTTGTTCCTCTTTCACAACAACTTATGCAAGATGTCTTACGTATTGGCGTAAAACCACAAAAAACATTGTATATTCAAAACGGCGTCGATTTATCTGAGGTCGAAGCGGAGCCTATACCTGCTCGCGCTGACCCGCATAAAAAACGTATTGGCTTTGTTGGGCAAATGATTAGCCGGAAGAACATTCGTGATATTCTCGATATATTCGATGCACTGCACAAAGCGCACCCTGAAACCGAATTAATTCTGCTTGGAGATGGGGATGCCAGAAAAGAGTTGGAGCTTCACAGCCAATCATTAGCAAGCACAGACGCCATTCAATTTCTAGGTTTCCGCGATGATAGATTAAGTCTATTAAAGTCATTTGACTTATTTGTTATGACATCGACTCTTGAGGGTATCCCCAGATGCCTCATGGAAGCCACCGCAGCCAGCATTCCGGTGGCAGCTTATGATATCGCCGGTATAGATCAATTAATTAGCCATGAAGAAACAGGATTACTTGCCCCCTTAGGTGACAAAGAAACCCTAAAAGCCTATTGGGAAAAGCTGTTATACGACCAAGCATTTGCTTCACAAATGGCTGAAAACGCGAAAAAATTCGTATACGATAACTACTCGGCTCAGCGTATGGCAGCCCAATACAGTGATTTGTTTGAAGAAATGACAAAGGATAGTTAATGCAACAAAGCAAATCGAGCCCCATTATTTTCATACTATCTATCGATACCGAAGAAGAGTGGGATTGGTCAGGTGCGTTTCCGCAGCACAATGCTGACGTGAATAACGTTTCGTTGCTGCCTTCTTTTCATAAGCACTTGGATTCCCTTGGGCTTCGCCCTACGTATCTTGTAGATTATGCAGTAGCGGACTGCCCCACATCTGCATCAACCATGCGCGAAATTATCGCCAAGGAAAATTGTGAAATAGGCGCTCATTTACATCCCTGGTGCAATCCGCCTTATTTTGGTCCGGCGACAGATGAGAGCTCGCATGTGGTGAACTTGCCAAAAGAACACGTATCTCAAAAACTCAACGTGTTGATGCAGCGCATCGAAGAGCAATTCTCAGTTAAAGCAAAATCTTTTCGCACGGGACGCTGGGGGATTGATTCAACCGTTATCAAACTGTTAGCCGACGCAGGGATTACTGTCGACTCTAGTGTGTACCCGTTTTACAGGAATGATTACTTCAGCTGCATTGGTGCACCGCCACTTCCCTATTGGCCTGACCTTGAATCTCCTCTTGAAACATCCAGTCAAAGAGATCTTTTCGAATTACCGGTAACCGTTGGTTTCAACCGCCCTAACTTCTCAATGTGGAACGACATACACAGTAAGTTTGCATCCCCCCCCTACAGTTGGACTCGGTTTAACGGCATCGCGTGGCATACGAACTTTTTACGAAAACAGTATTTGTGTCCCGAATTATCGGCCCCCAAAGATATGCTTTCATTATGTGAAACAGTAATAGACAAAGCATACCCTGTACTGCATATGTATATGCACAGCTCAAGCTTGCTAGATAACAATAACAGCTTATTGGGCAACAGAAACGCCTACGAGTTTATTTGTGAATCCATCAGTGAGGTCGTTACAACCTTGAGTAAAAAATACGAATTGGATTTTTGCACGTTATCCGAAGCGGCAATCAAATTACAGCAGCAAACGGAGCAAGAAAGTAAATGACGGTACAGATTCGATTCGTCACCCAGGCAGATCACGCAATCTGGAATGAATACGTCAGAGCTCACCCAAACGCCACGCCTTATCATCATTTCGGCTGGTTGCAGAGCGTTGAACAAGCATATCAACACAAGAATATTGGCGCCATAGCGTTATCAAATGGGCGTGTAGTGGGGGTTCTACCTAGCATAGAAATGCGTAGGCCTCTGCTACGACCTTTCATTTGTGCACTTCCCTACTGCGATTTAGGTTTCGGACTAGCAGATGACAGCGCGATTGTTGATCAGCTACTAGCTTTTATGCGTCAGCATTTAGCGCATATAAATGGCCAGTCTCTGGCACTTAGAGACTTTATCAACGAACCTGCTTCTGATATTCAGATGGAAGGACAAAAAGTCCGCATGTTGTTACCTTTACCATCAGGCAGTGAAGAATTACTAAGTGGATTTAAATCAAAATTACGCAGCCAAATACGCAAGTCAGAAAAGAATGGTTTGCGTTATCAGATCCACAGAAATGGCTCCGGGTTGAATGACTTTTACCACATTTTTGCCATTAATATGCGCAAGCTAGGATCGCCAGTGCACAGTAAAGAGTGGTTTGAGTGCATATTTGAAAACTATAAAGAAAACAGTATATTATCCGTTGTTTATAGTGAGGATATCCCCGTAGGCGCTGGTATCACCTTGTCATCAGGAGCCGTTACTTGCATTCCTTGGGCATCGACGGTTGCAGAATATAATAGACTCGCTCCCAACATGATGCTGTATTGGTCATTGTTAAAAGAGGCTTGTGATAAGAATAGCCAATGGTTTGATTTTGGACGCTCAACATTTAACGAAGGAACTTATCGTTTCAAGGCGCAATGGGGAGCGATGCCGCAATTACTGAATTGGTATGATGCAGCAAGCGAGTCAAGACAAGACTTCATGAATCAGGAAAACGAAGAGTGCGAAAACGCACCACAAGGCAAAATAAGGCCCATGGTTGAAAAAGTGTGGGCGAAATTACCTTTGAATGTAACGACCGCTCTAGGTCCTAAAATTCGTAAACATATTAGCTTATAAACGTGATTTTCCATTTGGGCGTTCCCATTTAAGGCCGCTCATTAAAGAACTTTAACAACAAGGCCTAACGATCTATGTGCGGTATTGCAGGGTTTACACAATTTAGCGGGAACATGGGTAACCAGCAAACCCTAAAACAAATGGGTGACAGTATATATCACCGCGGTCCAGACGCTGGACGAGAGTACATTGACGATTATGTGGGTTTAGCCCATCGTCGTTTAGCCATTATCGACTTGTCAGAAGCGGGTACTCAACCCATGTATTCTCATGATGAGAAGTACGTTATTGCCTTTAACGGCGAAATTTATAACTTCTTGGCGCTACGAGAAGCGCTTGTTGAAGAAGGCTATCCATTTAAAACTCACACCGACACCGAAGTTATTCTTGCTTTGTATGCCAGCCATGGCGAAAACATGCTCAGTATGCTCAATGGGATGTTCGCGTTTGCCCTATGGGACACCACCAGTAAGCGTTTATTAATTGCCCGAGATCGCATGGGTAAAAAACCCCTGTATTATCTTAAAACAGATACCCAATTTGCGTTTGCATCCGAACTAAAAGCCCTCTTGACCCTGCCTAATGTCTCAAGGGAAATTAGGCTTGATGCAGTACATGATTTCTTTGCCTATCAATATGTGCCCGACCCAAAAACGATATTCACCGATATGCATAAACTCCCTCCTGCGCACTACATGTGGGTGTCACAGGAAGGAATATCCATAAAACAATATTGGGATGTTTCTTTTAAACAGGTAAGCAACAAACCACAGGCCAAACTGACGAAAGAGCTCTATGATTTAGCTACAGAAAAAACCTGTTCTCGTATGGTCAGCGATGTACCTTTGGGTGCGTTTTTAAGCGGCGGGATTGATTCCAGCGGTGTGGTCGCCATGATGGCGCTAAACAGTGACACGCCCGTAAAAACCTGCTCAATAGGGTTTGATGAAAAACGGTTTAACGAAACCGAGTTTGCCCAAATAGTTGCAGATAAATATAACACTGAGCACCACGAGTTTACCGTTCATCAGAATGTAAAAGACAACCTTGAAGAAATAGTGGGTTATTTCGATGAGCCTTTTGCCGACCCATCCTTGGTGCCTACCTATTTTGTTTCTCAATTAGCTCGCTCTCAAGTCACAGTAGCTATTGCAGGCGACGGCGGTGATGAAGTGTTCGCTGGGTATGAAAAATACACCACTGATGCCGTGGAAAACAAGTTACGCCAACGCTTTCCTGAAACCCTACGCAAAAGCGTATTCCCTAAACTAGCCAATGTGTTCGCCAAAAGTGAACACCCTTTGTTTAGAAAAGCGAAATCATTACTTACAAGCTTAAGTTTAGACCCCGCCATGGGTTTTTATATTACTAATTCAATGATTGACGATCGCCTTTGGCAGCGGTTAGCCACGCCAGAGACAAAAAGCAAACTCGGCGCTTATCACCCTAGTGAGGTGACACTTGAACATTACAATAAAGCCGATGGAGACGACCATCTATCGAAGATTTTGTACACTGACATGAAAACCTACTTACCCGGCGGTATTTTAGTGAAAGTCGACCGCATGAGTATGGCCCACTCACTAGAAGTGCGCGCACCACTGCTAGATAAAGACGTGGTTGAGTTTTCTGCAACCCTGCCGTCTGATTTAAAATATCGAGATGGAGAGAAAAAGTTCATCCTCAAAGAAGCATTCAAGCCAGTGTTACCCGACGATATCTTATACCGCAAAAAGATGGGCTTTTCCGTTCCTTTGGCTACTTGGCTTAGAGAAGAAATTAAAGAATTAACCGAAGATTACCTGTTCAACAAAGCGCAAGGTATCCAGCAATATTTTGATATGGATGTGGTTAAACAACTTTGGCAACAACACCAAGACGGAAAAGCCGATCACAGTACCGTATTGTGGAGCATGTTAATGTTTCAAATGTGGTGGTTCCGCTATATCCAATTAACCCACACTCCCAAAGCGTAATGGCACAGTCACTTTGATGAACATACTACATCTTACGTTTGATATGCGCATAGGCGGTACTGAGCAGGTTATTAAGAACCTTATTTTAGGCGCTGATGCATCGCGTTTTACTATGTCAGTGCTATGTATAGAGTCCCCTTTGGGACCATTTGCGGATGACTTAATTAATAGTGGTATTCACATAGAAGCCTTAAATCGCAAACCAGGCTTTGACGTCAGTTTAATAACCCAAATACGCCAACACATCAAAACGCACAAAATCGATATTATTCATTGCCATCAGTATACCCCCTATGTGTATGGGGTATTAAGTGCACTAATGACCTCGGCGAAAGTCATTTTCACCGAACATGGTCGTTTTTATCCAGATTCGACGACTTGGAAACGTAAGTTAATTAACCCTCTGTTGCATCGGTTCACTCATGCAACAACGGCGATTTCAGCAGCAACCAGAGACGCATTAGTTGAATTTGAATACATTCCATTTAACGACATTGATGTCATATATAACGGCATAATCGGCCTCGAGCCAGACAACAAGCGTTTAGAAGAACTGAAACAACGGTATCCTATAGCTGAGAAAAGCACACTCTTTGGCACAATTGCACGCCTAGATCCGATTAAAAATCACTGCATGATGTTGCGTGCATTCAAGCGCGTTATTGATGCAGGCGTGGACGCCAAATTGATGATAGTCGGTGATGGTGATGAAAGATCAAACGTCGATGCATTAATTGACGAACTTAGCCTTTCAGAGCACGTCATAATGACCGGATACGAGCCAAAGCCACATGCGCACTTAGCATTAATGGATATCTATTTACTGCCCTCATTAAGTGAAGGCACGTCCATGACCCTGCTAGAAGCCATGTCGTTAAGAAAACCCTGTATTGTGACTCACGCAGGTGGCAACCCAGAAATCGTGTTGGATAAAGAAACTGGACTGGTCACACCTAATGATGATGAACAGGCTTACGCCGATGCTATGATAATGCTTGCACAGAATAGGCAATTGCAGGAACATTTTGGCCAAGCTTCTAGGGCGCGCTTTGAAGATACCTTTGATATTAACAATATGACGCAGGCATACGAAGTGCTTTATTTGCGATTACTTTCAGGCGCTCAGGTATAGAGAATGAAAAAGACACTCAAAAACTTAATGGTCGATGTAACCGCAAAGCTATTACAGCAGCCTTCTATTAAGCAACAATTAGACGACAATGCGCGCCACTGTGCACAGCCTTTACCCGTCTTAGACAACCTCGTTTCACCATATTCATCAATGTCCAACAAACATGTTTCGGCAACATCTGAGCGTGATGACATTGTATTTATCACCAGTCGCTTCAGAAGTGGTTCAACGCTTCTGTGGAACTTATTCAGGCAAACGACCGACTGTACTGCCTATTATGAACCATTTAACGAGCGCCAATGGTTTAATGAGAAGATGCGTGGAGACAATGTTGACAATACCCATCGAGGTGTAAATGATTATTGGGCAGAATACGACGGCTTGAATCAGTTAAGTGAAACCTACAACGAAGAATGGATCCATAAAAGCTTATATATGTCGTCGCATGCTTGGGATCCACAAATGAAACGTTTCATTGAGCAAATGATCGAAGCTGCGCCAGGCCGCCCCATATTGCAGTTCAATCGAATTGATTTTCGGTTGTCATGGATAAAGCACCATTTCCCCAATGCAAAAATTTTGCACTTGTATCGTCACCCTAGAGATCAGTGGTGTTCATTTCTTACTGATCAGCAGTTAATGAATAAAAATGACGTACATAACACTTATCAAGATGCGTTTTACTTGGATGTTTGGTGTCGAGATTTAGCTAAACATTATCCATTACTGGATAAAAGAAACACCCCCCATCCCTACCAACGATTTTATTATCTATGGAAACTATCCTATCTACATGGCCTAATGTTTTCAGATATGAGTTTAAGCTTTGAAAATCTTACCACAACGCCTGAAACCGTTATCTCGGATATGTTTGGTGAACTGTCTATGGACACAAAAGACGTTAAGTCTCTAGTTGATATTATTAAAGCGCCACCCGCCGAACGTTGGCGTAAGTACGCCGACGAGCGCTGGTTTGAGCAGCACGAGTATATGTGTGAAAAGAATTTGTCATTGATGCTCAAAGAGCAGTGTATTGCGGACCAGACCTAATGAAAAAAACCCTATTATTAAGTGAAATATTTCCACCGGTGAAAGGTGGCAGTGGCCGTTGGTTCTGGGAAGTCTATACCCGCATAGCTCAAGATAATGTGGTCGTCGCCGCAGGCCAAGATGCCAAAAGTGATGAAGTAGACGCCACAAGCCCCCTTAAAACCTACCGCCTACCTCTGAGCTCTTGGAGCTGGGGACTCAAGAGTTTAACAGGCCTTAAATATTACTTTCGCGTATTGCGTAACGTAATAAAGGTTGCCAAGCAAAATGATATTCAAGTTATTCATTGTGGGCGTTGCTTACCCGAAGGGTTCATCGGTTTTATGATCAGTAAAATAAAAGGCATACCCTATATTTGCTACGTTCACGGTGAGGATGTAGAGACAGCCGCGACCAGTCGGGAACTCAGCTGGATTGTAAACAAAGCGCTCAGCGGTGCGACTCGCCTCATCGCCAATAGCCAAAACACGGCAGATATACTGCTCAACAATTGGCATACCGAGCCCGCCAAAACCATGGTATTTAATCCTGGAGTGGATGCGAGCTTGTTCATCCCCGCTCCCTTCTCACAAGAGGTAAAATCACGTCTGGGCTGGGAAGATAAAAAAGTAATTCTCACTGTCGGTCGTCTGCAGGAGCGTAAAGGGCACGACAAGCTCATTGAAGCCCTTCCTGATATCATAACGCGCGTGCCAAATGCGCTATACGCAATTATAGGCGATGGTGAGCGTAAGGCAGCGTTACATGCGCTCGTGCAGGATCTAAAGCTTGAAGCACACGTCGTATTCATGTCTGAGTTGGATGACGAACAAATGATCCAGTGCTATCAGCAATGTGACCTTTTTGTTCTACCAAATCGCACCGTTGGTAGCGATATAGAGGGCTTTGGCATGGTGCTAGTAGAAGCGCAAGCTTGCGAACGTCCTGTCATTGCAGGCGATTCTGGAGGCACAGCTGAAACCATGATAGTCGGCGAGACTGGGTTTATCGTAGATTGTACTCAGCCCCGAGCATTGGCGAGCAAAATATGCGACTTACTCGAAAACGACGAGCTGAGAGAACGCATGGGCAAAGCGGGTAGAAAACACGTTCAACAAACGTTGGACTGGCCCGTACTTAGCCAAGCGCTTAAAGAAGAGTTTGACTCCCTTTAACACACTAATTCGTACTCAATCCCTATCCAAATTAAGTATCTACGAAACAGAGGAAAGTTCAGCAAAGGGCAATTTAACTAGAACGAAGAATAAACTTACACTTAAGTACAAAAAAGGTTTTAATAACCAAAGTGACTAATAGTCTTGGAGCATATTTGGGATATTATACTGTAGTTTTTCTCACCAAAAAAATCTTCAATTAGAACCTTATGGTCACCTTTAGGTTGAAACTGCTTGTTTTCAATGCCAGAGATTTCATTACAGCTGGGTAGCTCCATTTCTTCTAATGTATTCTTTATATATTGACTTTTATTTTTCTTAAAATCTTCATACCTAATTAATTTTAAGTTTTTGCAGTGTTTTAAATAAGACAATGTTGTTTCTTCAATTCTAGTAGCTAGTCGTTCAACGATCGACATATTATCGTTAATGGTAGGATCACCATTAATAATGTAATCCCAATTAGCTGTAGGTTCAAATAACTCTTCACACGAAATTTTATTCAGTTCTGTCGTACCACTAATAGCCAGCCTATTGAAAATTGAGCGTATAATTTGGTGCGGCTCCCTAATTATGAAAATAAATTTCGCGTAAGGATAAAGCTTGAAAACCTTTTCAACTGAAAAAATATAATCTGGGTCTTTAACAACTTGCTGAAAAAAAAGCTTGGGACAACTAATAGCAGTATCACTAAAATCATTCGTTTTATCAAGAAACGTTAGTAAAACCTCTGAGTTAGACGGTGACATTTCATAAATCGGATCATTTGAAAAAGACATATTTGCACTATGTGCTAACAAAGTCGCAATCGCTGTTGTACCCGCTTTTTGATGACCCAATATAACTAACTTTGTATTACGTTCCTTGTATATATAAGCTCGGACAATATCAGTTACTTTCTTAATTATTTCCATAATTTTTTGCACCCTAGAATTAATTTTTTGGATAAATAATATACATTTTCTTTTTAACCATCCTGTTTTAGCATTTATATGGAAACTCTCTTAAAATGCAAAAAAATCAAATTAAAATATTTCGCGTTAAACATCTTTTTCTACAGGCCAACCGAACTTTTTAATCATTTTCTTTATATTTTCATCGTTCTTGTTATTTTTGACATTATCATTAATTAATGCGACTTTTTGAGAGCTAGGCCAACATATAATTTTGAGATTTTTACGCGTTTTTTTAGTGGTGCTACCATTTAATCTCGCCATCCAAAATAACCAAATATCGTCCGTCATCGGGCTCTCTTTTAAAAATAGATCACTCAGCACCACTTGTTTGTCCAAACAATTTGGAGGATATAAGACCCCTCCCGCGCCTACAGGGAAGCCTAGCAATTTATCTACGTTACTTTTTTTGCAACTCACCCAATTATCGTAAGGATTGATTTCGTTCCCTTCAGTTTTAAAAGTTATCTCGTGAGCCAAGTAACAGATGACTTCGTTATTGTTACCATCATATTCACTCAATAGATTAAATAACCACCATCGAGGATAGTAAACATCGTCATCAGCAGTCACGATAAAATGATCACTATAATTTTCAATTGTAGGAATTATTTTTTTATAAGGGCCTGTGTCATTTGTTTTACTTACCTTGAATGTTGTTCCCTGTTCATTAATAACTCCCTGCAATTTGAGAATCTGGTTCGGCAGAAATTCATAATCAACCTCTGAGACCCACAGAATTATCTCATTCGGCACTGTATGCTGTTGTGTAAGCGACAATAGAGTAGGATAGAGAGTAGCAAATCTGGGCTTATAAGAGGTTAATGACACCACAACCTTCTTAGGGAGATGGTGCATAGACGACTTTATGATGCGTCGTGAAAGAAAATTCACGCGTCTAATATAAAGTTCAGAAAGAAGCCGGCTAATATACCAGTTCGATCTGATTTTAATTTTTGACAACATTTATATTTCCGGCTGTATTAACAACAAAGTTACTCTGAAGGTGTTATTTACTTATACTTGCTATCCAAGACTTCAGTAAACGAAACTTTTCAACCATCCTCTCGAAAACCGATGCTCGTCGTGTATCAATGGACGTAATAGAAAACCGTTTAAGAAACGCTTCATCTATATTTCTACTACCAAATGGTATCTTTGTGCTTGATTCATTTTCACCCGTGTTAATCTTCCAGCATGTGAGAGGACGTAATATTTTTTGTAGTGGTTGCTCTTGTGACGCCATAAACCCTCTAACAGCAATATGATCTCCCAACACTTGCTCTAAAATATATTCGTCACAAGCTGTCAAGAATTCTTGATGAGTAGACATCTTCTCATCTACGGATTCTCCGGTAAACAACTTACTCGTCAAAGTCGTAGCAGACAAAATTAAACTACTACCACAATAACGATTAAATCCGTATTTTTCTTGCACTTTACGATTAAACATATCGAGTAAAAACCCTCTTTCAAGCCAATAGCCCCCGGGTGAGCTAGCCCAATCTTGCTGATGCAAATAGTCAACACAGTCAGTGCTAACAAGGTCATCCGCATCTAAAAGGAAGAAGTAATCTGGCTTTATTTCATTATTTGCTGTTTGTATCGCAAGGGCCCGTTTCACTCCTTTATCAAGCAGTACTTCTTTACGACTGCTTGGTATTGGGCAGTCAATGGTACAAATACGTACTTTGTTAGTATCAATATCAATTTCAGGGGCGACATTACATCCAATATACACTCGGTAATTTTCATTCGTCTGACTCGCTAGGGAGAGCAAAGTAGCTCTCAATAAATCAACCACATGCTCATAGTTTTTAGTAGAATTCGGATGGCGAAATGCAATGATAAATGCGATCATGATATTACTCTTTTAATTATTTTTAACATAGATAGAGTGGTTATTTTATCTACTAGGCGCAGGCTAAGATAGACGAAAAAATAAAGTGAATTCATTAAAAAGAACATAAATGTGGAAAATTTAGGTGGCAATTTAGCATTCTGACATGCATTGATATAACTTGCCCCTACAATTTTCATATCCACTCGCCAGCGTTCGGCATCGCAAAACTGTGCGATTTTTTTGCTATATGAACCGGACAGCAAGTAGTCTAACTCCGTTAACTTAGCCACCTTTAACCCAAGCTGTTTAAAGTATTCAAACGAATAAGACGCCTCAGAGCATGCGAAAGGCAGCTTATTATAAATAAACTGCTGTGCTTTAGTGGGTGGTTTTAGGTTATAAGCGAATGAGTCTATTTTTGTATCAAAGGCTGCCACGCACGACGTCATAAGATCTGCTTGTTTTTGCTCCGTCCACTGCTCCACATACACACCACAAATTACTGCTGAATCGTTAGTCTTATTAGTGACCATGTATGGTATACAAAGCTTATGCAGACTTTTTTCAAGATAATCTTCGTAAGCTGGTAGCTTTTCTAAATCCGTAAGGGCTCTTATTCGCAAGCGAAGATGACTTTCTTTTAGATAATGGATCAGACTAGGAATATACTCTAAATGTCCAATCCATAGGAGTTCTTGCTGTTTTTCGGTACTCAGATCACGGTGTATTTGGTACTTTAAGTAATGTTCAATTGGAAATTGAGGGGCTGTAGCTGTTTTTGAGACTAACTTTCCCACCCTATCATTATGTAGTAAAAAACCCGAAAATAGCTTTAAGCGCTCTTTATACTGCCAAAATACATAAGGAGAATGGAAAATGTCTACAGGAGCATACAGCACCTTTATACCCGCATTCGCTTTATCCATTAGCCACGCCACACTTGGCATTAATTTAACAACAATAATATAATCAGATACGATTGGGCTATTGAAGTCGTTGAACTTTGTGATTCTAACGTTCTGGCTCAACAAGTAATTCGCTACATCTTCCCCGACCCAATCACTAGAAGGCAAACCAACTAAAGGACCTATTGCTATTGAGCCTGTAAAGTTCCTTATTGTGTTTTGAGTACAGTCCATAGTTTCGCTCTACTTTATTGTTTGTTTGAAGATTTACGTCTCGCGAAGCTTTTAACCGCCCCAATGTAAGACAAAAACAACTTACACTCGTAGCGCTTTCTATTCAGGTAAACAAGGGTAAGTAACATCACTACATACACCAATGAAAAAACACTACAACCTAAAATAAGGCGACTAAGCCAATGTAATTGAGTTAAGTCTAAACCTTCTAAGCATAAGGTAGCAGCACCTGCTGAAACCAAAGGCAGCGCAAACAAAAACATATCTGAAAACTTGAACAGCTTGTACTTTAACTGAAAATAAGTAGCAAAAATAAGTATGCTCACAACCGATATGAGTACACGAGTTTGCGAGAACTCTTCTAAGTTTCCACCAATAATCAAATATAGAATACCTAACGTAATGAGCGTCATCGAAACTTGATAAAATACGATTGGCTTGTAGCCCCCTTCAGCCATTACATATTCAGATAACACTTTGAACAATACGCCAGGCACCATCATAAAAGCCAGTATGGAAAAAATATAGGAGTGCTCAACCCATTTTTCACCCAGCATCAATAAAACAATTTCTTTATCAAAGTAAGCCATCATTGCCGTCAGTGGAACAACCAAAGAGAGCAATAGCAGCAGTACAGTGTTCATTTGATAAGGCTGAAAATCGTCGTCTCGTATCGCTTCAGAGAAGGTTGCTAGCAGAGGATCTGTCGCGGGGTTAATCAGTTGACTAAGTGGCATACTTGAAAGACTCTTAAAGATGGAATAAACCCCAATCATGTCTAAGTTGAAATACTTCGCCACTAAGATAGAGTCGCCTTCTCCCCTTGCGAACCCCACTAAGCTATTAATTACGACCCACTGCGAAAACCTCACCTGCGAGCCAATGTTACTCAGTTTGAACTTTCGCCTATGGGTACATACAAAATTCGAAAAGATACTGGGCAGAAGATATTGAAGGACCAATCCATACAGCATGGCCCAATAGGTCCTGTCAAAATAAGCAATAACGAGAACTGTCGTAAAAGAGATGAGTTTTGAGGTAATATCTATTTTGAATAAGGGTTTGTAATTAAGATCTCTGGAAAACAACCAAATGCCAGGGTTTGATATTAACCCCACAACAAGAATAACTGAAAGAAAACGCAAAGGCGTCTCGATCTCAGGCTTATCCATAAAAACAGCAATCTCTGGGGTGAAGATAAAAAATATCAGCCAGATAACGCCTTTTATCAATATGTTGAGTGTCCAAGCGGTATTGATTAAATCATCATCAATTTGCTTTGCTCTGATGATATATTGTTTAGCGCCAACATCGCTTAGTGAATTGAATAAGAATACCGCTAATGTACAGATTGATACTAAACCAAAGTCTTCTGGGGTAAGGATGCGAGCCAAGATCAACATACTGATCATACCTAAGCCGCGTTGAACTAATTTAGTAGACCCCGTATAGAAGATGCTAGTGACTGTTTTTCCTGTTAACGACATTGTAGTTTCACAGTTTGCTCAAGACGGATTGAGCTGCAGATAAAATAATGCCTCATATTGTTGTTCAACATATTATCACTTAACTGTTTGATGAATTAGAAGGCGAGAGTATGCACGCTTTCAGAGCCATATAACTATCGGCGTAATAATCTTCATCTCGCTCTAGGTAAGCCATCCCATGTAAATCGTTTACTTTGATATCTAGATCATTATGCCAAGGACGACCTTGTGACAACTCATAGGACTTAATCGCGTCACCCATTATTCGTGTACCTACCTTGCAATTACGATTTTGCATTACATACAAGTTAGGATCCATTTCACTTGCACGGGATACCGTCATTTCATATACATGTTTAAAAGTCTCTTCATCCGCAAAGTAACCCGTTTGAGGATTTATAAAATCATAATTTTCACCATAATTATGTCCTTTGCGCATAATTACCGGGGTTCCACAGAACATCCCTTCTATAATGGCGCGATTATTTCCCTCAAATTTGGACCACAAAACATTAACCTTCGCTCGCTTTTGTAGTTCGGATACTTCTTGTGGAGTGATCCATTCGAATATCTCTATGTTTCGTTCCACCTTCTGCAGTGCTGCAAGCTCAAGGATCTGTTCCTTAGTCATATCAACAGGGTAGCCGACCAAGACTATTTTTAGATCTGGTTTACTCTTTACCAGAGATGCAACTGCTTTAAAAAATGCACCGTGACGTTTAAATTTTGCCCAAGCAGCAACCATTAATAAATCGATATCACGCTCCCCAGAGGTAGGAGGCACAAAATTATTATGGTTAATAAACCAACTGGGGCCGACTTCTATTGGAATGATGTTACTCTGAAGCTTATCAATAAACTGCTTATCTCTTTTTTCATACACCTGTAAAAATATTGGCGCATCAATCAACGTATATGCAAGTATGTTCTCTTCGCAGAAGCCCGCCCAACTGGGCTCCAAAATAATGTTAAACGATTTAGCGACCCTCTCGATATCGAAAAATCTCAGGAAAAGCGGAAAGTAGTAACTGTAATTAATAATCAAAGCGCCCTTTTCGTCTTCGTTCGGCTGCTTCAGTACCGTGATGATCCCATTTAGCATCGCTTCGGGCTGTTTAAAAAATTTCTCAGTATTTTTTAGAGGAGGCAATTCATTAATAAATTTTTGAGTAATCTCACGCCCAAGTTGCGGATGCGCTTTAAAATAGTAGCGTGCAACATCAAGCCCTAATTGCTCGCTTTTCGCCCAACCAGTTCGATAAATATTACTCGCTACTTTAAATGCTAAGCTATGCTTATTCAGTTTTTGCAACACTAAAATCGCGCCTTGACTGGCTAAAACCAGAGGATACTTAAGATGGTTATAATCGTATTTGATAAACTCAACAATACGACTTGCTAGCAAATTTATCCTTAATTTTACATTCATTACCTGTCAATCCTAAATGTGGAACTGCCACTTAAATACTGCTTTGCACACACAGCAGAACAGTTACTTTAACTTTAAACGTTAGTGGAGCGAGCCTAAACTATTCACCAATCTAAACCGCGAAATACAGTCGATAACACAAACATCCCATCGCCTTATATCACCCTCTAGGTTTAATAACACGCGCTGGGTTCCCAGCCACTATTGAGTTATCGGGTATATCATTCAAAACAACTGAACCCGCGCCTACTATACAATTCGCTCCGATATTGGCCATAATCATTGCGCCGTTGCCAATCCAGCAATTTTGGCCGATCCTGACTTTTTGAAATGTGCCACCTTGTTCTTTGATCGGGCGTGTTAAATCACTAAAGTTATGTTGTTCTTTCCCGCTCATAATATGCACACCACTCCCTAAAAGAGTGTTTTTCTCTATACGACAACGCCCGATATTACACTGAGGGCCAATATAAACACCTTCGCTAATTTCCGTGTCTTTTTGAGAAAACAATACGAGGAAAGAAACCACTGCATCTGGACTGCAGTACGTCAATGCGAATCGATAAAAACCAGCACGTAAATACACCCCTAGCTTAGAAGGCAGCAAACTCAGAAATTGACTAAAACTACTCAGTACCTGATCTTTATCGAATAAAGAGCTCAATACTATATTCATCAGAGTCATTGGCGAAATTAGTACAGCGGATACAAAGAATATAATGTGTTTAACAATCGCTTTCATTCACATCCTCTTGGGCGTTTAAAAAACTGATAAGAGGTGCCAATTGACCTTCCCACGAGTAGTCATGTTCAATAAGCTGCAAAGCGTCAATGCCAATTTGCCTAGCTAATTCATGGTTTGACGCTAACCGACAGACTTGCTCAACAAACTCTTTAGGCTCTGTAGCAATCAAAATATTCGTTTCAGGAATGCAATTAATCCCTTCCGCTCCCATTGGCGTAGAAACCACGGGAAGAGCACACGAAAAAGCTTGGAGGACTTTATTTTGCACCCCTCTGGCCAATCGAAATGGCGCGATAAAAATATCAGCGGCCTGATAATAAGGCAGAATATCTTCAACGAAACCCGTCACTTCAATTCCTTGAACCTGCGCCAAAGCTGACACATCTTTGACTGGATTCATCCCCGCAATCACGAACTTGGCTTGAGGAAAATGGACAAGAATGGCCTGCCAGCAGTGTTCTACAAACCACAGCACCGCATCGACATTAGGCTTATAATCCATTACGCCTGTGAACAACAACACAGGTTGCGGATTTGGCTTTTTATTCACCGAAGGATAGAAACTCTTAGTATCTAAACCATTTCCAAGTACGTCGACATTATTGCAATCTAAGACTTTATCTTTGAATAAAGAGACTTCAGCCTGTGCAATCAAATAACATTTATCGAAATACTCGGCAGTTTGTCGCTCAAACTGAGAAACTAATTGCTGCTCTCTGGCGTATATCCAAGACATTGGAAAACGGCTGTTTTTTTGGTACTGGCCCCACTTATCCGAATCTACGTCCATAAAGTCCATGATCAAAATAGGCTTACGCTGTGTTTTGTTCAGAACTTGGCTATTAAAAACATATTCGGCCATAGATGAGGCGGTGCACAGAATCGCGTCAACTTGATGCTCAATCAAGAACTTGTCGACTCCTTTTTGCAGCGAATTGTCATAGAAATTTGCCACACTAAGGGGCTTGTTGAATAGAAAACCAGATAGCAATCTACGGTACTTTGATGACAACCGAAAAGGCCAAGTACTTTTGCAACATTTATCCTTTAGCGCTGCAAAATTTAACAGTTCTTCTTCTGAATCATATGGCGCAAACAAGTGGATCTTGTGTCCTAAGGAAGCAAGAGATTTCACTTGATTGAAAGTCCTAATTTTTTCCCCTTTATTCGCTGGAAAAGGGACACGGTGGGCCAGAACAACAATATTCATATTTAGTAAGTCTAACTTTTATTCTTGGTTGTCTGCGCTTATCACTGCAACAAACCTTCGTTTATGTGTCATTGTTTTTATACGAAATTTCACACAAAAACGCGTTAACTTCCGGCAAATTTTATCTCACTTTATGCAAAAGAGCCTATGTGAGCGATGACTGCAGCTTCATATTTACTCAAGATAAAACTGCCAAGCTCAACTGTGTTACCTTGTGCAAAGTCGTACTTAACTATCTCAGAACTTTTCAAAGTTGAGTGCTCTTTATTTCTTTGCATAATATAGGCATAAGGATTCTGATCACATATTCTCATCCACGCGTTATAAAAATCCGCATAGTGATAACGAGCAGTGGAACCTGAAGAGCTAATTGTGTCACTTACGTTTGAGTAAATCGTTTTTGCCTGTGCACTAGCGACAACAGGCAATGCCCCAGAAAAAAAACAGAACGCCCTTCTAAATGAGTCTACTTCTGTCAGTTGTTTTTGTGTCTTCATACTGATGCCTCCTTAAGAAGATGCTCCGCTAATCGAATCGTTAAAGCTGCAATCGTCAATGTAGGAGGAACATGGCTCCCCGTAGGGAATACGGAGCTTCCTGCAATATAAAAGTTCTGCGTGTTGAACACCTTTAAGTTTCGATCAACTACGCCGTTTTTTTCATTTTCGGCCATTCTCGTTGTTCCCATATGATGGTGACTGAAAAACAATTTATCGGTACGCAGGCGCTCTTCATACTCTCGCATAATCTTTAAGCGTCCTAATTTTAAACGACCTAATTCTTTGCCTAACACCTCGAGAGATCCCCACATTCGGGCAATATCGTCATCGTGCAATGTCCAATCAACCAATATTTTTTTCATACCCAGTTCATCAACTTCATCTGAAAGGTAGATTCTATTGTCATGTTTGGGTGTTTGCTCAATCATAATAGGAAGGTCGTAGCCACCAAAGTCTTCAGAGTAATCAAATAGCTTATCCCCAAAGGCCTTTCTCGAAATAGCTTCTGTCACCATATCAATATCAGATAAAACGTTAACCACATGTTGACCAAAATTGTCTGGTAGTTCTTTATCGTCCCACGCGGTTCCAAGAACATGAAAAGACTCTATGCCCTCAGAAATAACATAATGAGATGCAGGCGCGAGAGGAACGCGAATATTACTCAGCTCTTTAGACATCAATGCGTCTTCATTGATCTCAATAAATCCGTTGAGAAGCCGGTCACCGACTTCCTTCCTCATTGTATAAAGCGACAATTTTTCCTTGTCTTCAGGGTATAGTTTTGCGGCTCGCAGCACAGGATGGTCCATAAAATACCGACCAACACAGTCTGATGAATTACCAAGTAAGTTTTCATATTTTTCGTTGAATACCAGCATTAATCGCGCGTTTTCAATACCGCCTAGACATAATACGAACGTGTCAGCTGTAACGTTTTGCTTAACACCCGAATAGTTCGTAAAAACGATACTCTCTACTTCAGAAGAGTCTCGGTTAAATTCTAGGTCAATTAAATTGGCATTTTTAAAGATCGATACGTTACTCGCTTCCACGAGAGGAGCACCGTACTTTGCAAAAAAATGTACCGGCGGGATAGCTGCCTTTACGATGTTTGAATCAACCGCAGTAGAATCACGAAAAACGTCTGTTTGTTCTAGATTTTCTACCCAATACTTGGTCTCGTAGCCATCTGCACCCGTACCGCAATATTGCGCGGCACGTTTGTAAAACGGTTTAACGTCTTCGAAATTGATCGGCCAGCCACTATGCTTAATCCAAGATTTAGCTTTAAAGTCACTGGGCTTGAATTCTGAGGTGCTATTTTCCCAATGGTTACTCGAGCCCCCTAAAAACCGTAGTCTGTTGTATGTCGTATCTTCATACATCTTAGGCTTTTGAGATGGAGTGTAGAGAGTCTGTGATTCCATAGTAAAGGTTTCATCTCCACCTTCAACAATACACACTGACTTTCCACTGGCTAATAATTCATTTGCTAGAGTGAGACCTGCCACGCCACCTCCAAGTATACAATACTGGAATTGGTACTCCTTTGTTTCCGACAGGGTATTTGCATCAATAATCATTATTTTCCTTTCTTCACTGAATTCGCTGTGGAGGTATATGTATCAAATTGCGTGATGAGAATAGCCGTCAATCCCCACAGTAACCAAATAATATCGTTGTACGCCATCGCATAAAATGATGAACCAATAAAAAACACGATAATGCTGACAATTAAAAAATTGGCAGCGCTCACAAAAAAGTAATCACTATCGCTTTGCTCAACTTTACTTTTAGCTAACTTTCTTATTTTAAATAGTTTTACGATGGACACTATGTACAACAATATCCAGCACAGTAAACCTAAATAGCCAATTTCAGATAAAACCTCAAAATGAGCACTATGTACAGTCCGGTAAAAACCGTATTTGCCAAACGACCCATCATAGATGTTGTAATAAGTATTGTAACAACCGGGGCCGACTCCTAAAGGATTGTCCGCGGCCATATCTACTGCTATGTTCCAAAAATGCGGGCGAGATGCAGCTGAGCCATCTAACTCTTCCTCATCAGCAAATGCACTGGCTAATCTAGCTTCATAACCGTCAGGCAAGCCAACCACAGATAACACAAGCACCCCTGCCACACCGAACAAAATAATATGTTTAAATTTCAGTAATTTTGACAAACTAAACCAGAGTGCTAAACCGATAAACATCGCTAGAGCAGAACCTCGCGAAAATAGAGTGATAACGTTATAAATAATGCCTAAACATACAAATGGGCCGCCGATTTTTATCATTTTCAAAGTCAATTCTTTACGAACAATTTTTGGAAGATAACTTAACGCGTTTTTAGCGTAAGCCATGCGGATGACGAAAATGTTGAAAAATAGCAGCACAGCTGAGCCGAATGCAAAACCATTGCTACCACTGAAAAGTCCTTTCATCGTCGCAGCGCCGTAATAGGTACCTCCCATACCGAGCATCCCCAACAATCCAGCTTTACCCGCATGGAATGCTAATGAAAAACCAACAATAGCCACTAACCAACAAAACCGTTGCTCCGTGTCAGTCACTCGAATGGTTAAAAGTACGGCAAACAAAAGAATACAAAACTGTTGAAAATACTCAGCTCTAAATCCAATAGGGTCACATGCTGAAACCACCTGAGTCAGCAATGTCAGCACTATATAAACAAGAAAAAACTTGCTAATAGTGTCTCTGAACCTAGGCCAAAGCCCCTGAATCAAACAAGGAATAACGAACAACACAATTGCGATCAATGGCAATTTCAGTGTATTGATATTCCCCCACACCCAATCTTGAGGGCGAAAAATACCGAACCACCAATAACCTATAGCACCAGCAAATCGACTGGTCAGCGCAGCTAAAATAAACGACAGGGATACAAGTAAAACGACGATGTCACGCATGAAAGATTGCTTTTCTCAATTCAGTTGCTCACAAATGATTTCAACGACTTGACTCACAACTACTCAAACTTTCTCTTTCGAAGCGAGAAGTCAATTTGGTAGAGCGAAAATTGATGATTATAGTACCGCGATTTTTTACAAAAAACCGCTAAAAATCAACGCTAATATTGATACGTAAATATAACATTCAGTAATTCAGACATTGCGTTCAAGTTCACTGACGTTCTACTTTTTTACCGCTCCTGTTAACTTGTAAACCAAAATCACTGGCGGCCTCAGGTATTTATTAAGTTTATCCGCTCCAGGAAGAGAAAGATATAACATGCCTTTCTCCTCATCATATGCTCCACCACTGACCATAGCGCGTTTGTCTTTAAAAGGTGTGGGGAACTCTCCATAGCCGTAAGGGCGTACGTCATAGGGTTTAATTAGTCCTGATTTCACTTTCAAAAGCTGATTCACGTCCCAGAGCCAGTAATAACTTGAGTAATCAGTAGCAGAAAATGCGCAATAACCACCGCATAAACGTCCATCATCCTGTTTTATCTTGTAACCGACCCCAGTTTTATGCCCTCCAGATCTACCTATTGTCATATAAGTGCTTGTACCAGGAATAATGAAACCGTAGCCCGCTCCAGACAAAAAAGTCCACAGCTGATTTTTACCATCGGCGTTTCTTAAAATATTATCTGGGTAAATCTTCCCTGAGTATAGGGACTTATCATACAGCAGTTTTGATAACGGGAAATCTAGCAAGCCTGTAGCGACTACCTCTCCACTCTCCTGCTGAAGTATTGACGTTTGGGGTGTGAACACGAAAGCAGATGGTCCAACAGAGCGCCTACTAATTATCGATGCATTTGGCTGGGAGCCACTAATGTGCGTACCTTCAAGCAGCTCCTGCCAGGCTAGAGGTACTTTTGATATCCAGCCTGCTGAATGCGCCGCACCATTCAATTGAAAAGGCCCTTTTATACTGGTGTTAGCCAAGTCACTGGCATTATTAAAAAAAATGGTGGTATCTGTTTCTTTTCCGCCGGCATCATACCAATCGATATAATTAACCATTAATCCATTATCTATCACCTCTAATCCCGTCACTCGAAAATGATTGCGGATCCCAGTATCCACACGTTTTGTGTTCTGAAAACGTGTAAATTGCTGGATGAGTTGATCAGCCACATTAAAGTCTTCAATGCTTGAACTGTTCACCAGATGTGGGATTTCAATCTCTGCTACAGCGGCATATTCAGGGTGCCCTATAATAAAAAGTGAGTGATTCTTTTTATTGTAGGTAATGACGCCCCCAGAATAATTGAGCGAATTTCCTTTTTCGTTTTGAAAGAAACGCCCTGTTGTTCTAAAACCACCTCTGTATTCTAACTGCTCAATTTGAAAGAGTGGTAAATTATTCTCAGACACGCTCTTGACTGAGTTACGAGGTAGTTTCTGTTGCTCAATATTTCCGAGGTTCATCGCTGTCGGGCTCGCCAAACAACCAATAGAATTCAGCAAGGTCGCGAAACTG
Organism: Paraglaciecola mesophila; assembly: GCF_009906955.1. Classification (GTDB taxonomy): domain Bacteria; phylum Pseudomonadota; class Gammaproteobacteria; order Enterobacterales; family Alteromonadaceae; genus Paraglaciecola; species Paraglaciecola mesophila_A. The sequence goes on from NZ_CP047656.1 coordinate 1,753,242, forward strand.
ATTGATAATAAAATTGTGAATTCACATGTTTTTATTCGCATCTAGCCATCCATACTAAGTATTTAATGCTTTGATACTATCATTACTTGGATGAATTTATCGCCACTTCTGACTGCACTGTAAATTGACTGTCATTTCAAATATTAAACAACGTCAACTAGCTAGCCATCGTTTGAAAAGCCCTTTTTTCGGGTTCAAATACTCAGAAAGCATGAAACGATTCTGAAGGATAACTGTATCTTTTCGGACGCTATTTTCTCGATAGTTCCATTCTGGTGGAAGAACACATAATCTTAATGTTGAGTTGTATACCAAATATCTGAAAATTCCTTGATCATGGGGATGACTGAACTTGTCTTCCAAATAAAGTTCGGCCCATTGCGACAGCAGCGCCCTTACCTCTGGTGAGTTTCGGTATAAAATAAGATCGCAATTTAATTCAGGAAACGCGACGGGGATTTCTGGGATAGGTGTGTTACCGAGTTCTGTATTAATTCTTACTGGAGCATGCGCTGCTGCGATATCAAAGTGGTCTAAAATATCCGGAAGCTGTGTAACATCAGTTTTCAATGCGTACGTATCAGCGCCTAACAAAAGTACATGGTCCTCTTTCATTTGTTGCATTACTGCATGCTTTACTATCATCTGCCCATTTAAATGAACTCGATCTTTTAGGTGTTCAGGAACAAAGAACTTGTAAGGAATCACCTCGTCGAATTCACAATCAGGTATTGGGTGTGCATAGTCAGTGTAAAGATAATACTTCGCATTAGGTAAGTACTTTTTAAAGCTTTTTGCCGAAGCGTTAGCTTCTTTAACATAAAAGCCATCTCTATGGTGTGAATTGATATATAAAACGGCAAGAGATTTAGTCATATTAACTCCATGTTATTTTGAAATTCGTAGCATCCATTTACTCGAAATATGTTTAACAACTGCAATTTCTTACTATAAGCTAACAATCTTATTGAACATCATAGATTGGTATTTTTATTGAGCCGCATGGCTAAAGGTAGCAATTAATCTAAAAATGTAAACGAGATATAGACAAGAAACATGAAAAAACCATTAAAAATATCCAGAATAACCATGGGGACCCTATGCTTCAGTGTATTTCTTGCTATTTCTCAAATGACCTTGGCCCAAACGCCACCAAGCAACAGAAGCGTAATCCAAGTCAGTGATATTTACTCTTTTTATCAAGCGATAAATCAAGCGAATAAGTCCGGTATGACTGATATAAAGTTGGCGCCAGGCAGCTATAAAATATCAAAGACAGTGGTAATAACTGCCCCCAACATTAGATTGATTGGCAATCCACAAGACCCGTCCTCTACACGCCTTATTGGTCACGGCATGCGCAATAGAAGCGCAGTTGAAAATATTCTTAACGTCAATGCTAAGCATTTTACATTAGATGGAATTAAGCTCTCTGATGCGGGAAATCATTTAATTCAAATATCTGGTGAACGTGACGCAGACTTTCCCGTCCTTAAAAATTGTATATTACAAGACAGCTATGAACAATTGGTGAAAGTTTCGTCTGGAGGCAATTCAAAAAAAGCCAGTGATTACGGAGTCGTAGATAATTGTGAATTTAAATACACAAACAAAGTTGGTCCCAATTATTATATAGGTGGTCTAGATGCCCACGGTGCTAAGGGCTGGGTGGTTGCAAACAGTATTTTCCGAAATATAGCCAGCCCGGACAAACGAGTAGCTGAATTTGCAATACACTTTTGGAATGGCGCTAAAAGCAATACGGTTGAAAACAATATCATCATCAACTGCGATCGCGGTATCGGGTTTGGCCTACAAGGTAGGCCTGCTGAAGGTGGGGCTATAGTTAATAACCTAATCGTTCATCAAGTCACTGATAATCCCAGCTCTGATGTTGGAATAATTTTAGAACAGACTCCCAATACGCAAGTGCTCGACAACCGAATTTATTTGGCTCACAACTACCCCAACGCGATTGAGTACAGGTTTAAAGAAACTAGTAATGTGGTCATCATGGATAACGTGACAAACAAACCTATACAAAAGCGGAGTAATGCTCAGGCTTCCTTATTCAATAATGCAGTCAAAAAAAGCTTATCGGATATAGTTACAAGCGATGAGCTTTCAATCATCAATCAGTAACAGTTGGAATAGCCTGAGAGGCTTTCTCTCGAACTCGCTTTCGGATATGTTCAACGTAATCATTAACGTATTTGTTAACCACCAGTGAAACAAGGATAGTTAAACCTAACCCGAGTAGAAACACTAACGGCCCTTTACTCATATTGTCAGTTATAGTCCAAGAGACCAGTGCCACGCCTGACCAATGGAAAAGGTATACCGGATAGGATAAATCACCAAAAAATCTGTCTACCTTCTTACTAAAACACTGGCTGCCATATTGGAATAAAACAATGGTCATCAACGCACTGAGCAGCAAGTTTACCCAAGTTCCTAACATACTGACAAACCAAGCTTTATCCGGTATGAAAACTTGGCAAAGTACAACAAACACAATATTTGCTGAATACAAAAACACCACTGTTTTAGCTCGAACGAGCTGAATTAATTTTCCGACTAGCGATTGATAGTGATAGATCCAAGCACCAATTGAGAAAGGAAGCGAAGCCTGAATTACATTCCCATACTCTAAAAACAGATACCCTGACTTATAGACGGTAACAGCAACCCAACTAAAGCTTAATAACAACCAAAGTGAGCTAATTCTTGGTGATCTAGATAGCCCTAAACCAATTAGTATATAAAATGCGATTTCTATACATAATGCCCACGTAGCAGGAGATATTCTCACCGGATATGTCACTGGCTCAAAAACCGGATAAATCATCGTCAAATTGGCCGCAGTACTAGCAATATCGTTCGGTAGAATCATTTTGGGATGAAACCCTGCAGAAACATTATTACCGAGTAACAAAATAATACAGACCCCCACTAACAACAGGCACCAATAGACGGGATACAGGCGAAGAAATCTGTTCAATGCATAGCGCTTAAAACCATCCAACGAATACCCATAGGATTCGTTCATTATCATGGTCATTAAAAAGCCACTTAAAACAAAAAAACTATATACCGCGTAAGGGCCAATAGAAGCGACGTCTAGTACGTGATATATCACCACATTAACCGCTAAAATAAACCGATACACTCCAAACATAATTTTCCCTTTTAGCTATCGCTGCTCAATTGGAATCGAAATACCGATCACGTCGTATTGTTTCATTTCATACTGCTTGAAAAACGCTGTCGTTCTATCGACTTTTTCATTTTTAGAAACCTTGGGGACATACCAATCAAACCGTCTCAAAGCTTCAGCTTGACTGAACAATTCTTCAGCCGTCGTGTTGGTTTTTGTCAACACCTCAGGGTGTATTTCTAACAGCAAAATGACTGAATCTGCACGAGTGAATATTTGATTTGCACCTGCGATGACTTGTTGTTCCTGGCCTTCCACATCAATTTTAACCACGATAGTACCGCACAATCGTACTTGAGGATTTGAATCAAACCAACTATCTAACCGCACAACGTCAATCGCCCCTGTTTCAGCTTTAATTATTTGCCCTTCGTGATCATTAGCTCGACTTATATCAGCCTCGAGATCAGCTTTACCATTAAAGTCAGATACAGCTGAATTCAACGCGATCGCATCAAGATCAAACTGGGAGAAGTTCTGCTCAAGCACAGTGAAAGAATTTGGGTTTGGCTCAAACGCAATAATATTACTTAAATTTGAACAGCGAGATGCGACTAAAGATGAAACCGTGCCAATATCAGCCCCCAAATCTAAAAGCGTAAAAGGCTTCTCTAAATCACTCAGCAAATCGCAAAATGGACCAAATTCTTCCAAATAGTAATGATTAGGCCCACCCTCCAACCAAAAACACAATTCACTTATAGGGACAGAAAAAGAACGTTCTTGGACGCAATACCGGATCAATTTGTGCGGAAAATGCCCACTCATCCATAAATAAAAACGATGTTTACCTCGCCATTCAAGGGTTTGCGCCCACACCAAACAACGATTAACAATAGGGTTGAAGTAGCGCTTAGCGAAATTGGACGATTGCATAATTTATTAAAAATCAGGGAAAAATCTGATTGATAGAGTTGAATTTACTGCTCATCATTCTACTGAACCACGCTTTATCAGTGTCTAACTTACTATACTCAACTTCTGCTGAAACCATAACTAGACCACTTCCATAATGTTGCCCTAACATTATTTGATAAATTTCATATAATTTTGCATGATTTTTATTAGAAAAGAGCTCACCGTCAACGAAATACCAATAACCAAGCAAACGGACACTGCGCGCATTAACGATTTGCTCGACGTTAATCACTTTTTCAAAGGTTACAGGAACGGAATAATCTGTCTCTAATGTCCAAGAATCCTCTAAATACATACGATTTGCAAAGCTGACCAATTCTCCAAGTCCCTTAGGGTACCAAACCGCATACAGATCAACCGTTTTGTTTTCGAATGTGAACTGAGCAGCACTCTTGTCAAAATAATCGACAAACTCAGGCGACCAGTCTGCTGATGCTTGTGCAGTCATAAAAGGTAAACCTTTGAGACGCTCAGGTGAGTTTCCTGGGACTAGCTGACTTTGAATAATTTGGTACCAAAATAGGAAAAGCACCGTTGAGATAGAGAATAAACTACATGCTTTTATATATACGAGGTTGGACGACACATAAGTGAACTCAACTGGCACCTCTGGTTTTAACTCTGAAGGTTTCTCCCTGATTAGCTCTCCCAAACCAATTAAGCATACAATGACCAAACTAAAGAAAACCCAACCGTAAATAAGGTGATCAGCCCCTACTGCATGCTCCATATTAGTTAAATGGCCAGTCAAAATGATACCAAACACCCGTATAGCATTTGCTATAATAGGAAATAAAATGGAAATACAAACAAAAGAAATTCGTCTAATTCGCGACTGCATATTCATGTAGGCATACAACGCGCCAATCACAATGGAAGCGATAAAAAAGCTGATTCCAGAACAGGCTTCAGCGACCAGAAAGCGCCCTTCTGGGATTTCAATATATAGGCCACTTCTATATATCGGGACATTAACCCACTGCAACATCATGACAGACATGTCTGCGGTGACCGCCTGCAAGGTCGGAATTAACTCTTCACCTACAGGAATACAAAAAATAACGAAGAATAAAGGGAATAAAATTCTTTTCGCTTGCTCATTCCCTAACAGAAACCAAATACTAAAGGGTAAAAAGGTAAAGGTCGCAATGTGCATGAACAGCTGCACTCCACCTGAAAGACCAACGCCATAAAGTCCTAGGCTACCCAAGCAAAATACCAAAACGAAGTAATTTGGATTAATAGCTGATAGTGATAATTGCTCTCTTTTACAGTAGATAAAATAGACACTAGCGGGGATAACAAATAAACAATGATTAAAGATATCTGAAATAATCCAAATATCTATTGCAGTGACAATACCTTGCCAAAACGTCACTACCCACAAGGAGACAATCACCAGTAGTGATACAATCCCTACCACTGAATGACGTTCTTTAAGGCCGAACGCACTTCCATCATTCATTAGACAGGCTCCGCCCTTCTCTATCTGCTATTTTGCAATGTTATAAACGTCTTTCATGGTGCCCCATGAAAAATCACTGAGTAAACGCTCTAGTTTTCCCTGCGTTTTATTGAGATTCACATAATGCCGAAATCTTGATTTAAGAGGAGCATTCACCATACGCGGCTGATCAGCATCAATTTCCCACGGGTGAAAGTAAAAAGAATAGGGTTGCTTCTCTTTTTTAAGATAACCACTAATCAAAGATTTCGTTAATGTATAGGGGTACAAGCGAAAGTAGCCTCCACCGCCAATTGGAGTTTGTCGCCCCATCACTTTATGCGTGGGTATTGGAATCTCTATGATCCCTTCTTTTCGCATATAAGCAAATCGTGGCCAATCTGGCGTACCATATAAATCATGCTTTACTGGGTAAGTGCTTGAGCTATATTGAAATCCTAACTCAGCCAACACTTCAAACGCCCATTCATTATCATAACCGATTGAAAAACTTGGCGCGCGGTAACCAGTTAGTGCTTCACCTAGTAAGTCTTCAAGATGATTTTTAGAGCGAGTCACATCAGCGGTGAATTCTTCTCTAGTTTGTTCTGTTGCACGCCGATGCGCATACCCATGGCTGGCAACTTCGTGCCCCTGAGCATGTATTTCTTTAATCAATTCGGGATAACGTTCAGCAACCCAGCCGAGAACAAAAAACGTTGATTTGATCTTATGCTTAGCAAACATATCCAAAAGCGTACGAGTATTCTTGTCAACCCGCGGCTGATAGTCCTTCCATTGTTCTGGTGTAATGACTGATTCAAACGCTGAAACGTGAAAGAAATCTTCAACATCAACTGTCATAGCATTTAATACGCTATCCGACATGGCTATCTCCCTTTACCGAATAGCACGACTTCAACGGTACGGATTAAAATAAGAATATCGAGCATTAGACTTTGATGTTTAACGTAATACAAATCAAATTTTAACTTTTCCATTGAATCCTCAACACTGGCACCATATGGATAGTTTAACTGCGCCCAGCCTGCCAAACCAGGTTTAACATTATGCCTTTGATTATAATATGGAATTTCACGAATAAGTTGCTCGACAAATTGTGGGCGCTCAGGTCTCGGTCCGATAAAAGACATTTCACCACGGAACACATTTAACAATTGAGGGAGTTCGTCAATACGGTATTTACGAATAAACTGACCAACTTTCGTCACGCGATCGTCATTAGTTGTCGCCCACTTTGCACCGTCTTTTTCTGCATCGGGGCGCATACTTCTGAACTTGATGATATTGAATAACTTTCCATTTAACCCAACGCGCTCTTGTTTGTAAAATACAGAGGCTTTCGTTCCATTATTGTCTTCAAAATAAATAATAAGCGCGGTAAGTAACATAAATGGCCAAGTAAACATCAGCACAATAAACGCTAAAAGACTATTCATTCCGTAATCGAGTGCATCTCGCAGGTAATTTTGAGAATTAAATCCATTGGAGTAAATAACCCAGCTAGGGTACATCAGATTAACCACAATCTGCCCTGTTTCGCGCTCCATGAAATCGAGTAAATCTGTTACCTCGACGCCCCGTAAGCGACAATCAAACAGTATTTCAACAGGTAGCGTACCACGCCTTTGATCGCATGCGATAACAACTTCATCAATGTCATTATCAGTAATAAAATTGCGGAAATTTTCATCCACTTTAACGTGAACTAACTTCTCGTTTTGAATGCCTTCTTCACGGTTATCTCCGGGAATTGGGATAAAACCTAAGAGCTCAAAGCCGAAGCGATCTACTTCTCGGCGCATACGCTTCTCAATAATAGACGCCCGTTCACCCGCTCCAATAACAACAATTTTGGTTTGGCCTAAGCCCAAAAGGCCGAGCCGATTGATGAAGTAGCGAAAAATAACTAAGGCGACGATGCATAAACCAGCTGCGATTGGCAGGAAGTATTGATGTAAATCAATATACCCTAGAACCGTGTTCCCCAAGATTTCCATAACGAAATACCCGAGAGCAACACTGACAAAAATGCGGCGAATAATGCCGCGAAAAGTCTCACGAAGCTTGGATTCATAAAGCCCGACAGAAAGTGCCGAAACAATCACTAAAAACGTAAATAAACCAATGTAAAGTGATACATCTCCTACTTGCGGTGTAGATGACCCAGTGATTTCACTTACAATCCCCAAAGTTAAATACAAAATATACGCTACTACTGATGCTTCTAAAATCATCAGTATGTTAGAACGTCTTACTTCCTTTCGATTAACAAAACTCATTAATCTCTTTCCTCTATTCGTAACGACTTAATCATTTACTATTCTCAAATATAAATCAGTATCTGAGTCCGATTAACTTTTTATTATTGTTCATTATTTTATGTTTTGAAATAAGTCTAAATCTTGTTACATTGATGATCGATGAGTTCAACACACGGAGCTACAATTTACATGAAGACTAACAAAATAGCATTCTTCAATTTAGTATTTTTATCAATTCTAACCCTGGCAGGATGCTCAAGCAGTAATAGTAGCCTTCCTAATGCTTCAACATACCCCTCACTGACGACATCAGTTGATAATTACCAATACCTAATTGGTCCTGGTGATACACTATCAATATTCGTTTGGCGTAACCCAGATATTTCAGGCACTTTCATTGTGCGTCCCGATGGTAAAGTAACAACGTCGTTAGTAGAAGATATTGAAGTAACGGGTAAAACTCCTACTGTGCTTGCACGTGAACTAGAGGAGTCATTAGGGAAATATATTAACAGTCCACGGGTGACGGTAAGCGTGACTGGTTTTGCGGGTCCTTTGAGTGAGCAGGTGCGCGTCATTGGCGAAGCCACTAACCCAAGTGCGATTAATTATACTCAGCAAATGACCCTACTTGATTTAATGATATCCGTAGGTGGCTTAACGGAGTTTGCCGCTGGTGATAATGCAAAACTGGTGCGCACGATTGATGGTCAACAGAAAACTTTTGGAATCAACATCGAATCGCTTATTCGTGACGGTGACATAGCGCAGAATATCGACATCCTACCTGGCGACATCATTATCATCCCTGAAGCTTGGTTCTAAACGAAGCTTTTTAAACAAGGATATGGACATTTAAATGCAAGATTTACAGAAAACGCTAGAGCTGTTGCTCGACTACCTTAAAGGTGTTTGGGTAAAAAAGCGCTACGTTATGATTTGCAGTTGGCTTATTTGCCCCTTTGGTTTTGTTTATGTTGCCTCTATGCCAGACGTTTATCAGTCTCAGGCGCGGGTTTACGTAGACACACGTTCCGTATTACAGCCGCTACTGAGAGGTCTCGCGATACAAACTAATCCTCAGCAAGAAATTTCCATGATGGTTAAGACACTTCTGAGTCGTCCGAACCTAGAAGTGATTGCTCGAGAATCAGATTTGGATGTGACGGCGCTCACACCAGAAGACTATGAAGATATGATATCTGATCTGTCGAGTAACATCTCACTACGCTCGGCAGGCAGAGATAACCTTTACACGATTGCCTATACTGACAGCGATCCACAAATGGCTAAAACCGTCGTCCAAGAGACTTTGGACTTGTTCGTAGAAGGTGCATTGGGCAGCTCAAGGAAGGATTCCGATTCTGCTAGCCGTTTTATCGAAGAACAGATTACTGACTACGAAAACCGCCTTTCATCAGCAGAACAGCGTGTCGCCGATTTTCAACGCAAGTATTCTTCGTTGCTGCCGGAAAAAGGCAATTTTTATCAGAACTACACTGAGCTTAATGCTCAATTAGAGCAAACAGTCCTATCAATTAAAGAAACTGAACAGCAAATTAAAGCGCTATCTGGTGAGCTACGTGGGCCAAATGCTCAAGTAGATAGTTTCGCTGTCAAACCGTCGGATGCAGATTCCATTCTTACTACGCGCTACGATGCCAGGATAGAAAGCTTAGAAGAAAAACTGGATGAGCTTTCTTTGAAATACACTGACTTACACCCAGACGTAATAGAAACCAATAGCCTGCTTGAAGCACTACAAAAATCTCGCCAAGAAGAAATTGACGATTACCTATCGAATACATCTAGTGAAAACCCAAGTAATTCTCTTGGTGGACTCTCCAAAGAAATTCGCATAGAAATATCTCGCTTGCAGAGCCTTATCGCATCGCTAAATGTTCGAAAAGACGATTTCGAATCGAAAATTGCTGAACTCAAACAAAAAATCGACCTTGTGCCACAAGTAGAAGCTGAATTTACCGCGTTAAATCGAGACTATGGAATAACCAAACGCAAGTACGAAGAATTACTTTCTCGCCGCGAATCTGCTGACTTAGCTCAAAAAGCAGATGTATCATCTGAGGATGTCCAATTTAGAGTCATCGACCCGCCACTTGCCCCGCTTGCCCCTACTGGACCAAACAGATTGATTGGCTATACCGCAGTGGTATTTATTGGATTCGCAGCTGGTTTAGGCGTTGCATTTTTAATCAGTCAACTTAATCCAATTTTAATCAGGGGAAGTCAACTGACGTCGCTAACATCTTACCCTGTACTCGGCGTTGTATCACATCTTAACGTTAAAGAGATTCGCAAAGTAAACAGAACCCGCATTCTAGTCTTTATGTTTTCTTCCGGCCTTATTTTAATGTTATACGGTGCCCTAGTGGCATCAGAAATAATGAATATTGACGTATTATCAAGGGTATTAGCATGAATACTATAGAACGCGCTTTATCCAAACAAAATGAAAAAAACAAAGAAGAAAATGCTGCAGAAAATACTGTGTCCAAAAACGAAATATTTGGCACTAGTCAATCATCACCTGAGGTCTCTAAAGCAGCTTCTAGTACTCCCAGCACGGCAGGGAATATAGAAATAGACTTGTTTAAAATGGAAGAGAAAGGATTTGTTTCAACCAGTGCCAAACGGCGTTTAATAAATGAAGAGTATCGTGCAATTAAGCGCAAAATTATTGATAACGCATTCGGCCCTCTATCTAAATCTTTAAATAATAGCAATATTATTATGGTAACCAGCTCGAAACCGGGAGAGGGAAAAACATTCACCGCGATAAACTTGGCTTTAAGCATCGCGCTAGAACAAGATAAGACCGTTCTATTGGTGGATGCCGACGTACTTAGACCAAACGTAATGCGTACCCTAGAACTACAAAACCAGCAAGGCTTAATGGAATATCTACTCGGTGAAAAGTCAGATATTGCTGAGGTTATGTGCCAAACCAATGTGCCAAATTTACGTATTATACCGGCTGGTAAATCGCATCACTTATCGACTGAATTGCTCGCTAGCGAAAAAATGTACGATGTCGTACAAGAGTTTGCCAATCGCTACCCGGATAGAATAGTGATTGTCGATACTCCTCCCCTGCTCGGAATCAACGAAACTGCAATCTTAGCAAACTTAGCTGGACAGGCTATTGTCGTTGCTGAAGAGCAAGCGACTAAGATTTCAGACATCCAAGAGGCCGTTAGTCATTTAAACCCTGAAATGGCAATTGGATTTGTGGTCAACAAAGGGCAAAAAATAAACCGTAAAGGAACGGGTTACGGTTATTATTACGCAGGAGCAAATTAGTGTCAGTTAATACCGCGCCACTCATTCGAAACAAAGTTCTTATCGCAGTTGCTTTAGCTTGTGGAAGTACAGGTTCCGTGGGTGCGGGTGAACTTACAATTGCCCCCTCGGTAACAACTTCCGGGTATTACTACAAGACCGAAATTGGTACAGAGCCGTCAGAGAACACCGAAGCGGTCGCAATTATTCCTAAGTTGGTGACTCAATATAATTCACGAGTGGCCAGTGGGGCCTTGGTATTTGAGAATACTACTGTTGAACAGCGTAGCGATCGACCCAATACAGACAAAAGTTTTACTGAGTTTAGCTATAATTCGGCTATCCAGTTAATCGATAATGTTTTAAGCTTGTCAGTTAATGGTTCACATCAATACAGGGCATTAGAAGCGACACAAGGCATCACAGCAGATAAGGTTTTATCAAGCAGTGAATTGACTAAAACCGCAAGTGATTCATTTCAACTCAACTTTGTCACACCTAACCCATATACCCTAGGTTTAGCACTACAATCAGGTTTTTCCAAAACGAGTTCCGATGACACGGTTGGCAGCACAAATGGCGCTGACGGCGAAACTACGTTTGCCAGTGCTCAGTTATATCAAGGTAGACGCTTCAAAGGTGTCACTTTTCTATTATCATCACAATATTACGATACTAAACGGGAAAGCGCACAGGACTTCTCTTCTACCCTGTCAAATGCCCGAGTAGGGTTTAAAGTTGTTAATGATATATCACTCGTCATTGTGGGCTCGGACAGCCAATATGGGCTTGATGAAACCGGATTTAGTACCCAGCGTCAAAACCTAGATACAACAAGTTACGGCGTAGGATTCAATTGGCAACCCTATGCTGAAAATAGTATCGAAATTACATACAACGAATTAGATGAAGGTGACCGCTCGACTCGATATATTGGTTTAAATACGAATTGGGCCTTTTCACAACGCACTGCTATGCGATTTAACTACAGTAAGCGCTTTTACGGGGACGCATACGCTTTCGACTTCGACTACAAGCTAAAAACAGTTAGCGCGTCAGCAACATACAATGAAGATGTGACATCATTCTCCCGTTTAAGTTTTATCGAGGGGCCGAGTAGCTTATTTGTATGTCCAATTGGTTCTAGTGAATTTGCAGAGTGTTTTCAGCCCTCCTCTACAAACTATGTACTACAAGCAGGCGAAGAGTACAGAAGTTTGAATAGTTTCACTACTGACGTTACCGATGAAACACTATTTAGAAAATCTGGAAATATTAGTTTTGGATACGATAAACGTCGGTTTAAAGCTGCTCTTAATTTAGCCTATCTAACGACTGAATATCTTGAGTCTGGGACGGAACAAACAACTAAAACAGCATTACTAACGATGTCATACGATCTAGGCCGTCGCAATACCATAGGCTTATCTTCAAGTTACTCTACCGTTGGCTATAAAACATCAGATCGTGAAAATGATTCTGTTAATTTAAGTGTAAACTTCAACCGCAAATTAAGTCGCCAACTTACCATGGACGTATCAGCTCGCTATGTTAATCGCGAAACCGAAGACGAAAGTCGAGATTTAACAGACTCTCGCCTAACCGTTAGTTTAAATTATCAGTTCTAATACCAATATCAGTAAATAATTAACGATCAATCCCTTTTTCATCGCGCTCGAATAGGGATTGTAACTCTGATTTCCCTTGTTCATTAATATCAATCATTTGTTGTAAATTTAGGTTTTTAGTCGCACTGATATCTACCAACCTTTCATCATGCTTGGCAAATAACTCCACGGTTCGAACAGCTTTCGCTTCATCAAAACCATAGGCCTGCAGTAGCTTTTCTGCCGCTTTTAATCCTGCAGGAAAGACTTCTCTCACGTAGGTGTTAACACCCGCTCGTGCATAGTTAATAACGCTCATACGATTTCGGGCACGAGCAATAATTTTTATGTCAGGAAAGTGTTCACGAACTAAATAGGCGATCTTTAACGCTTCTTGTTCGTTATCGATGGCGATCAACAATACGTTTACCTTACCTATTCCGGCTGTTCGTAAAAGATCTAAGCGACTGGCATCACCATAAAATACTTTGCTTCCGAATTTTTTTAGAAACTCTATTTGTTCAGGATCTTTATCTAGTGCAATAAACGGGATTTTATTTGCCGTCAAAATACGTGCAGACACTTGTCCAAATCGTCCAAGCCCCGCGATTAAGACTTTGGGCTCTTTCTCATTAGGCTCTGAATCATACACAGCTGGGCAATTTTTACTGTTAAACCAAAGGCTATGTAAAATAACCAAAGGGGAAGTCAATGCCATAGAAACCCCAACAATCAAGGTCACTTGTTGAGAAATTAACGTCTCTATAACGCCACTTACCTCAGCTTGAGACATAACAACAAAAGCAAACTCCCCACCTTGGGAAAGCATTAATCCTATTCGCACAGCATCCGTGCTATTTTGCTTAGCTAGCTTTAAGATACCGAAGATAACACTACCTTTAACCGCTACCAAAAGCACACTCGCGCCTACAATGAACAAGGGCTCGGATACCAGCAAAGCTAAATTTAAATTCATCCCAATTGCAATAAAAAACAGCCCTAAAAATAATCCCTTAAAAGGGGCAATTTCCGTTTCAAGTTGGTGTTTAAAGCTTGAGTTGGCTAATAAAATACCTGCGACAAACGCCCCCATTCCCATTGAGAGTCCGGCTTCTTGCATGCCTAATGCGGTCGCTATTACGATAAGCAATGCCGAGGCCGTCATCACTTCTGAATTGCCATAAAGTGAAATCAAGCTCAAAAATGGATTGATTAGAAAGCGACCTATCACAAGCACAGCACACAATGCCAAAACACTTATCCACCAAGCAGGTCCACTTGCTACATCACCTGAGGAAAGGCTCGCTACTAGCAGTAAGATGGGGATAACAGCGACATCTTGCATCAACAAAATAGAAAAGCCCTGTTGCCCAGGGGGTGTTTTCAATACCCGGTGTTCTTCCATTAACTGTACCGCAAATGCGGTCGATGACAGTGCCACAGACAAACCGACTACCAAAGCGGTGACAGGTGATAAAGAAAGAAGCAATAAACACATAGCCCCAATAAACACTGTGCTAAACAGCAGTTGCGAGCCCCCAGTCAGCATAATTTTTTTACGCATTTCCCACAGTTGCTTAGGATCAAGCTCGAGACCTATTATAAACAACAGAAAAACAACGCCCAATTCCGCTACATGTAGAATAGTTTGCGGATCATTTACCCAATCCATAACGGACGGACCGATAATCACGCCTGCTACAAGATAGCCTAATATGGCCCCCAATTTTAATTTCCTAAAAATAGGAACGGCCACCACAGCGGCTACTAAAAAGACTACCGCGGATCCCATTAAGCTCATCTAACTTTCCTAAAATACGTATTAGCCATGATCATATCAGAGCATCCTTCGCAAACCCATCAGCTTTGCTGGCGCACTACACGCTCATTCATCCATATTTATTTTGCGCTGCTATACTTACCAAGTTAACAAGTGGTTAATAAACAGTCGGAGAAACCAATGTTTAGACATTACTACATAACAGATGATTTAGAAGACCTAAAACAGGTTGAACAAGAACTTTTAAATAGTGGACTAACCGTCCCGCAGTTTCATGTTTTAAGCGAGAACGATGCAGCTCTTGAAAAGCATCACCTGCATGCGATTGAAGCTGTTTTGAAAAAAGACGTCGTGCACTCCACCCAGCGTGGTGCGATCATAGGTGTGGTTGGCGCACTACTGATACTCGTGGTCGCTTATTTATTTGAGTGGTATACCACAGCGGTAGGTTGGATCCCGTTTGGCTTCTGTGCAGTGGTTATTCTGGGCTTTTGCACCTGGGAAGGTGGCCTAATTGGAATACAAACTCCAAATTATCAGTTCAAGCGATTCCAGCAACTTCTCAATCAAGGAATGCACATTTTCTTTGTTGACATAAATCCCGAGCAACAATCGATTCTGCGGGATGTTGCCAGTAGTCATCCGAGTTTGCGCTATGCAGGCTCAGGCGAAGCCACTCCGGGCTGGGTTGTTAGCAGTCAGAATAAATTCAGCCAAGTCATGAAATCCATGCCATGACCTAGCTCATTGCCCCCTTCTAAAACAAGACAAAGGTGCCGTAAATTTTACCTCAATAACACAAGTTTACGGCACGCCCCTCACCACTACTGATTATCAGTCATTAACCGTTTTTTTAATCTGTTCGGCCAACTTTCAGTGATATAGTTTATTCACGCTTAATAACTTACAAGGAATGATCGTGGACACGCGTTTGGTATATTTATATTTGGTGCTGTTTCTTTTTATTAATCTTAATTTTTCCCCTGAAGCACAAGCGAGCTCAGCTGAAAAGCCTAACAAACATGCGATCATTCATACCTCTATGGGTGATATCAATATCGAGCTTTATGCTCATGACGCTCCCATAACAGTGGCGAACTTTATTGCCTATATCAAGGATTCAGCTTATAAAGGCGGTGAGTTTTACCGTGTTGTAAGGTCAGACAACGACCAAGGCACACCACAAATAGCTGTTATTCAAGGACGCGCACATCCACAACATATTGATTTCGCTCCTATCCCTATTGAAACAACTCAGTACACCTCACGTAAGCATCAAGACGGCACCTTATCAATGGCTAGAGGTGGTCCAAATACAGCAACACAGGAGTTTTTCATTTGTGTCGGAGACCAACCAGCGCTCGATTTCGGTGGTAAACGCAATCCTGATGGGCTAGGTTTTGCGGCATTTGGAAGGGTCACTTCAGGGATGGATATTGTGAGAAGAATCCAACAAAACAGAAACACAAAGTCCGTTGAAGAGCCCTATATTAAAGATCAGATTTTGGCCCAGCCCATTGAAATACAAGCGATAACATTGAGTAAGTAACCTAATAGCTGGTTAAGCCGAATCTTTCGATAACCTTTTTTGTGTCTAGCGGCGTTAAATTGTCTAGCAATAACACGTTATTTCTAGCCAATCCGCCCTAGTGCCATACGTTTAGTACGCAATGAGAATAAGAGCACCGAGAAAGTCAAACCGATGAGCGTCAGACGGGTGCGTTTATGTTGATCTCAAACGTAATAGTATTTGATCTTAAATCCGGCGAGAAGAGTAAAACACTGGTATTGGTAACACCTTTTCTGCACACACAAAAGGATAATGTATGTTTGGTTTCTTAAAATCTTCTCCAGTAAAAAAATTAAAGAAACAATATAATCAAAAACTTGAAGACGCTATGTTAGCCCAGAGAAAAGGTGATATTCGAGCTTACGCGACATTAACAGCGGAAGCCGAAGCACTGTGGAGCGATATCGAAACCCTTGAAAAGAATAATAAATAGGTAAGTTAAGCTACAACTCCCGCCGCTCGGTATAACTGTAAGTGCACATCAACTAGGGCGCTGATGTCCCGTTGATATCCACCGCCAATCACAGCCGCCACCGGCACCCCCTGTTTATTGCAAGTCTCAAATACCATACAGTCTCTGGCGTACACCCCTGGGGTAGATATATGTAAATGCCCTAAGTCGTCATTAATGTGAATATCCACACCGGCATCGTATATCACAGCATCAGGTTTAAATGTGCTAAATGCTTGATGTAAGGCGCGCTCAACCACTGTTAAATATTCATCGTCTGTGGTGCCTTTCGCTAATGGAAAGTCTAAGTCTGAAACTTGCTTGCGATGAGGAAAGTTCTTCTCACCATGCAGCGACACTGTAAAAACCTTTGGGTTGTTAGAGGCTAATTTAGCGGTGCCGTCTCCTTGATGAACGTCACAATCGAAAATCAATACTTTGTTAATTGCTGAGGCCTGCAACATATTCAAAGCCGCTAAATACAGATCATTAAACAAACAGAACCCTGCGCCAAAATTCGCAAAGGCGTGATGATAACCACCGGTTAAATTCACTGCCTTACCATGTTCAAGGGCTAGATTTGAAGTCATCACTGTGCCTGCAACAGCCGTTAATGAGCGCTGAATTAGTTGTTCTGACCAAGGAAAGCCGATCCTACGCATGGCTTTAGGGTCAAGCACACCTTGGGTAAGCCCATTAACATAATCGGGGCTGTAAACACGTTTTAACTGACTTGGTGTGAGTGCATGAGGTTGATGAAACTGCGCTTTAGGTACACCTAAGCTGATAAGCCTATCGTAGATAGCTTGATACTTCTCAATGGGAAAACGGTGTTTGAAGGGTAAATCTAACTGACTGTAAATGGGATGAAAAACTAAAGGTGTCGACAAAAGATGGCTCTCATTCATATACTTAGCTGCAGTCCAGTATTAGGGCCTGAGCATTATTTACCTTATTGTCTCGTCGGTTTTCCTTCGCTGCAAGGCATATTTATTTCCTAAGGAGTTATCTTGTTAGTTACCTTAACCCAACTGCAAGCACGTGTAATCGGTGTACTACTTGAAAAAGAAGTCACCACACCTGAGCAATATCCGCTTTCACTGAACAGTATCACCACCGCCTGTAATCAAAAAAGTAACCGTGAGCCGGTTATGGAACTCACCGAGCTTGAAGTGCAAAATACCCTTGATGAGCTGCACGCAAAGAATATGATATTTGAGCAAAGCGGCAGTCGCGCCACACGCTATAAACATCGTTTTTGTAATACGGAGTTTAGCGATTTACAGCTAACGCCACAGCAGTTAGCGGTCATATGCGTATTGTTATTGCGCGGACCCCAGACGCCGGGAGAACTTCGTACGCGAGCTCAGCGTATGGCTGGTTTTACTCATGTAGATGAAGTGGAAAAAACACTAAATGAACTACAGGATGTGAACGGCGAGCAGCTTGTGGTGCGTCTTGAACGAGAGCCTGGTAAGCGGGAATCCCGCTATGCCCAGCAGTTTTATAAAGATACAAATGAGGCCGCAAGCCACGAGCAAGCAACAGCGAGTGAAAGCAGCCACCCGAGTATCTCCAATTCAACGAACAATCCGAATAGCAGTACTCAAGAATCGCGCATCATTGCCCTAGAAAATGCTGTTAATCAATTGCACATCGAATTAGCACAATTGAAACAAACCCTAGATGATTTAACGCGCTAGTCTCACATTCGCCTACCTCAAAATACTGAAGAACCAAACTATCAAATAAAGGCGCCGTGTAGGCGCCTAAAGAGTGATTGACTCACTGATATTCATACAGAGCGATATGCAATCGCGGTGCATGAATGCGTCATTTTCAGTTAGAACGTCGCTCTAGCACCGAGAACATATCGTGCGCCTGGATCTTCAATTCCCCCGAAGCGGCTTTCGAACCGTCCAGCTCTTTTCACAAAAGAGTTAGTTAGATTCGTTCCTTCTACGAAGACTTGATAGTTTTCACCGATATTCCACGCAATACGTGCATCTATCTGATCAAATCTTTCCGTGAAGATAGGTTCAGCACCTTGGCGTCCATCGAAGAAACGATCGCGATTATTGTATGCCAAGCGGGCTTCAATCGTGCCATCGTCATAATAAACAACAAAGTTCTGCGAATCACCAAGTCCAGGCAGGGCAACAGCGGCATCAATGAGATCGTTGTTCACTTCATCGTCAGAGTTCACGTAGGTTAAATTTGCACTTACACCAACGTACTGAAGCAAGCCCGGTAAAGTGTCGAAAACGTGCTGAAATGAAATTTCAACACCATCAACCACGGTTGAATTAAGATTTCTAGGTCGATTTATATTTAAGAATATTGTATCTCCCTCAATGTTGCTCCTATCTTCTGTAACTTCATCTAAACGGTTACCAGCAGGAAGCGTTAACCCTTCACGCATCTCTTGCTGAGCAATAAAAGCTGAAACATCTTTCCTAAAAAAACCTGCGCTAATCGCAGAGGCATCAGCGAAGTAATACTCTACCGACAAATCAATGTTGTCAGATACAAACGGATTGAGGTCAGGATTACCAGAAGTAGCGGTTAAATCAGAAAGCCTTAACTCTGGCGCAGTATTAATACCAGGGTTAAGATCCGCAAGGTTTGGCCGCGTTAATGACTTAGAATAAGACGCTCGTACCACGACCTCATCTGTTACATTAAGTTTGGCCGTAATAGAAGGCAGAAACTCATTGTAATCTTCTGTTTGCTCAATAAACTGGGCTGGTAGTCTTGTACTTAACAGTACATCTGGCCTTGTTGGGTCTGGAAAAATCGTCGCAAAGGGTTCAGAAAAAGCCTCTGAAGTCGTTTCTGTTTGTGTATACCGGAATCCCAGATTTACAGTCAGTCCCATATCTGCCACTTCGCCTGTTAATTTAGCATTGGCATAAACAGCGATGGTTTCTTCGCCTATGATAAAAGCATTACGCGGAACATCAATGGCATTAAAGCCCACGCCCCCATCTGCACGAGGATTAGCCGGATCAAGGCCTAATCGAGTCGCACTAGTACCAAGGGGTAAATTGTTGAGTAAATCTCGCTGAGTAAGAGCCTCGTCTGATTCAAGGTATGCAATAACTTTTTCAGGATCATAAGCCAAATATTGAGACGGCGCATTTGCATTTATAGCGTCTAAAAAGTTGCTATTATTTTGCAAGGAGAACAACTCTGCCGGAAGTGGAATTTGCGCCTGCAAATACGCATTGTTGATGCCATTTCCTCCTCCAGGGGTACGTGCATCAGAGCGTGTTTTCTCTTGATCTGCGTAGTAGGCACCAAATGTGATGTTTTCAAGTACGCCCGCATCCACATACCACTCAAAATCAGAACGAAGCTCAAACACTTCGTCTGTGCTTCCTTGACCTTCACGCGTGCCAAACCACGAAAATGTATCGTTCGGATCAGGGGCAACTATCTCATTGCCAACAACACGATCGAGACTATTAATTTCGCCGTCCCCGTTTAGGTCAGTAGTTGCTAATTCAAATTCAAAGTTTTGAAATATAGGGGCATCTCCGCCTTGTGTATAATCAAAGCGTTGCACAGCCTGAGGACCCGCTACAACAAAGAAGAAGTCATCACCAGCTGAGTCATCTTCTGCTTCTGAGTAAGACACGTCGAATACTGCACTAAAGTTATCACTGATATCCCAGTCGAGGTTAGCTCCGACCTGCCAAACTTGCGAAGCGCGATTATCCTCTACAGCAGCTTGAAATGGTCGGCCAATTTGGTCCCACGCGACAAGAATATTGTTTTCATCGGTCACTGCATTGTTGTATGTAGCCCGCTCATTAAACATGAAAATATGTGTCGTTTGATTGGTAATATCAAAATCACTAAACAAACCATCTACGGTTAATAACGCATTGTCAGCGAACTGGTATTGAAATACACCAGTTAGACCAATGCGGTCTCTCTGTTGATCTTGGCGGGCAAATCGAAGTTGCTGCTGGTGCAAATACCTTCCTGATCCATTTCCTACACCATCTGCGAATAAAACGGAGGCTTGATCTTGGTCAATTTCAGGACCAACAAACGGACCAGAAAAAACCGCGTCCTGTGCTGACTTTCGCTTTTGATAAGATAAAGAGACCAGCGCCCCTATAGTATCGTCATTAAATGTGTCGCTAAAGAGACCAAAAAATTGTGGTGCAACATCGCCAGAATTATCTTCGTAAACCGCTCTGGTGCTCAATACTGTTTTTTGCTCACCAATACTCAAAGGTCGTTGTAGCTGTAAATCTATTGTTGAGCCAATTCCCCCAGCTTGAAGATGTGAAGGAGCCGTCTTATAAACATCCGCCCCACCGATGAGTTCAGCACCTAACAAGTCAAACCGAAAGTTTCTGCCTGCGGTATCAGTCGCAAGACGACGGCCGCCTACCAAAACAGAATTAAAACTCGGGCCGAACCCCCTGACGGTTACTTGTGCACCCTCGCCGCCTGCACGATCGATAGAGACACCAGGTATACGCTGCAAGGATTCCGCTACATTCGTGTCTGGAAATTTACCAATGTCCTCAGCAACAATGCTATCTAGCACCTCATCGCTGTTCTTTTTCTTATTTAAGCTTTGACTTAGGCTAGCTCGAATACCCTTTACTTCAATAACTTCTACACTGTTTTCATCACTGCTTGCGCTTTGTGCAAATGCTGAGCCACCCGCAAGCGATTGCGCAACCGCTAAAGCAATTGCCGTGTTTTTTAATAACCCTATGTGTCTCGTGTTGGTTTTCATCGCCTTTTCAAGCCTCCTCAGCTCTCAATATGTAATACAGCTCGTATAAACGTTCTCATCGACGCCTTTCTACGGCGCCTTCATGCACCGATTTCAAGGCTTATACGCACTTCACTCCTCGAATAGATAATATATATTCAAACATACTATGTTTAAGCGTTCAACAAAAAGCATACAAAAAATAAACATATCGAACCAACAGCGCGTAAAAAGCATGGAAGGGAAGGAATAAAGAAACGAAAAAAACGAGATAAAAAATCAAGCCTCGCTAAGCTCTGAACAAAAATACATTTATCGAAAAAGTGACAGAAGAAATGCCATTTCCAATACAGTGTGCTCAAGCAGACCGCGGAACGCAGTTTCTGCTGAACCGAAAAGGTACAGCTCAAATTGATAGCCCAAATATGAAGACACCCATGATAAAATAGAATATAAAATATAAGGACATCCATGTTAAAAGTGGTTAATTTTCAGACCCAAACTACACTTAACACGTGTTCCAATTTATTGAGTCGACTGCTATGCCCCAGTCACGAAAAAGCCAAATCAGTTTAATCGATACGCCTTATTATCACTGTGTGTCCCGATGTGTTCGTCAGTCTTATTTGTGTGGCACAAACCAAACTACTGGGCAGAGCTACGAGCACCGGCGCAACTGGGTGGAAGAGCGTTTACTGTTTTTATCGACCGTGTTCGCGATTGATATTTGTGCTTATGCAGTGATGAGTAATCATACTCATGTGGTGCTTTGTGTGGATAAACCCCTGGCTGATAACTGGGATACCGAATCGGTACTAAAGCGTTATCACACGCTTCATAAAGGCACGTTACTCACTCAAAAATTTATAAACGGCGATACCCTAACTCAAGGAGAGCTCATCACCCTTGATGACACTGTTGAAATCTACAGAAAACGTTTGTACGACATCAGTTGGTTTATGCGTGACTTAAATGAATATATTGCCCGTGAAGCGAATAAAGAAGATGACTGTACGGGCCGTTTTTGGGAAGGACGATTTAAATCTCAAGCGCTACTAGATGAAAGCGCCGTGCTAGCGTGTATGGCCTATGTGGATTTAAACCCCATTAGAGCGAAAATAGCCAAAACACCTGAAACAGCAACACACACCAGTATTAAAAAACGCATTCACGCCGTTAAACGTCAACACGCTCAACCGAGTACGCTAATGCCCTTTGCGGGAAACCTGAAAGAAAACATGCCAAAAGGTATTGCGTATTCGCTCAAAGACTATTGTGACCTTATTGATACCACAGGTCGTTGTATTCGTGATGACAAGGCAGGTTATATAGATAACACTCAAAGCCCTATTCTACAAAGATTGGGACTAGACTCAGCACAGTGGCTGACCTTAACCACTGAGTTTGAAAAGCACTTCTGTTACGCCGCTGGGGGCGAGCAAATGATGAACACCTTTAAGCGCCATACCCACCATCAACGAATACGTGGGATGGGTAAAGCAAAAGCGCTGCTAAAGCGCGCTTAAATCAATCTCAACAAATACACTTAATGCACAGCTTGTGAAGCGGACGCTCGCCTAACTTTACACCTTCGTCGCCGTATTCTTTTTTAACATCCTGTATGTAAACGAAATCTCTGACGCTCAACGAAAAAGTACCGTAGTGTCACTTTACCGACCTTGTTGAAGATGACGAAAGCGATAACAATTCATGGATGTCCTTATAAATTCCTCACTACGTCCCATCTATAGCATGGCTGTGTTGATAAATTACCTTGGCTGTCTTCATAAATTTTTGGAGAGCCTGGCTGAGCTTTGTTATGGAAAACGACGGCTTTTCGCTTTGATTAAGTGAGTTTAGGCAGGGAGACTACAACCTAATTAGCGCAGCGTTTTTTCTATATTTCTATAAAATATCCCCGCGAGCATTAAACCACTACATATTGATTTAGCGTTAGCGCGCTTCAAGAAATTCCATTAATCCTTGTTTTGATATTTTAACAGCCTCTAAAGGTTTTAAATCATTAGGGTATTCTTCTTGTTCAACCACCAGCCAATGAGTTCCACCTACTGATATATTGGCTTCAATCAAACTCGGCCAGTCTATGGTGTCTTGACCAATTAATGGCAATTTATCTTGCACATCATCCGGCAGTTTAACCTTGTAATGCGTGGTAAAAGTGCGCCCAGGATAGCGCTTAACATACTCAACGGGGTCCTTACCTGCATACGTTGTCCAGCCCACATCTTGCTGCAAAATAACGTTTTCATTAGTGTTCTGTGCAAGGTAATCCCAGTATGTACTTTGCTGGAAGTCGTTAAACTCTTGTTCATGATTGTGATAACCGATTTTCATCCCCTCGGGAGCGAGCTTTTCTGACAAACGATTCAAATCAGCCACCACAGCCTCAATCTGTTGCGGGTCAAACGCGCGTGCATCATAAGGTACAATCAAACTTTCACAACCTAAGGCTTTATAGAAAGCAACCGTGTCAAAAAAGTGCTGCTCATTAAGCTTTTCAAAGGGAATGTGCGCCCCACTTACTTTAAGCCCTAAACCATCCAGAAATCCTTTAAGTGCCTGCGGATCATCTGAGTATTTCCCAAAGTCCCCAGCAAACTCGACACCGTCAAAGCCCATATCAGCGAGTATGGTCAGTGTTCCTTCAAAGTCTCGCTTAACCTCATCTTTCACAGACCACAATTGCACACTCACCTGTGGTGTAATGGCCTTTTCTTTAGGACTTTGGTTTTGACTTTCATTTTGGCCGCAGCCGAATAACCCTAGTGTAATGACAATGGTACCTAGCATCGATATTAAGCGCATTCTTACATTCGTTAATCTCATTTTTGCTTCCTTTTACAACAGCTAATCATATCCCCTCACCTGCTCGCTTTATAAATAACCAACATTAACCATGCGAGGTTCTCATATTTATATTCGACCTTGCTTCATCTCACTAACGGCATAATCAACTGCTCTTGCAGTGAGCGCCATAAAGGTTAACGAGGGATTTTGTACGGCCGAGCTACTAAAACTCGCACCGTCTGTTACAAATAAATTATCTATATCGTGCGTTTGATTAAAACTGTTCAACACAGAATCTTTAGGATCGCGTCCCATTCTAGCGGTACCTAATTCGTGGATCGCCAAGCCAGGGGGGCCTTGGGTCACATAACTGCTGATGTTTTCCACACCCGCTACCTTGAGCATTTCTTCGGCGGTATCGGCAGCATCTTTCATCATGTCTAATTCGTTATTAGACCAGCGACAATTGATTTCTAATTGAGGGATCCCCCATTTATCCTTTAATGAATGATGTAGCTTCACCGTGTTCTCATAGCGTGGAAGCATTTCCCCTTGGGCATGCAAGCCAAAGCGCCACTTGCCGGCTTGAGTTACTTGCTGCTTGAATTTCTCTCCAAAGCCCTTGGTTGACGCGTTTTGTTGCCAGCCTTCACGATAGGCACCACCCGACAACGCGTAGCCCCGCAAATAATTCTGCTTGCCACGCTTAGGTTCATACTGGAAATTCGGAATAATAATCCCCCCAGGTCTCCTACCTCGATAATACTCATCCTCATAGCCAGGTACATCGCCTGTTGCCCCTGCGTTGTAATTGTGATCCATCAAGTAATGGCCCAACACGCCAGAGCTATTGGCAATACCATCAGGAAACGCGCGGGAAGTAGAATTGAGCATAATTTGGGTGCTTCCGAGCGTTGAAGCGCACAAAAAGATAACCTTCGCATAATACTCGCGTTCGGCCAGCGTCTCGTTGTCGATAACCCGCACCCCTCGCACTTTTTTCTTTTGCTCGTCATAAATCAAGCTGTGCACCACGCTGTTCGGCGCGATATGCAAATTTCCCGTGGCTGCGGCGGCAGGTAATGTTGAACTTTGGGTTGAAAAGTATGCTCCAAATGAGCAACCTTTTTGGCACTCATTTCGTGCTTGGCACTGCACCCGCCCTTGTTTTATATGCAGCTCAGAAGGTTGAGTTAGATGTGCCATTCGCCCCATGATCATTTTGCGATCGGGATAGACTTTTTCAATAGCGGCTTTAATGTCTAGTTCTGGCTTTGTCATGTCAAAAGGAGGTAAAAACTCACTATCTGGTAACTGCTCTAAACCTTCTTTGGCACCACTGATACCAGCATGACGCTCAACATGGCTATACCATTTCTCTAAATCTGCATAGCGTATTGGCCAATCATTACCATGGCCATCTAAACTATTAGCAGCAAAATCGTGGTCACTTAACCGATACGACTGGCGATGCCACAGTAAAGACTTTCCACCCAACTGATTTGCCCGGATCCAGCTAAACGTCGTATCATCTTTAGTGGTATAAGGTAAATCTCGGTCGTTCCCAAAGAAGTGCTTTGTGGCATCATTAAAGGCATAACATTGTTTTTGAATGCGATAACGTTGCTCAAGTAAAATATTGTCTACTTTGCCACGCATCGGCATATCCCACGGCGCTACACCTTCGCCGATATAGTCTTTTCTATGTTCGACCACGCGGCCCCGCTCAATCATCAGTGTTTTCAAGCCTCTCTCACACAGCTCTTTGGCGGCCCAGCCACCGGACAATCCCGAACCGATCACAATGGCATCAAAGGGCTCATCAGTGTCTTTTATGTACATCTGGTCACTCATTACATCTTCCTGTTCTAAATACTTTCGATTTGCGTTTGAACTGCAATTTAATGCTCACTGAAGCCTGACAAGCCTACTGATTCACAAGCCATGCTTTGCCAACTGATGAATAAGGAATGGACCCTTTGAATCCACCAGGCACAGGCAAATAGGCGAGTTCTTGGGTTCCACCTACCTCTGACGTAAAATAGCCAAATACAATCATCTGCTTTAAAAAAGCAAAGTGCTCTGCGTCATCTCGACCAAACTCTTTTTCAGCCTCTTCAATTGCGCTAAGTAAAGATAACTGCTGAGATTCACGTGCTGCACTGAAGCTTTGCTTGAAACGTTTCTTCGCTGCGGCGTCAATGCGCTTTAGTAAATCAACCACTTGTGTTTGTTGCCAATTTGCATGGCAACGCACCAATTGGTTATCGATAAAGCCATGGGTATCCACGTCCCCCGCACCTGCTGTATCAGTTTTAGGGATCACCAATTGGCAAATATCACGCAGTAGTTGCATCTGTTGTTGGGTAAATAAGCGCCCTGCAGACTGCCAGCTCTGTGAATTTCCTTGATAAGCCATGGCCACGCTCAAACCGCCGCCTCCCAATAAATTTGCCGCCCCTGCAGCGCCAATCAAGGCCCCTAAGCCAAGTAAAAATGAGCGCTTTTTAGGATTTTCAACATCGAGATGCTCACTCGAATGAGTATCAGATAATGCCACTTGTTTATCAGAAGACGAGATTTGTGATCCGTGCATGAAGAATACCTTTATTTTTGAAATTGAATGTCGCTGGGCCCAATCAATGCAAAACCGTAAATACACACCCTTTACCAACCCAGGAAAAGAGCAACAAGTTGAGTTTGCGCTTAAGCCCTACTTAGCTAAGTAATCATTACTGAGGTTTAGTTCAACAACACAGCAGATATGCTGTTATTGACGCCATCCTAGTTAATATCTTGTTAATGATTGTAAGAGAAAAACGTTAATACTAGGTAACGCAAAATCGGTTTAAAGTAGGATTATTTCGGCGTGAAAAAATATAAAAATGGTTAAAGTAGGCTAATTTTCTAATATGCAATGGAATTAAGCTGTGTACAGTTCAACCTTATCTGATTATATTATTGCCACATATAACACGGCATAACCCGAGGCGCTAACGTATGGCAACCCAGCATTTTAGTAGTGAACAAAGCGCTCAATTCATTCAGCGTAGTAATATAAGCCAGTTACTGGCTATGTTTGACCTATTGCCAGATATCTTATTTTGGATTAAAGACACCCATAGTCGGTTAATTCACGCCAATCAATGTTATTTAGAACATGTGGGCATTCCCACTCTTGAGCAAGCACGTGGGCAAACCGACGCTGATTTTGCTCCTCGTCATATTGCCAAGCAGTTTTTGAATGACGATCAACGTGTGGTGAAAGGCGAAACCGTAACAGAACGCCTCGAGATGAATGTGCTTGAATCAGGCGAAGTGTGCTGGTTCACCACGTCTAAACGTCCACTTTATGATGCAGACGGTGAAATAATAGGCTCCTATGGCACATCCCGTCACCTAGAGAAAACCTCTGTCGCGTTAAACAGCATGGACGCGCTAAAAACCCCAATGAACCATATTCGCCAGCATTATATGCAAAACCTGTCGATGCATGAATTAGCGTCATTGTCTCACCTTTCAATCAGTGCGTTAGAAAGACGATTTAAAAAGTACTTGGGCTTGACGCCTAGACACTACATTATTCAAGTTAGGCTAGAAAATGCTCGGCGCTTGTTGGTGGAAACAACCTTACCAATTAACGTCATTGCGGCAGAAGTCGGCTTTCAAGACGCCAGTTATTTTAGTCGTAAATTTTACCAGTTATTTGAAACAAAGCCGTCAGAATTTAGGCAAAGCTATCAGTAGTCGCTATGCATAGTATTGCGGTAAAACACATTCATTGCTGGCACAAAAAAAGCGCGAGGCTTCCACCACAGCGCTTTAATTCGTTTAAGATGGTAACGTATTTTTTATAACAAAATACGTGATTTGATGGTGCCATCAATCATATTTAGTTGCTCTAATGCTTCATCAGCATCGTCAGTTTCAACATCGATTACCACGTAACCAATGGTGTCATCTGTTTGCAAATATTGTGCGGCAATGTTGATGTTTTTCTCAGCAAACGCTTGGTTAATCTGAGTTAACACGCCCGGCGCATTTTTGTGAATGTGCAATAAACGCGAACGATCAGCATGAGACGGTAAAGATACCTCAGGGAAGTTGACCGCAGACAAAGTCGAACCATTATCACTGTATTTCGCTAACTTTCCAGCCACTTCAATACCAATGTTTTGCTGTGCTTCTTGGGTACTGCCCCCAACATGCGGCGTTAAAATAACATTGTCGAACTGACGCAAAGGTGATTCGAACTCTTCTTTGTTTGACTTAGGTTCAACAGGGAATACATCAATTGCCGCACCGCTTAGCTTGCCTGCTTCAAGTACCTCAACCAAGGCTGGTATGTCAATCACAGTACCGCGTGCCGCATTAATTAAAATCGCGCCCTGTTTCAACCATGACAACTCAGTGGCACCTATCATATTTTGCGTTTGTGCGGTTTCTGGTACATGTAAGCTCACCACATCAGAGGTACTCATAAGCTCTTTCAATGATTTAACTTGTGTTGAGTTACCCAGTACGAGTTTATCTTCGATATCAAAAAACTGTACGCGCATTCCCAAATGCTCGGCCAAAATACTCAACTGCGTACCGATATGACCGTAGCCAATAATACCTAAGGTTTTACCGCGGGCCTCAAAGGAACCAACGGCACTTTTGTCCCACTCGCCACGGTGGGCTTTGGCATTACGCTCAGGCACACCGCGCAATAATAAAATCAACTGCCCAAGAACTAACTCAGCCACAGAACGTGTATTAGAAAACGGGGCGTTAAAAACGGGTATTCCTCGTTTTTGAGTGGCTTTTAAATCGACTTGGTTGGTACCGATACAGAAACAGCCTACCGCAACCAATTTATTCGCCGCTGCGATAACCCGCTCGGTCAATTGCGTTCGCGAGCGAATGCCAATGAAATGTACGTCTTTAATTTTTTCGATCAATTCGTCTTCAGGTAATGACGTTTTCAAGTACTCAATATTCTCATAACCATTGGCTTTCAGTGTATCCAAGCTACTCTGGTGTAAACCTTCGAGAAGTAAAATTTTAATCTTGTCTTTTTGAAGCGAAACTTTGCTCATTGCGGTATCCAAGTTGATGAAGAATAAGAAGACATCTGGACGTCTATTTGCCAGCGCAAAAAATAGCAGAAATCACGCTTATAAGGAAGCTTATCCCGCAAAATCTATAATAAATAATGAACAATACAGTGATTAATTTACCATTAACGATTTCACCACTTGCTCTAAACGCGGATCATTCGGATCAGATAGCCGAGTTGCAACAACGAACTGTCCTTTCGCGTTGATAAAAAACGTAGTGGGAGTGCCCCGCACAAAGAATTTTTCCATGGCTATTGAGTCTCCGTCCACTAAGGTTTTAAACGACATGCCCCTCGCCGTTAATGCTTCTTGTGGGTTTGCGCCCTCTTCTTCTAATAAGCTGATCGCAATCATTTGCAAGCCTTGCGCTTGATACTTCTTAAAAAGGCGATCTAACCCTGGTTGCAGTTTCTTACAATAAGGACACCAAGTCGCCCAGAAGTGAATAATCAGCGGCTTTCCGGCAAAGTCTTTCGAAGATACCAAATTCCCCTTGGCGTCGAGCAAACTCCAACTCGGAGCCATTTTAAGCGCTGCTTGTGGGGCTGAACTTTTCTGCGCAGTATTGGTGGCTCTAGCAGTCTCCGCGGCTCTAGCAGTGAACGAGGTAAACACTGACGAGGTCAATAGCAACGCAAGCAACATAAAAAACATATTAATGCTTGGCGCGTATGACTTGTTTAAACGCGTAAGAAAAGATGAGTAAGAAGATGGATAAGAAAGAATAGACGTTAGCATTTGCATAGTGTTCGCTCAATAAACTGTGATGCAAACAAGAAAGCGCCAACTTAATAAAACTTTCAAATTCGTAACCATGTCAGGCAGAGTTCGCCACGATTAAGCAAAATAAACCAGCGTTTTTAGCGGTAGCCTTGCTCCACCCAACTTTCGAAAATTAAACACGCCGATGCGCTATCTATTTTTTGTTTATCGAGTTTTTTAAAACCACCCATTTCAAACAAACGCGCTTTAGCGTCAACTGTGGTTAAGCGCTCGTCAACCGTTTCGATTGGCACTCGGTATTTGGCATTTAAGCGGTTAGCAAATTTTTTCGCAGCAAAAGTGACCTGCTGAAAACTACCGTCCATGTTTAACGGTAATCCCACTATGGCTAAGTCAGGTTGCCATTGCTCGAAAACCTTCGCCACGATGTCCCAATTAGGAATACCATCAACCGCATTGATAGCATCAAGCGGAGACGCCGTGCCTGTCACCTCTTGCCCAACGGCCACTCCAATACTTTTCGTACCAAAATCAAATGCGAGAACGGTGCGCTGAACAGACTTTGTCATTGTGTGGCTCAAATTGGTTAAGCGGCTGACGTTAACGGTCATACCGCTTTAAAGTAAAGAAAAACAGACATCATAATGCTGATTAAGCATTGCCTGCATTCGGGGCGATTTGCCATGTATCGATGCCTAACTTGTGTACTGCTGCTTCCCATTTTTTATGAATGGGAGTGTCGAATAATAACTCGGTATCCGCTTCAACCATTAACCAAGAATTTTCACGTATTTCCTCTTCCAACTGCCCCGCTGACCAGCCTGCGTAACCAAGGGTTACGATGGACTTCTCAGGAGCCTCGCTATTGCCTAACGACGACAAAATATCTTTAGAAGTGGTCACCATAATCTCAGAGGTCAGTGCTAAACTGGCGCTCCAACCGGGTTGAGTTGTATGCAGGATAAACCCCCTATCTTGACTGACAGGTCCTCCTGCGAGCACAATCTGTTGTGCTTTTTCCTCGTCCACTAAAGCGTCTTTATTGGTCTGGTTGATCAATTCTTTCAAGCTCATGCCAGCCGGCTGGTTGATCACAAGACCCATGGCGCCCTGCTCATTGTGCTCACAAATGTAAGTCACCGAGCGAGAAAAATACGGGTCTTCCATACTCGGCATTGCAATTAGCAAGTAATTTTGAAAACTGTTCATCCTAATGCCACACTCATGCTAATTAACATATTAAAGGCTGTCGCGCGTGCTTAAGCGCTTCTCGATGGCATCAAATAGCATACCTACAATATCAACTGGGTAGGCTGCTTGGATTTCTCGAACACAGGTCGGGCTGGTCACATTAATTTCAGTAATACGATCACCAATCACGTCTAAGCCGACAAAAATCAGACCTTTTTCTACTAACAAAGGGGCAATGGTATTCGCCAGCTTTAAATCACTTTCAGATAAAGGTTGTGCGCGGCCTGTGCCACCTGCTGCCAAATTACCACGAGTTTCTCCTTTTTGCGGTAAACGCGCTAACGCATAAGGAACGACTTGACCATCAACAATCAAAATACGCTTGTCGCCGTCTTTTATTTCAGGCAGGTAGCGCTGGAACATGGCGTATTGTGTACCCAATTTGGTCAAAGTCTCGATAATAACGCCAAGATTATTCCCGTCAGGCTTAACACGGAAAATAGACGTGCCGCCCATACCATCTAGCGGCTTGCAAATCATGTCTTGGTGGGTTGCGTGGAACTCACGGATGAGTTTGGCGCTACGAGTGACTAAGGTATCGGGAATCAACTCAGGGAACCAAGAGGTGAATAACTTCTCGTTAAAATCACGTAAGCTCTGCGCCTTATTCACTACCAAAGTGCCTGTTTGCTCTGCCAATTCAAACATTTGAGTGGCATATAAAAACTCGCCGTCAAAAGGGGGATCTTTACGCATTAATAGTACGTCAAGGTCACCTAAAGGGAGGTTCTCTTCTGCTTGCAGCTCAAACCAATTGTTAGCATCTTCCTGTACAGTTAAGCGACGCATTTGGGCCATAGGTTTGCCATTGTTTAAATACAGGTCGCCCATCTCGATATAAAATATTTCGTAGCCACGCGCTTGTGCACCCAACAGCATGGCAAAACTAGTGTCTTTTTTAATATTGATCGATCCAATAGGATCCATTACTACGCCAAGTTTAATGGTCAAGGTCAGTCCTTAAAAACGTTAGAAGGCAATCAGAAGAAGGATATGCCATAGATTAAGCTAATTTTGAGGTAATTATCGTAATTTCAAGTATGCGCTAGGTAATCAGACAGAAAATAAAGCGATTTACTTACACTAACAGGTAAGATGTTTGATGCCAGAAACGCAAGATAGTCTCCTAAACTTGCCTATCCGGTTATACCAATGCGCATCAATAAGGAGCTCCTCACTGATTAGCGTGTAATGGCACTATACCGCTTTTCTATTAGGCCTTAGCTCTTCAATACAAAACTTATACTTGCGCCCTACTTTCACTTGAACATTACTTCCCAATTGGGCCACATATTCACCGTTAGAGTTA
This sequence comes from Paraglaciecola mesophila, assembly GCF_009906955.1. GTDB lineage: Bacteria > Pseudomonadota > Gammaproteobacteria > Enterobacterales > Alteromonadaceae > Paraglaciecola > Paraglaciecola mesophila_A. The sequence continues at coordinate 1,785,748 of NZ_CP047656.1, forward strand.
GGCGTTAACGTTGATAGCTTGGCAATATTGATAATGGCAGAGCGGCTCACCCGCGGGAAATGCACACTATCGAGTTCTTCTTCAAATTGCTTGAGGGTTTTACGGATAATGTGGGTGTCGTTAACCGTATGCACGCACATGTAATCTCCTGCTGCTTCGATCCACACGATGTCATCTAACTTTACCCTGATCCACTGGGAGCCACTTTTCAGGGATATGATCTGCTGCAACTCATGCAATTCATTGTTGTTAGAAAGCTCATTAGACACTTCTAAAGTGTGAATGAAGCTATCGATAGAGTTACCCGTTTTGCGGCTCAGTAATGTACCTAGCTTTTTATGCTGATCGATGACTTGAGTCATATCCATAGCAATGGATAACTTTTCGATACATTCTTTTAGTCGTTCGTCTGAAAACGGTTTAAGTAAATAATCGGACGCTTGAAAATCAAACGCATTTACGGCAAATTCGCGAAAAGCGGTAACAAAGACAATCGTTGCTGCGTTACCTTCTTCACGCAATTGTTTGGCAAGCTCTAGCCCTGTTCTCCCTGGCATTTCAATGTCTAGAAAGACGACATCTGGTTGATTAGCGCTTATTGCATCATATGCTTGCTTCGCATTGTTACAGCAGCCCACTACTGTGATGTTCTCATACTCAGCTAAACGTAGGGCTAGCCCCTCTCTTGCTAAAGGTTCATCGTCTACAACTAATACAGAAATTCCACTCATGCAGGTAATTCCACTGGCAATACAATTCTCACAACACATCCTCCGTTTTCGCCCTGACGAATAGAAAATTGGTAGTTGTCAGCGTAAAGCACACGCAAACGCTCCACTACATTTTTCAATCCCACTCCACCCCGTTGGCTTTCTTTAGGCAATGGTGCTGTTGATGTGGGAATACTATCTGTATTCGGTCCGTTATCTGCAACCGCAAGATGTAACAAGTTGTTGAGTACCTGCGCGCGGATTTCTATCACTCCATCCGCTTCCATTTGGGCAATTGCGTACTTGATGGAGTTTTCTACCAAAGGCTGCAGCAATAGGCCGGGTACCAGCAAACGTTCGGCTTCTAGCTGAACATCAAATTTCACATTCAATCTGTCGGCAAAGCGTATTTTCTCAATATCTAAATATAACATCAGTGCTTTTAGCTCTTCGTACAAACGAATTTTCTGTTCTGGGTCATTGTCTAAAGAGAAGCGTAAAAATGTCGCTAAGCGCGCCAACATGCTGTTAGCCGTACTTTTATCACCGCGCAAAACCAACGTTGATATTGCATTTAACGTGTTAAATAAAAAATGTGGGTTAATTTGATAGCGCAGCATTTTGATTTGAGCCACATGAGACAAACGAGCAGCCTCTAAGTGCAGTTGCTTTTCGCGCAACAATTTAAAATGATAATTAATGCCAAAATACAAACAGCTCCACACCATGATCATAAAGAACGAATAGGTCACGGTTAAAAACAATTCACCATAATGAAAGTCCTCTGGCTGATTGCCTAAATACAAATCATACAAAGTGACATGATCAAAGAAATACATCAGAAGTAAGTTTTTAATCGGGGTCCAAATTGCAGCAATTAAAATGCACATAACAATGATCGTGGCGATCACTATTAAAGGTGCACCTTTCGAAAAATAGCCATAAATACTGCGTAACGGCCAGGTTAATACACCGCCGACTAATCCTGAACATATCAGTGGAAGTAGGATTAAATAGCCTGTTTTTGCTGTGTAGGGGTTAAAAGCAGCGTATTCAATAGTGAAAATCAGTACGTAAAACGCCCAACCGAGCACATGCAGAGTCCAGAAGCTAGGCTTGGTATCTCCTACGTTGACAAAAAACTGTTTAAGATTCATGACGATGACTTACAGCAAACAGCATTGTTACTCAGCATCTACACCCAAAGCAGAAAGTAATTGCGCCTTATACGATTGACCAATTTTAACCTCTTCACCGTTGTCTAGTTGCAACAAAGAAAAGCGACCTAACTCACTGTTTAAGGAATGCACATATTCGATATTAACAATCGCGCTGCGGTGTACTCTAATAAATTGCTTGGGATCTAATGTTTGTTCCAACGCCGCCAATGTTTCTCGATGCAGGTGCATTTTACCCTCACAATACAACTCAACATAATTGGCTGAGCCTTTGACCCACATAATGTCTTGAGTATTAATAAACGTGACACTGCCCACTGATTTAACAGGCAATTGGCGACGCACTCTGGGTGCTGAAGGTGAAGTAGGTGAAGTAGGTGCAGAAAGCACCGGCTTATTTGCCTTATGAATTTTGGCTATGACCTGTGCTAAGCGACTGTCTTCGAATGGTTTTAATAAGTAGTCCGTGGCGTCTAGTTCGAAAGCCGTTAATGCGTGTTCACTGTATGCGGTAGTAAAGACCCAATGACATGAAACGCAATTTTTAAGCTCCTTCGCAAGTTCAACACCACTACCACCGATTATTTGAATATCCAAAAAGCAGATATCGGGTTGCTGCTCAAGAATAAGCTGCTTCGCGCTCGCATAATTGCTTGCTTGTGCAACGACCTCACATAAAGGAGATTGTGAGAGATAGTGTGTTATACGCTCACGCGCCAAAGCCTCGTCGTCTATAACAATACACCGATACATCAGAGTTACTCCCTAAACCCTACAAAAATGAAAACGGAATATACAAGCTTGGGTACGAATAAAGAACTGTGGTGAGATAAGCGACGGTAAAACAGGGTGAAATGTAAAGAAACGTAAAATAAACGTAAAGAAAGTGCAAAAAAGAGCAAAAAACGCGAACTGGGTAAAAAGAAAAGGACAATGCCAATGGCAAAGTCCTTTATCCAGGAAGCGATACATGTTCACTAAATGTATCAATCGGGTCACTACTCCGACACCGCGAATTATAGTCTAGCAGGGAGGTATTTTAGTAAACTTTGTGACGAATCTCGCATTTTTTGGGATAAACGTACTCAGTTACCAGCGGAAACAATTAGAAATATTTCAGCTTCAATACTGCGCGTCAAACCTAATAAAGCAAAAACGGCAACCTAAGTTGCCGTTCTAATTTTTGATAAGTATCGGACTAAATTAAAATCTAGCTTCGAAACCTACTTCAACATATCTAGGCGATTGCCAAGTATATGCTGCACCGTAATATTGGTTAAACGAGCCCTCAGAACGTCTATTTTCATAGTGCTCATTTTGTGACGTAACCGCTTGGCCATTCAATACGTTATACACATTGAGCGTAGCGCGCATATCAATATCACTCACGGTAAAGTTATAGTTAGCAGATAGATCTAAATTGAACGTCCAAGGTGTACGCCCTTTTGATCCACGTGGGCTATATTGATAAATTTTCTCACTTTGCTCACACATACCATTGCCATTGGCATCTGGACACTCATTTGTGTATAGATAAAAAGTATCTCCATAGCTACCGTAAATAGCTGGGTCATCAGACGGATATCCTTGACCAAACGCGCTCAGAGGACGACCGCTTGAAAGAGTTGAATTGAAGCCAACTGTTAAAGCCTCAGTGACATCGTACGAGCCAAAGAATTTAAATACGTGACGTCTGTCATTAGGCTGATAACCATCTGAACCATCCATCAATGCAGGGAAATCGAAATCTTGCGTTACGCCAGCATCCGCTTGTCCGATATCAGACTTAACTGCACCTTCAAAATTCCCCACACTTCGGCTCCATGTGTATATCAATGACATACGCATATTATCGCCGCGATAGTTGACTTGTGGTTGCAGGGCCGTGTATTCATTTTCCGCTTCCGGTAAACCAATTTCCTCAGCTGAATACGTTCTGCGGCTATTTGGATCGGTCACGCTGTCAAAATCATTATCTAGCTGCCAAGTTGAAGACTTACCAGGGTTAAGCAAGGTACAGGTTGCTTGTGATGCCAACGGCCCACAATAGTCATCTAATGCGGTGGCAACTTCGCGATAGATAGCGCGAACTGAGAATGAAAACTCATCATTAATTTGTTTTTCGTACCCGACGATATACTCGTCCTTGCTAAATGGTTCAGCCTCTTCCGCTTGGAAAGTTTCTTGCGTGGCAGGGTTAGGGACTGAATTAACAATTTGCGAAGCCTCTACTGTGCCTGATACTGGCGAAGTACCAGTAGGCGCGCCTGTTACATCAGCGCCATCAAATGTGTAGTACGTAGTGGTATCACTTAGCCCTGATGCTGCACGGTAATTAGTGTTATTTGCTACCGGTAAATAATACGTACCGTAGGTACCGTAAACTTTCGAGTCCCCATCCCCTGTTGGATCCCAGCTGAATCCTAAGCGCGGAGCGACATCGGTTTTAAACGATGAGAAAACTTTGCCCGTTACACCAGAGTTTTCAAATTCGTCACGACGAAGGCCTATTGAAAGCATCAAGTCTTCTGTCACTTGCCATTCGTCTTCAATGTACCATGCATTTAAGTCGGTGCTAAAACCACCGCCACCAGTAAATATACGATCCGCCACAACATCAATTATTGCACCGGTAGTATTGGTAAATAAAGGACCATCGGTACCGGGTATAACACCGTTTGGATTAACCGAAGAGTACGTCCAGCTATGCCCTGTAATCGGCGCTGAGGTATGAAAAGTCTCGCGTTCTTGTTTATCGTAACCCACTCTTAGCAAGTGATCTTCAAACGCATACTCAATATCAATACGCGTTTGCTTGTTTTTATCTTCATTAACACCGGTCGTACCACCTGAACCGCAACTTGTAATCTTTTGACTATCAAATACATCTCTTGTATCTAACACTGTTGGGCAGTCTAAGTTACTCGGCGTATTGGTGTACGACGTTTCAATCTCACCGTACATAGCTGACACGGTTAGTTCGTCAGTGAAGTTCCCCGTATAACTAATACTTTTAAGATCGCCACCTCGTTCACGAATGGTGGTTTGTAGCGCATCACCGACTTCCCCTGTGCTACGGTCAAATTTGTAAGCAGTTGACTCAGTGTCGCTCTTGTTTGAATAGCCGAATAAACTAATTTTATGATCGTCGGTAACAAACCAGTCGACTTTCGCACCCCAGAACAAATTATCTGAACCACTTGAGTCACGCTTTATAAAGTTGTCATCGGGTGCGTATTGTTGCGTGCCACTTGATTGTGAAGCAAAGTTATTTTCAACGTCACGTGGGTTAACTAATGCATAGAAAAACAAGGTATCTTCAATTAATGCGCCAGATGCAGAGAGAGTAAATTCACTTTTGCTGTATTCATCTTGAGATTGATTTCTGAAAACCACAGGGCCTCTTGCTCCACCTGCTGAGTATGAAATTTGACCATCTTCGCGAAGTGATTTAGGAGTAAATAAAGCGGTAGCAGTAAACTCCCACTCGTTAGAACCACTCTTAGTAACAGCATTTAATACGCCACCCGTTGTTCTACCGAATTGAGCAGAATAACCACCGGTTTTAACTTGGAATTCTTTATAAAATTCAAAAGGAACCGTACCACAACCCAAGCCTTGACTGGTATTTGTGACTTCCATGCCGTTGATATAGCAGGAGTTCTCAGCGACTGAGGCGCCGCCAAATGAAGCTGTACCACCTGAGTTTGGCGAACTAAAGCTCGAGTCGCCCATCACTGTACCTGGTGCAAGTAAGGCTACGGCGGTAATGTTACGTGACACTGGCATTCTATCCAGCTCGACTTCATCAATAACCAAGCCTGAATCCGCCGAGCTCAAATCAATCGCTGAAATTCTGGCACCTGTGACTTCAATTCGCTCAGTACCATCGTTCTCGATGAAATCAAATGCTAAAGAGGTATTGGACCCTAAGCTGATACGGGTTTTTTGTTCGGCTACCACAGCACCACCTTTCATAACGGTAATGTCATATACACCGGTAGGTAGTTTGGCGAATCGGAAGCTGCCTTCATCGCTGACAGATATAGTGCGCTCTAACCCCGTGGCAGGATCTTTTGCAATCACTGTGTATTGTGAGTAATCGTTTGCGTTAATTGAACCAGAAATATTCGCTGTAGTGTTGTCTGCCAAGGCAGGTAAAGCAAAACCAAGTGACGCAGCCACCGCAAGCGCGGTAATACTTCGTCTAAATGTTGTATGTTTCATGTATGACTCCCTGAAATGAATTTTAATTGTTATTAATCGGTAAATTGCGTTCGCAATAGCCCGATAATTTGAAATTAACAAAAAGTTCAACTTGGGAAGCAGATTAGGGATGAATCAAACGCTCGGTGGTGTAAAAAGAGCATTTTTATCGTTTACGCAGGTCAGAGCCGCCGGAAAGAAACAAATGAAAATGAAGGGGAGTAACTGGGTGTACTAACGTGACGTTAACACACCCTGTAATATGGCATTGTTATTCATAACTTGGCCAACAATTCCTGATAGTCAACGTTTAGCTTTTTCGCCATCAATACACCCGTTTTGTTAGCATTATTAAGGGCAGCATAGGTCACTGGGTCATATCCATTGCAGACTAACCCCTTGGCGAGCTCACGGGGCTTTATACCACTGCGTTTAATGGCCATATGCAACCGCACTCGACTATCGCTTTTGATTGCTGCACATACTTTTACTAATTTTTTTTCTACCGAAGGATCCATATATTCCGCACTCACGGATGTTGCACTTAACGCACTGAAACCAAAAACACTCGCTATCACTAAATTTTTCATAACATTCCCCTGTTCGCTTAAAAAGCCATATGCTGGCTGGTTCAGCTAATAAGTAGATGATGAATGTGACAAAGTTGTTTAAATATCGCTTAAACGCGGCAGAATGAGATGAAACGATTAAGTCATGATTCACCGCGATAAACTGGCTTAGTTAACCTGCATTTGAGCGAATAAAAGATTTATTTTGTTACGTGTCAGTAATTGGCTAGTATAAAAAAGATACAGGGCAGTATTCTTTAATCAAGGAATGATGATGACCATTTGCCAACAACACCAACAAAAACAGTACGCCCAAATTCGGGGCCAAATGCAACCAGGAGATATTATTGCCTTCGGTGGCAATAGCCTGTTTTCAAAATGGGCTAAATTCACCACCCGTTCCGTAGTAACGCATGTCGCCGTGGTGATCAAAACCAAAGTGCTGGACGAAGACAATGAGCGCTATTTCAATCAAGCCATTGAAGCGACCAGTTACAACGGCAAGTGCGGAGTCATGCTCACCCGTTTAAGTGAACGTGTCGCCACTTACGACGGTGATATGTGGTGGCTACCGCTGAACAGCCATGCCAGAGCCAACTTAGAAAACAACAAAACGGCGTTTTTCGATTTCTTGTTTCAGCAAAACCACAAACCTTACGATATATGTCAGCTATTTGGCTCAGCCGTGGACGCTACCGACCACATACCCTTTTTAAAAGAGATTAGCTTGAATTCAGAAGATTTTTCGAGCTGGTTCTGCTCTGAACTTGTCGCCGAAGCCATGGAACGAGGTAAAATCATAGGAAGTGTTAATGCGTCTGAAGTGACGCCTATTGATATCTGTCGACTCAATGTATTTGATGAACAATATGTGCAATTTAGAGGCGCGCCGAAAAAAATTACCGGTTACAACTCATTGCCATTTGAATGTTGGCAATCCTAAAGCGGGGACAAATAAATCGAAAAGTCTAAATAAGAAGCGAATTAAAGCAATAAGCCAAATCAAGCATAGACATGTATGCTTGAATCAGTGAAGACGAAATGAGTCGCTAAAACGCGTTGTCTTGATGAATTTTAATGAACAGTGGCGTACCGTGTTTACTGTAATCAATTTTGTATTCTTTACCATTAATGGTTTGCACAAACATTAATGTTTTTTCTTCACCGAAAACATCACCCACTGTCACATCGACTAATTCCATATCCTGTTGTTTTGCTTCGCGTTTGTTTTCAGGGATGGTGCCGGTAAACTCTTTAATACTCTTATGGGTAACAATAATTGCCGGATTATCTTCACCATTTGTCACTAACAGATCAAGTTTTCTAATCTTATGAATTAGCGTATTGCGCCCACTGACTAGGAATGGTTTTTCAGTCATGCTTATCTCCAACTGCCCTTTTGTTTTTATGTTAAGGCTTACTTTATAAGCAGCAAGATAACAAAGTTTATTTAACCTTGCACATCTTTGTTATGTCATTGTTAAGTTTAACGTTAACTTCAAAATCCTTAGGCCAATCAAATAGTCAAAAAACGTACAGGCTTCTCATTCATACGACACTGAAAAACAAAAACAAACCCAAAATAAACAGCTCGCTAGGTGCTTAAAAATCCGCAATTAGCAATTTATGAGAACGTTTAAGCCCTTTAAATGCCTAGATTAACTGTAACAGTGAACGATAAACACCTATATTTGCGCATTTTTCCAGCAAACTGTCTTACAAAGCAGAGCAAACAGATGACAAGCCAAAAAAAACTGCTTATACTGCGCGTCGTTTTATACCTTTGCTAACTTCTTTAGCAAATAAAACAACATTTCAAAATGGCCCAATAGCTCAGTTGGTTAGAGCACCCGACTCATAATCGGTAGGTCCCCTGTTCAAGTCAGGGTTGGGCCACCATTTTTTCATTCGACCATTCCATTGTTGTCTTCGTAACTCTAGCGAATAATGACATAAATCCCCTAAGTACTTTGCCTAAAACATACGCTGAACATGTGCTCACAGCCGTTTTCGACGAGCGTTCAAATGACGTATAGGTGATTTGCAGTGTGCATAATGAAAAATATATCCCGCTAAACCACTTCCGTTTCTTTACAAAAGACACTAACACGCGGTTAAATTAAATTAACCTTCTCAAATAAACGGGAATAACCATGTGTCATAAATCAACCAAGGGAGAGCAACATGAAGCAAAGTAAAGCGCACAGTACCATTAGGCACACTATGCAATGTGTTGGGATGGCTATTAGCTTATTTATCACAGCTACGCTGCCAGTAAACGCAGAAACATCACCCACCAATGCCACGTCACCAGCAGTTATCCACTCAGTGTTTTTCTGGCTTAAAAACCCTGACTCCAGCGCTGATCGGGATGCCTTAATTGAAGGGCTAAATAGCCTTAGAGCGATACCAGAGATCCAAGCCTTACATGTGGGTGTTCCTGCATCGACCGTTTCTCGTGATGTGATTGACAGTAGCTACCAAGTTTCTGAGTTGATGTTCTTCAACAGTGTTGAGGATCAAGATAATTATCAGCGGCATCCGATCCACAAAAAATTCGTCGACGAATACGCTCACTTGTGGGAGAAAGTCGTTGTTTATGACTCGCTAAATACTCAGTAACCCTATACCTGCTGGCCTAGAACTGTTTTTCACTCATCGCGCAGTTGACCTATACCTATAAAAGGCTCGGTCAACGTTTTGATAAAGCGTCTGTTGATAAAGAGTCTATTGATAATGAGTGTATTGATAAGCGTGGAAGCCTAGGCCTTCTCGAATCGGTATTTTTGGTCTCCCTGCATTTTATATTGCTATGATATTCACGCGCGTCGTCGCAATAATAATGCGGGGTTATTTACTGATTTTTACGTCACAAGTGAGGTTTTTGTCTCGCAACGCATATTGCCAGTTCTTAGCTTTCGTTAAACGCTCACAATTCAAAAAAGAAACGCCAGTTAAGTCGGCTCCTCGAATATCCGCATCATCAAAGCGTGTTTGAAATAAAGCGGCGCCTTGCAGGTTGGCATCTGTTAATATCGCGCCCTCAAAATTAACGCTATAAAGTTTGCTCGCAGTAAAATTAACTCCCTTCATATAAGCTTGTGCAAAACTGGTACGAAAAATTTCACTCCCATCAAAACGAGCATGCGATAAATCACTGCGCGCAAAGTCTACTCCACTGATATGACGGTTATTAAGTTGTACCCCATTCATAAAGCTACCTGAAAAATTCGCCGCATTCACGTTTGCTCCAGAAAAATCCGCGCCCGATAATTTTGCACGAACAAACGCAGCTCCAGTTAAATCAGCATTTTTTAAATTAGCCCCCCGCAAATCAACGCCATTCAATACGGCTCCTCGAAGATTCGCTGCGAACAAATCCACTGCATATAAATAGGTATAGCTGGCATTTTCCGGTGGTGAGATATCCACACCGGCAAGAGAATGACCTTGTTCATTGAGATACGCCATCGCTTCGCGTTTTCCACTGTTTCCTGATGCTTTCGTCGTCAGCAACTGCCACGCACTCACCACACGAGCATGCTCTCTCGCTGCCCGTTCTTCTTTTACTAGGTATATGTCCATAATAATGGCCAGTAATGTGGGCAGTAGTAGAAATGCACTTAGCCCGGCAAAAATACGGGTGATGTGCCACTTTTCAATCCAGTTAGCTATGTGTTGTGTACGGCTCACCCGCGCTTTACTTAGCGCTTTTTTGAATGTTGGCGGTAGCGCCTTTTTGGACGTTGGGCGCCTTTTCACAGCAGTTCTCCTAGGTTGTTGCGCAGGTCAAGTTGTACCGTTTTCACTCACGATTAGCATACGCCGAATACGAATTAGCTATCAAGTAGCATACGTCATCTTAGTCCTATCAGTCACGTTGCCGGCCCACTTCAGTGAGTCGTATCCCCCTAGTTTATACCTTTGGTACACATCTTGAACGTTTTCCCATACAGCACATTATCCCGCAATAAGTGTGTATTTTGTTCACTAACCCCAAGTCGACGATGTAAGGATTACTCATGACCTACTTAAAATTTCTGGCAATGATTGTCGTTTCTACCCTTGTCATGTTCGTGATGATGTACTTGAACACGTACGCCCTCTCCCATCTATTTTTCAGCGAGACAAGAACCTATATGGCGCTGTATATGGGGTCGGCCATGGCGGTCATTATGCTGTTGTTCATGCTTGGAATGTACCGCAATAAAAAGCGCAACACAGGGATCTTTATTGGTGCCGTCGCGCTGTTTTTACTGTGCCTCTATCTTGTTCGCTCACAAGTCACCGTGTCTGACTCCGCTTATATGAAGGCTATGATCCCTCACCACTCAATTGCCATTTTGACCAGTGAAAGAGCCAATATCCAAGACGCACGCGTTAGTGAATTAGCCGATAACATCATTCAAGCCCAGCGTGATGAAATTAAGCAAATGCAATGGTTGCTCAAAGACATAGAGCAAAACGGCAAAGCCCTGACAAAAGCCGATGCCCAGCAGCGACCGGTACCTAAATTTAATACCACCTTAACCCCAGGAGGTCAAAATGAGTAAAACTGCCAGCCTTTATCGAATGGTAACCGATGAACACATTTGCCCTTACGGATTACGCTCAAAAGATTTGTTGGAAAGAAAGGGCTTTAGTGTTGATGATCACAAGCTAACGTCGCGTGAAGAAACCGATCGTTTTAAGGCAAAATACGATGTGAAAACAACACCACAGACCTTTATTGACGATGAGCGCGTGGGCGGGTACGACGATTTACGCAGTTATTTTGGTAAAGAACCCGCAGGACAAACAGGCACCACTTATGCGCCCGTAATTAGTATATTTGCACTAGCCCTACTGCTCACTGCAGGCATGCAATACTTCGTGACTGGCGAATACTTTTCGGTTCGCTCACTCATGTTGTTCATCGCATTTTCTATGGTCATGCTCGCGGTACAAAAGCTGCAAGATTTATATAGCTTTAGTAATTCATTCATCACTTATGACCTACTGGCGATGAAGTGGCTGCGCTATGCCTATATCTATCCATTTATTGAAGCTTTTGCGGGTGTGGCGATGGTCGCTGGGCTGCCCGCGTTGGCGGTTGCTCCCTTCTCGATATTTATCGGCAGTGTCGGGGCCACCTCGGTGATAAAGGCTGTCTATATTGATAAACGCGAATTAAAGTGCGCCTGCGTAGGTGGCGACAGCAATGTGCCACTGGGCTTCGTGTCCTTGTCTGAAAACCTGTTTATGATTGCAGGCGGCGTAATCATGTTTATGTATTGACGGGGCAACGTCATTTGAAATAGCAATATAAACACCCTCAGCGCATTGTCTCCTTATTGGGCACAATGCGCTTTGTACTAGGCTTCCAGAAATGATGCCCCCTAAAAATGGCTTAACAAAATAGAGAGCCAAAGCACTGCAGCAATGAGCATAGCGAGCGAAACACCAGCTGAACCGAGATCTTTTGCTAACCCCGATAAGGGGTGAATTTCCCGCCCAATTCTGTCTATTGTCGCCTCTATTGCGGTGTTGAACACTTCTGCGAATATGACAAACAATACAGATGATATCAGCAAGCCTCGTTCTACAATCGGGATTTTCCAATACGCTACAACCACAATTGACACGAGTAAAAACAGCACTTCTTGCTTAAATGCCGCTTCATTTTTACTCAGCCATTTCAACGCTCTCAAGGAATTTTTCAAAGCCAAAACAAGGCGTAATATTCCCGTTTGCTTGTTTGTGGGATCAAACTCTACCGGTGACCGCGTTTTTTTTATGCTTTGCATGGGCTCAAGATATCCATTTTTGGTTGATAAGTAACACTACTGACATGGGTTAAGCCTAATAAAGTGTCATATAAATTGTCTTGGGAAAATGCCTGACTGGCACGCTGTGTAACACATGACTTATATTCGGCATCACTGAACTTAGAATCCCAGTACACCATTGGAATATGAGTCTGTTCAGCAGGGGCTAACTTATACGGAAAACCATGTAAATAAAGGCCTTTTTCACCAAGTGACTCTCCGTGATCCGAAATATAAAGCATGGCTGAATTTGGAATGTTTTCTAGTAATTTCACCACGTTACTCAACACATAGTCAGTATATAAAATCGTATTATCATAGGTGTTAACGAGCGCCTGCTCTTTACAATTTTGAATATCACTTCTTGGACAATCCGGATGATAGCGGGCGTAGTTTTCTGGATATCGGCGATAATAAGTGGGCCCGTGCGAGCCAATCATATGCAAAACAAAAACTCGGTTATTCTCAGTGTGTTGTTGCATATTCTGCTGCAGCAGTTTGACTAAAATTTCATCTAAGCAAAAGTCGCCGTCACACAAAGTAGGGTCTCGTTGCGGATCGAATGCGATCGAATCTACGCGACTGCATACGCCTTTGCAGCTACTGTTGTTGTCTATCCAAGTGACCGCTGCTCCCGCTCGATGAATAATGTCCAATACATTATCTTGGCTACTGGCAATCCGAGGATCATATTTGTCCCTTGTTAATCTGGAAAACATACAAGGTACAGATACTGCAGTCGCGGTGCCGCAAGAAATTACATTACCAAAACTTACCACATTTAACCGTTGCAAATTCGGTGTGGTGTCACGGTAATATCCGTTACTTCCAAACTTATCAGCTCTTGCTGTCTCTCCTACGACAACCACCAGTGTCTGTGGCTGTGCGTGTTGAGCATCTTTGATGACCGGATGCTTATCTAAAATCCGATACGGTAAAGGTGGGTAAAAGTAGGTATCGCGCAGGTATTTGTAGCCCGCATCATAAAAGGCGTAGGGGATAATTTGCTTGACCAAGCCCTTATTGTTTCTCCCCACTGCCGCGTAATCTTTATAGAAAAAAGCCGCAATCAAGAATATCCCTACTAAGGCGAGTACATTTACCAGCAACAAAGTTTTAATGCGAGTGGAGAGCCGGCCCTTAATTTCTTGATTTAACACGGCGAAGACCGGCATTAAACCAAGCAATGCAAAGAACACCAGAAAACTCATATTGAGATAGGAGAATGCCTCTCCGGAGTTCGTTTCCATTACATTTTGCAGCATGCTGCTATCAAAAATAACGCCATATACCAACGCCGCATAAAATAACAAAGCACAGATGATAAAGGTAATAGCAATGGTTAAACGCGGAAAAAACACCGCACCAAATACACTCACAAAGACCATATTAATCAGGGTAAGCAGAGTGGGAACAGATATAAAAAAAGCCCACTCCCACAAGGTGTCAGGAAGAACACTTGCATACACCTTAGCGATAAAAGGGTAATTAAACACTAAGGTAATAATAAGTGAAGAATAAATGACAAACTGGGATGAAGATGGGTTGATATTTATTGCACGACCTACATTCAAAATAAACTATCCTATGTGAGATTTTCACATAGGATAGTGTTTAAAACTTAGGCAATACTTAAGATTAACTGTAGCCTTCAGGCTTTTATACTTTTGTCCCGGAACGCCTTACCATTACTCGCTATTATGGGTATTTAAAGGATAATAATAGGGTTTCAATTCAGTGTGCAATGGCGCTATCGCACAATTGGCCTTTTTCGCATCTGATGATATCAACAGCCAATTTGCTCGATGAGCATAGCCAACCGGTTGCGCTTTGCTTAAATCGAAACACCCGCTAGACACGTCTTTCGCATCCACCAAAACATAGCGCTTATTATTGCCATCCGCTAACCACAGATACGCCGCATCCAGTTGTGCTTGGGTGTCAGTATGGTAACCAAAATGGATAACCGAATAAGGCGAAAATAAAATAAACTGCTCTGAAAAATTCACCAACGCAATCGTCACATCCTGCTCTTGTACTATTTTCTGAATATTGCGAAAGACATTTTTAGGCGTCTTAACGTCATCTAACAATATATAACCCCATGTACTGTAACCGACCATGAGTAGCGCAATAAACAACGGCCAAGCTTTCCAGCAAGACTTTCGCGCACTAAACGCTGAACTCGCCATGCCAAGCAGGCCAATAACGAAGAAGAATGACCAGGGTGAAATGCCAAATTTTGTTTCAAACTTCACTAAAAAAGGCACCTCTGCCAACCCACCAAGCCCTGTTGCAATAAATATCGCAGATAACAGCACAACCACAGCCCACACTAGACGTGCTAACTTGGTATGCAAAATCAACTGCTGAATATAAGGCGCGCTAATTAAGCACAACATGGGCAGAGCCGGTAAAATATAGACGCCGCGCTTCCCTGGGCTAATACTGAAAAACAACATGACTAATACCACCCACACTGCGGGCAGCAGAATGCGTCCCTCACCGCTTTTTATCGCTCGATACCATTTGGGCACCAACCAAGGTAACGCAAGGCTGATTGGCAGCCAAAACAGCGGAATCACTTCAATGATATAGTACCAAAACGGTTTAATGTGATGCCATGAGTCAGCGTAGCGCGTCACGGTTTGCCGAAATAAAATGTTATCACGATATTGAAACAAGGCTGGATCTTGACTTAGCTCGACTTGCACCAGCATAGGCAGCAACCACAATGCAATCGCTACAAACATGAACAGCGGACCGGCCAACCAGCGCCACACGTCATAAGGTTTTGCTGTCATGCTGTTGTCGATAGCGCATTTTTTTTGATAAAAATAATAAGGGAGCAACAGCAATACAGGAAGAAACCCCACCCCTTTGGTAATCACCCCTATCCCCATAAAGAAGAATGCCATGTAATACCAACGCCAACGCCGCTCCAACAGCAAAAAACGCAGCAAGCCATAACAACCAAGCGTGATCCAGCAAGTAACCATGGCATCTATTTGTGCGGTTTTGGCTTGCAGTAAAAACTGCAAACTAAACAGTAATAATCCCCCTGCGATTAAGGCTTCACTTCGCCCCCAAAAACGTTTACCAAGGTCATACACCAAATATATCGTTAGTAAACTTGCTAGGGCTGAAGGCAACAAAAATGCCACCTTGATTGAACCTGTAAGGTATAAAAAAAATGCTATCGCCCACATGAAAATAGGTGGCTTGTCAGGGTAGTACTCTGCGCCTCTCGTCGGGAAAAACCACTGCCCAGTTTCAACCATTTCCTTTGCTACCTGCGCAAATCTAGGCTCGTCTGCCGGCCACGGGTCTCTATATCCTAAGCCGATAAAAATTAGCACACTCGCTACCAATAAAAGGGCGATGCGCCCGTACCAATACAGCTGGTCTTTATCGTTTATATTCATTTGCTTGCTATGCACCCATTTTCACATTCATCTCGGTAGGATCATTCGGTTTGCTTGAGAACTGATAACGATATTTTTGCAGAATATACCCGCCTAAAACGCTTGTTAGGCCAAGCAGAACAACACTGATAACAAGATTAGCGCTATCGTTAATCAGCAAGCCTTTACCCATTACGGCAAATATGAGCATTTGAGGTACATAACCAATGGTCGAGCCAGCGATAAACGGCATCACTTTCACATTTGTCACACCCACGAGTAGATTCGTCAGCAGGTTATTACCAACCGGCAACAACCTTACAAATATGCTTTTAATAAACGCGTCTTGCGCTAAAAAACGGTTTATCTTGGTCATTTTCCCTGAAAAGTATCGTTGAATAAGCGGCTTAGCAAAATATCGAGCTATGCACATCACGACTAAACAACTCACGGTAGCAGCCAAGGTTGAATAAATCAGTCCTTGTGCCACTCCAAAGGCATACCCCCCCATAAACGCAACGAGTTGCCTTGGCAGTCCAATTGACAACAAGAGCACAGAAACACCAATGAAATTGATTATCCCAGTGATGCCGTTATGACGTGTATGTGCATCAATCCACTGCTGATTGAATGTATCTATTCCAGGAAATTGCGTTGCAATGTGGCTCACACAAAGCAACACAATTGCCAGTAAGAATAGTCGTAGCAGATTGCTTATCATCGCTCAACAACTACAACAATATCTTTGATTTTGCAGCGTTTTTGTAACCACAGTACGCCAACTATGTCCACTATCCCCACACCAAGCCGGCCCAACATGTTGTACTTGGACTGGCCGTATTGCCTATCTCTGTGGTTCACATCGTTCACCTCAACCACGCCACCTAGGCGACTCACCAACGCAGGGATAAAACGATGCATGTGATCAAAGTAGGGAAGCGCTAAGAACGTTTGTTTTGGCAAAACCTTTAAGCCACACCCCGTATCTGGGGTATTGTCACCCAAGATGTTGCTACGAATACGATTCGCAATGCGTGATTGCACACGTTTCCACGTTGTATCCTTTCTATTCTTACGATTACCCGCGATGCAAAAGTCGCTGCCAATCGGCATCGCTAAAGCTCGCTCTACAAGTGTTGGAATATCAGCAGGATCGTTCTGTCCATCAGCATCAAGTGTAACGACAAGCTCTCCATTAGCGTGCTTCACACCCGTCCATATCGCCGTACTTTGGCCAACGGAATATTTATGTTTGATCACCGATAATCGCCCATAGTCGCCGCGTTTTAGTTCACAAAGCCGTTGATAGGTACCATCTGTGCTACCATCGTCAACATAAATAATCTCAAAATCATGAATATCATCCAGCGCCTTATAGATTTCAGTTACCACTGGCGCTACATTTTCTTCTTCATTTTTTGCTGGTATCACTATCGAAATTTTCACTCTGCCCTCATATCTCTAGCTGACGTTCGATCCCACCGATTAGGCGAAATTGTGACAGTAGCAGGTGAAACTTAAGATTAACTGATGAAAAACTGTCCCTTTGGTTTATCTTATTTTCCTCAGTGAATCTTAAGAAACCAAAGGTATACTAAGGGTATGCTCAATCAACCCATTGGATATGATGCGAATATTACTCATTGAAGATTCAGCCTCGCTCAGAAATAGCTTAAGTATTGGACTGGACAAACTCGGTTATTCGGTAGACGTTGCAGCGGATGGCAGTGAAGGCTTAAGTATGGCCCTTATGGGTAATTACGACCTTGTTATCCTTGATTTAATGTTGCCTGAAATAGATGGGCTAGCCATTTTAAAAGCGCTAAGAAAAAAGAATCTTGATGTGCGAGTTTTAATATTGTCCGCTCGCGC
This sequence comes from Paraglaciecola mesophila, assembly GCF_009906955.1. Lineage (GTDB taxonomy): Bacteria > Pseudomonadota > Gammaproteobacteria > Enterobacterales > Alteromonadaceae > Paraglaciecola > Paraglaciecola mesophila_A. Next base: position 1,803,494 of record NZ_CP047656.1, read on the forward strand.
TGAAACAAACGATAAAGTCAGTGGCATTCTTGCAGGTGCCGACGACTACCTAACCAAACCTTTCTCTTTTGATGAATTGAGTGCGCGTTTAGTTAATCTAATGAGGCGAGGCCCTGCAGTCCAAGCAAACGACAAAATAGTCGTAGCTGGTTTTACCTTAGACTTGCAAATCAAGTCCTTAATGTATGCCAACCAAAGTATTGAGCTTACCCCGAACGAATATAAAATCATCGAATGTATGTTTTTAAATCGAGACCGAGTCGTCACGTCGGAAAAATTGAGCGAGTATCTTTCTGGCAACTATGACTACATATCAAAAAACGCCATAGAAGCGCATTTATCGTCCGCCAGAAAAAAGACCCGCAATATAGGGGCGACCCTACCCATCAAAAGCAAACGTGGTTTTGGCTATAAAGTTGTTGAGCTAAATGAAATCAATTCGTAAAACCTTAACCAGACGACTTTCAATCGTCATCTCAATACTGGTGATAAGCGTATTGTTGGCAGCCGACATTGGGGTAGATAATTGGGTTGAAAATGAGTTCAACCATGCCATGAGGGCTAAAATCGGCTTATTGCAAACCTTAGTTAGGCAGGATACAGACGGCATAAACTTCCACTTCTCAGGCGAATACTTACCTGAGTTCAAAGGGGTAGATTCACCTGAGTATTTTCAGCTTTGGCATAACAACAAAGCATTTAAAAAATCGGCGACGCTATCCTTATACAAAGACAATAAGTTGCCGTTAATCACAATCAATTTAAATGAGTTTGTTATTAATGACATGACCCTACCTGACGGACGTTCAGGAAGAATAGTCTACTCTAAATTTATCCCTCAAATGGAAGAAGAGCTAGCTGGCGAATCAAAGCCAACAGCCTCACCTATGGTCATTGCCTATGCAACATCTGTTGAACTATTAAACTTTACTTTGTGGTTTATTGATGTCGCATTCATTCTAGCCTTGATCCTCGTTCCTCTCGTCGTCAGATTTGTTGTAAAGAACACGGTTTCTTATTCTTTAACACCGATTGATAACTTGAACGAAAAAATAAGAGAAATGCGTTTCAGTGATCCGCTCTCTCGAACCGTCTTCGAAAACGATGTAGAAGAATTATCACCTATCACAGACAGTATTAATCACTTCATTGAAGATAACTACTCACTGTATGTTCGCGAAAAACGGCTGACGTCTGATATTGCCCATGAACTTAAAACGCCGGTCACTGAGTTAATTAACATGACCGAAGTGGCACTTAAATTCCCAGGAGAAGATAGGTTAGAAAGAGACTTCAAACCGACTGTTCTTCAAATCGCAAATCGAATGAAAAGCATCATATCGGGTTTGATGCTTCTTCAGAAATACAGTCATCAACGTCTACACTTAGCTGACGACATCAATCTCAATGTACTTATCGATAACATTACTCAACAAAAAGATTTTAAGAGCCTCTGTATTGATATTGAATCCACACGCACAACAATTATCAAAAGTAATCGAATGGCCATAGAGTCCATAGTGAATAATCTATTTGATAATGCCATTGAGCACAGTAAAAACGAAACGCCCATCAAGGTAGCACTAACAAGCGATAAACAAGGAAAAGTAAAATTCACCATCAGCAATACAATGAAGGTTCCACTTACCGAGCACGATCTCTCTCAGATGTTTGATCCGCTTTGGCAAAAAGACAATGCAAGAAGTTCAGAGAACAATTTTGGGCTAGGCCTCTGTATTGTTAAGACCCTTTGTGATGCTGTTAACGCCCAAATTTCAGTCAGTGTTGAAGAAATGAAAATATTTTTTAGTGTCACGTTCCCTGAGAACCCTGTTACTGCCACTGCTCGTTAGTGTAAAAATACAGTTGGCCAAAAACGAACTTGCCCCTTCTTTAAAGCTCGTCATTCACGCTGACGTACCCAGCAAATAATGGATGAATAGATTTAATACAAGAAGATAAATACGCCATAAAATATACTGACGCATATGCCTATAGCTGACACCCAGCCCAGTGCTTTCATGTGAGAAAAAGCTTGGCGCCAAATGCGTCTGCGTGGTTTTAGCTCATGGCGTGAGATACGCGCCACACGCATACCGTACATATAGGTTCCTGTCACAGTAAGCCCCGTCAGAAAAAGACCAAACATAAAATATACTATTTTACTAAACATGCCTCCCCAGACGCCAAAATGTAATGGGTCGGCAGCTTCTGAAATACGGTTGTGCACACTTAAATCACGGCCATCATGGTGCTGAATAAGCTGCCCTGTAGCAGGGTCGAATGTGACGAAATTCGCTCTGGGGCGCACGAGTAGAGCGCGGCCTTGGCCTTGGATCTCTATCACGTCTGATGATTCCTTGGCAAAATTAACCCGTTCAATAGCCAGTTCAGGAAACACCCGCTGCGTGTCTAACAACATTGCCGCAAATGTGGGTATGCTTGGCATCTTTTGGTTAGCTAACGCCTCTGTACTAGTTGCTGTTAGGCGCCCAGGGCTTGTGGCATCGGCCCCCCAGCGTTCAGCTAAATACCAGCAGCCGGTCACACTAATGATCAGCAAAAACCATAAGCTCCACACGCCCACTAATCGATGTAAATCGACCCAGCGTGTTTTGCGATGCTGCCAGCGCGGCGCGCGAAAAAAGTGCTTCCACCATCCTTTGTAGATATACATACTCGACACCAACATCGCCATCATTACCACGGCGAATAGGCTAACAAGGGTGATACCTAGGGTTAATGGCAACATGAGGTGACGATGCAACATACGAAAAAAACGTTGCCAGTTAAGCCAGCGCCCATCACCGAGATAGCCCCCAGTGGTAGGATGAAAAAACATTCGGTGGCGCTGCTTATCTTTATCAAGGTAGATAACTTCAGCACTAAACCAGCGATGTAAAGGGGCTTGAATAGAGCGCAATGAATTAACCGGTACTTGCTGTTGGGCACCAGTGTAGATTTTCTGCCAATTCATCCCCTCAACACTTGATGGTGCAACCCGTTTGGCTGGGTTAGCTAGCCAATCTAGCTCGTTAGAGATAACAGCCAACGTGCCACTGAGCACGATAAAGCACAGCATAATCGCCAACTTCACTCCAAGCCAGCTGTGAACGCTAAACCAATTTGCTCTATTCAATGTGCACTATCCAATGTGTTGCGCCAAACCCCTTATTCATAATGCATTAAAAGTCGTATTTTAGCTGGGCAATGATTTCTCTAGGTTGCCCGGGGAAATGACCATTTCGCTGGCTAAAACCACTGACCGCATACTCCTTATCAAATACATTATTCACGTTTAGGCTAAGCAGTATGTTGTCCCATTTGGTTGTCCAGCTAGCGTCAAATACGGTAAACGCTTTGACTTTTTGCGCGTCTGAGCTGATTTGCTCACTCACATAGTTCACCCCAAAGGCAACAGACGAATTGAGACTATGCAAGGCATAGCGTCCCCACAAGCCCGCTTGATGTCGGGGCGCATTCACAAAGCGATCGCCTTCACCAAAGGTATTGTTTGAACTGCCGTCAACCACTATGGTGTCATTGTACGCGTAGTTGGCGGTGACACTTAGTTCATCGGTAATATCACCGACTAAAGTAAACTCAGCCCCATCACTTTCCACTACCCCAAAGTTAATCAGAGCTGATTCCGTGTCGTCATTTTCTCCTTCAATATAATTAGGATTGCTGGCCACTAAGTTCTCTTTACTGATGTGATACACGGCAAAGGTGGTCATTATACTGCCGCCTAACCATTCGTTTTTCACCCCAAACTCTATTGAATCCCCAGTTACAGGCTCAAGATCTGTCACACTGGCATCTGCTTGGTCCGTGGCGTCTACCGGATTAAAGCTTTCCGAGTAATTGGCATAGAAAGACATAGTAGTCAGTGGCTTAAAGGTTAACCCAGAGCGAAAGGTCACATCGTGATCACCGTACTCATAGCCGCTTTCTTTGTCCCGTTCTTCAAAGTGATCAAAGCGAGCACCCAGCATTAATGTCCATTTATCGGCTAACTGCACCATGTCTTGTAGATACAAGCCTTGGCGGTTGCGCCGAATACCGTCTCTATTTTGATCCGTCAGGTTGTAGGTGCTTGGGTCCGTTTCACCATAATTAAGGTTAAAAATATTGAGGTTGCCTACTCCGTCAGCTTCATAACGAGCACGTAAATAATCATATTCAGTATCGACGTAATGCCAATCTCCACCAAATAATAACTGATGCTCCAAACCTGCCATTTTAAAATCATAAACAAAATCAGTTGTCAGGCTCACCTCATCATTCGCCCGATATTGGTCGCGATATTCACGACGAATCGTTTCATCATCAATATTCGCTAGCCCATCACCATTCACATCCACCCAACTTTGTGATTCATGGTACGCCTGGTCGCGCTCATTGGTCATCAGTCTTAGGGTCGAATTTACATTCAATGCATCATTGAAACTATGCTCAAGGGTCGATTGCACCACCCAGGCGGTCATATCCTGATAATCGCCCTTTTCATTGGCGTTATAGCTTCGGTCGACCAAAAAATTACCGTTATCATCAACCGGAACGCCTCGTAGCCGATGGCCCCCAAGGTTTTGTACTATGTAGTCAAATGTGGTGGTCAGGCGCGTATCATCACTAAAATCGTGCAGTAACCCAGCGACCAATTCGATATTTTCCATATCTGCATTGTTGCGAAAACTGTCTTGAGACTCATAGAATCCACCAAGACGATACGCTGTAGTGTTCGTTACTGCGCCTGTGGCTTCAGCTGAAATACCATACAAATCGTAGTTACCAACAGTAACATTCACATTTGACGCTTCATTGTAGGTTGGCTTTTTAGTCACATAATTGATCATGCCACCGGGCTCACCACCACCATAAAGCGCAGCAGCTGGGCCTTTGAGCACCTCTACCCTATCCACATTGAATAAATCGGGTACGCTAAATCCTGAATATGGGTCACCTCTTACGCCGTCATAAAACACATTGCCATCATCACGAAAACCACGAAATGTCACCCCTGAATAGCTGTACTCACTAACACCCGCGATGGAGCGGTACAAATCAGTAATATCACGGGCGGCTTGATCAGAAATAAGTTGTTCCGTTAACACCTGTGCAGACATAGGTATGTCAAGCAACTCCGCATCTGTTTTAGTGCCCAATTTAGTGCGGGTGTCCAAATAGAATTGCTGGGCACGCCCCGTCACTTCTAAATGTTCAATGGCTTCGTTTTGGCCTTGGGCTACAACCCCTGAACTCAAGCCTAATGCCGTTATACCTGATAAAAAACAACCGAAAGGAACCTTGCGAGCCATTAATTAAACTTCCTACTCAAAATGTGGGCCAGAAAAAGGCGCACACCATACAGTTAATGAGAATGATTTTCAATTGCGACATGAGACTTATTAGGTAGTTTTTGTGACTAAATAAGGATTATTCACTACTTAAAACTTCTAGAACATGAAAATCAGCAAGTCTAGTTAGGTAAGTATTCTACACGGCAGGATTTAGCGCTCGTCGGGCGTATAAATACTTGCTATATTGCACGCCATATATAGGTTTTATGCTGTGCTTATTTCGGATTTAACGAATATGACGAAGGCGTAAATTAAATGGGAATCTGGTGAGATGCCAGAACTGTACCCGCAACTGTAAACAAGTTTTAGGTATCGCGATACCCAGCGGATACCGGCTTGTAAGTCAGATACCAGCCTTATCTTTCATTTTTATCACGCGGGAATACGTGAATAACAGATTGTCATTTCAGGGTTTCTTCTGAGCGCGCTGTGTATTCCCCATAAGATCGTACGCGATCAGTAAAATAAAACAGGTGCCATGCCAGAATCAGTAAACCTACAGGCAAAACAGCTTTCCTATGCGATTGCGCAAAAGCACATTTTGTCTGACATCAACCTTTCACTTGAGCGTGGCAAAGTACTCGGCGTGCTCGGTCCTAATGGTGCCGGTAAAACCAGCTTGCTTAAAATGTTATCAGGCCAAACCGCCAGCAAGAATCAAGTTGAATGGTGCGGAAAAGCGTTAGAAGACTTCAGCCCATTAGAGCGCGCCAAACAAATTGCCGTGGTTAATCAATTAAATGAAAGTGTGTTTGCCTTAAGTTTGCAGCAAATCGTGCGCATGGGTTGGCTGCCCCATAAAACCCTATTGTCACGGGAAAACGAGCAAGATCATGCACATCTTGCCGCTTCAATCGCCAAAGTTGGCCTTAGCGACAAAACCCACCAAACCTTTAGTTCTCTCTCGGGTGGCGAACAGCAACGGGGCTTGATCGCACGGGCTTTGGTGCAAAAAGCGGCACTAATAGTATTAGATGAGCCAGTCAATCATTTAGATATTTATTATCAACATCAAGTACTTAAACTGCTTCGTACCCTAGCACATCAACAACAAATGACAGTCGTCATGAGTTTGCACGATATTAATTTAGCGGCCAGTTACTGCGATCATCTCTGCCTGTTAAACGAAGGAAAAATGATCGCTCAAGGGCCAGTTGAAAAGGTGCTCGAAGCCAAGACCCTTGAACATGTGTTTAATATTCCTTGTCGAATTCGCCGCGACGAGCTCACTCAAAACTTGCGCGTCGATTTTTATCCACCCGATGAACAAGAACATCCTTTACAGCCAGAAATCGTGCAGTATCCAAGTACGTCTGACAGCGAGCAAGGCCATTCGTTATGAGCAATCGCTGGTCTTTTCTTATCCTGCTGGCTGTGCTCTCCCCAGTTATCGGCATTTTTTTTGGCGCCGCAGACTTACCGCCCAAAGAGCTATATCAATGCATAGTAGGCCAATGCTCTACACAAATTAACAGCCTAATTTTCTGGGAAATTCGCTTACCACGTGTGCTGGTTGGTTTTTTAGTGGGGGCTGGACTGGCAGTGGCCGGTGCCACCTTGCAAAACATTACCCGTAATGGCCTAGCAGACCCATACTTATTTGGCGTCGTCTCCGGTGCCGGGCTTGGTGCCAGTATTGCCACCCTGCTGTTTGACAGTCAAATAGGCGAAACCTTAACGATTTTTGGCATGCTACCAGACGTGTCGTTTTCTATAGCATTACCCGTTGCCGCCTTTTTAGGGGCCATCTTTGCGGTGACCTTGGTGCAAGCGCTGGCTGCCACCTCCTTTGGTGGGCGTGGTGAGCACATGTTACTCGCGGGCGTTGCGGTGTCATTTATGCTCAGTGCCCTTAGCCACTTTTTATTGTTTTTAGGCGATCCGTTCGCGGCCAATAAAGTGATTTTTTGGCTCATGGGTAGTCTCGCTCGCACCGAATTATGGTATGCGTGGATCATGCTCCCCGTTGTGATGGGTAGCGCGCTCCTACTTTTACTCTTTGGTCGACGCTTAGACGCCTTATTACTGGGTGATGAAAATGCGAAAACCCTAGGCATTAATGTAACGGCCATTCGTTTGATGGCGTTAGGAATATGCGCCGCTTTAACCGCCTGTATCGTAGCCTATTGTGGCGGTATCGGGTTTGTAGGGCTTATGATCCCCCACATTGTACGGCGCTGGGTTGGCGTAACTAGCCGCGCACTTATTTTGGGCTGTGTACTAATAGGGGGAAGCTTTATGGTGCTCGTCGACATTATTGCCCGCTCGGCCTTGTCAGACCAAGAAATCCCAATCGGCATTATCACCTCAGCCATAGGTAGCGTGTTTTTCTTGTTGGCTATTCGCCAACGCCAAACATGAGCGCGGCGCCAAATATGAACAAGATACAAGCTCAAAACAAATTGAAACTGAAATTGAATCACACTAAAACAGGAATGGAACAACAGCTATGCTAGATGAAGATGTAATAGCAGCGCCAAAGGCAACACATTCTCCACAACAGGCACCAAGGACGAAACAAATAATGCCACAACAAAGCCCAACGTCTTTGTCTGTATTCGAACAGACATATTGGCAAATCGCCCCTGTCGACAGTGCTTGTCTACCGAGCATAGACGAGCGAATTAATCATAAAACCAAACCCTTAGGGGCACTGGGCCAACTTGAAGATCTTGCCCGACAGCTTGCGCAAATTCAGTACCCTGCTCCTGAAGGGTCACAGCCTATTGAGATCAACCGCCCTGTGATGCTGGTTTTTGCGGCGGATCATGGCATCGCTGCTCATAGCATCAGTATTGCGCCGCCTGAAGTCACACAACAAATGGTGCTTAATTTTATTAATGGCGGCGCCGCCATCAACTGTTTTAGCGAAACGCTCGGCTGGACAATGAAAGTCATTGACGCCGGTATGCTCAGCCCAATTGACGAAACCGCCCGAGCTTCAGCAGGCGATATGCTAATAGAGCAGTCCATTGGCTCAGGTACCGCTGATTTTTCCAAACAAGCTGCAATGAGCCAAGACCAAGTAGAGCAAGCCTTGCTCATGGGCGCGAAAATAGCCACAGAGCAAATAGAACAAGGCAGTAATGTACTGGCCTTCGGCGAAATGGGGATAGGCAATACCAGCAGTGCATCGGCGCTGTTGTCGCTCATTTGCGGCTTAAGCCCTGAGCGCACAACAGGCAAAGGTACCGGCATAAGCGATGAACAGCTCGCCAACAAGGTACAACTCATCACAGATGCCCTAGCGCGTGTCGAGCAAACCCACGGTACTAAAGCCTTTACGCCGCAAACCGCTTTAGCAGAAGTCGGTGGTTTTGAAATAGCGCAAATTATTGGTGCCATGTTAGCAACAGCTAAAGCAGGAAAAAGCATACTCGTGGATGGCTTTATCGTCAGCGTGGCGGCCTTAATTGCCACCCGTATCGCCCCTCGTGCGCAAGATTACATGCTGTTTGCTCACTGCTCAGCCGAGCATGCCCATCAGCAAGTATTGGCGCAGTTAGATGCACGGCCATTACTGTCACTTGGTTTACGCCTAGGTGAAGGCACGGGAGCCGCCCTAGCGTTACCCTTACTGCAGGCTGCAGCAAGTTTTTACAATGACATGGCGAGCTTTGAAAGCGCTGGGGTAACCGTTTGATTCGCTTTACATGAGCAAAAAATGAATACGAGCATGTACCAATTGATAAAGGAACAGAGTAATTTGCTGATGTTAGCAATCAGCTTTTTCACGCGCTTGCCTGTGCCCTTCTCACTCGATTACAGCCCGCAAAAGTTACATCAGGCAGGGCGTTATTTCCCTTTAGTTGGCTGGTTACTCGTGGCCCTGCTCAGCGCGTTTTATTGTTTTGCTACTGGCTATTTTGGGGTGGCAGTCTCTGTGTGTTTGCTCATAACCCTTAGTTTAGTGCTTACCGGTGCGCTGCACGAAGATGGCCTAGCCGATACCGCGGATGGCTTTTGGGGCGGGCATACCGCACAGCGTAAATTAGCGATCATGAAAGACAGCCAAATCGGTACGTATGGCACCTGCGCGTTAATCTGCTTGCTGCTCACCAAATTTATTCTGCTTTGCACGTTAGCCGTTAACCAACAACTGCTGATTGCGCTGGCAATAGCCTATCCTTTGTCGCGTGCATTGGCGATTTCTCATGTGCAACACCTTGCCTACGCACGACAAAATAGCGACCATAGCAAAAGTGCAGCACTTGCCCAGCCCATGCAACCCCGAGTGTTACTGTGGCTAGTAATAAGTAGCCTACCGGGTTTACTGTTTTTAACCCTGCCCAGCACCCTCATTATTTTGCTCAGTGGCTGCGCCTTACGGCTCGCTCTTAAATATTGGTTTAACAAACACATAGGTGGTTATACCGGCGATTGCTTGGGGTTTGCGCAACAAGTACAAGAAATCCTTATTTACCTGTTGCTGATAGCCACGTTACCCAAGGTGACGAATGGGCACATTTTCGCGCAGTTGTTTTAGCCTTTTTTTTACAGAGACATGATGCACACCAACCAAACATTATGCGTTCAGGTAAAATCTAGCGGCCTACGTCAGCTTAATCGGAGGGCATGTTAATGCTTCATTTTATTATCGGCGGTGCACGCTCAGGCAAATCAAATTACGCCCTAGAGCAAGCGTTATCCCTGAGCCAACAATCAGGTAAAAATGTCACTTATGTCGCCACTGCTACCGCCACAGATGCAGAGATGGCCAAACGAATCGCCCGCCATCAACAAGAGCGCCCAGCACATTGGGCTTTAGCCGAAGTACCGCTAAATTTAACCGAATATATCGAGCAATTCTCTGATAATAGCCAAGTGGCTGACAACGAACGGCCGATTTTACTTATCGACTGTTTGACCTTGTGGCTCAACAACCATTTGTACCACCAGCCAGAGCAAGATTTCAGCATGTTATTTCAGGGATTTACGCAAGCGATTCGTGCCAGCAAAGCAAGTATTATTATGGTGGCGAACGAGGTCGGCTTAGGTATTATTCCCATGGGGGAAGTGACAAGGCAATTTGTTGATCAAGCCGGCTGGCTGAACCAAGCCGTTGCCAGCAATGCAGATCACGTCACCTTTGTAGCCGCGGGTTTACCCATGCCATTAAAGCGCCCTTAAGGTGAATAATAGCCAGATGCAAGCCTCCTCAACCACTTTCAATTTACTGCGTCATGGTCAAGTAGATGGCCCAGCAGCACTGTATGGCAAAACCGATGTTTCACTTAGCGAACAGGGCCTACGCGCTATGCAAGTTCACGTGCAACATCTGCCAAATCCAGACGTGATTATCACCTCTCCTCGTTTGCGCTGTCAGGATTTTGCCGAAAACCTAGCGGATACCTTGTCTGTGCCGCTTATTATTGAAGATGCACTGCAAGAGTGTGATTTTGGCTTATATGATGGCATCCCATTTGACGATTTGACCGACCAATGGCTTGAATTAAACGACTTTTGGCGCAACCCCATGCAATCAACCTTACCCGAGGCAGAATCATTAGAAGCCTTTCATCACCGCGTGCACCAGTGCTGGCAACGCTTGATCACCCAACATCAAGGCCAGAACTGCCTAGTGATATGTCACGGCGGGGTAATACGCCAAATTTTAGCCTCTGTGCTGGCCGCCGATTGGCAAAGCCCTAAATGGTATACCACGCTGCAAATCGGTTACGCCAGCGTGTCTCGCATCTCAATTGCAGAATATCAACACGCCACTCCTGTGGTGAATTTTATCGCTAAACCGCCTTTTAACGAGCAGCCCCTATGACGCATAAAACCGCTACCATCATGATCCAAGGCACCACCTCGGATGCTGGCAAGAGCATGCTGGTCGCAGGATTTTGTCGTTGTCTAAAAAATCACGGCTGGAATGTCGCCCCGTTTAAGCCGCAAAACATGGCTCTTAATAGTGCCGTCACCAAAGACGGCGGCGAAATTGGTCGCGCTCAAGCTGTGCAAGCGCAAGCAGCCGGTATCGAGCCCAGCGTTCATATGAACCCTGTGTTATTGAAACCCAGCTCAGATACCGGCGCACAGGTGATCATTCAAGGTAAAGCCGTATCGGACATGCAAGCCAAGAAGTACCACGACTACAAACAAGTCGCCATGCAAGCCGTGCTTAGTTCTCATAAAGTATTGTGTGCTGACTATGAAGTAATTGTGGTCGAAGGTGCAGGCAGCCCAGCCGAGATTAATTTGCGCAAAGGCGATATCGCCAATATGGGTTTCGCTGAAGCCGTTGATTGCCCCGTGATCATCGTGGCGGATATCGATCGCGGTGGCGTGTTCGCTCAGCTCGTAGGCACCTTAGATTTACTGGCCGAATCTGAACAAAAGCGCGTAGTGGGGTTTGTGATCAACAAGTTTCGCGGCGACATAAAACTACTGGAACCCGGACTAACCTGGTTAGAGCAGCGCACAAAAAAGCCCGTGCTCGGCGTACTGCCGTATATTCATAATTTACAACTCGCCGCAGAAGATGCCATTCAAGCCGAGCAAAATCTAGATGAAGAAAACATACGAATACACATATGTGTACCCGTATTTAAACGCATCAGTAATCACACTGATTTTGATATGCTACGGGTTCACCCTCAGGTAAAACTCACCTTTGTGGCCCAGCACTCACCTATTCCCCCTTGTGATTTAATCATTCTGCCCGGCAGCAAAAATGTGCGCGCCGACTTGGCACTACTCAAAGACATGCACTGGGACAAAGCACTTCAGCGACATCTTCGCTATGGCGGTAAAGTATTGGGCATTTGTGGTGGTTATCAAATGTTGGGCCACGCGATTGCCGACCCACAGGGTGTAGAAGACACACCGGGCACCAGCACAGGGCTGGGTTATTTGCCCATTAACACCGAATTACGCCCTCAAAAACAGCTTACCCATAGTCAAGGTAACTTGTTGCTCACATCGGGCGAGCCCGTGCCGATTCACGGTTATGAAATTCACATTGGCACCAGCACCCGTGCTGAAAATGCCAACCCTCTGATTTTATTAAACAACGGCAAGTATGAAGGCTGTATCAGTGATGATAATCAGGTCGCAGGGAGCTATTTACACGGTCTATTTGATTCGCCACAAGCGTTACAACACCTACTGGCATGGGCAGGAGCGAGTACCGAACTCGCTGAAGATTATAGCGCCCAGCAAGAGCAGGAAATAGCGCGCTTAGCGCACGTATGCCAAACCCATTTAAACTGGGACGCCATCAATACCATTATTCATCATCAATTTACCGCGCCAACACCTTCTGGCGCGACCACTGACAGCAAAGCAGGAGTACAAACTCATGTCTGATAATCAAGCAAACGACAACAAAGATGACAACAGCCGCCACAAAGCGCGCATGCAACAGCAAAAAGCCAAAGTAGATGAGCGCATTGCTAACGCCCAAGTTGAAAAAGGGGTATTAATCGTTATCACTGGCAACGGTAAGGGTAAATCCACCTCTGGTTTTGGTACCGTTGCTCGCGCCGTCGGTCATGGCTTAAAAGCGTCTGTGGTACAATATGTAAAAGGCACTTGGCCTTGCGGCGAGCGGGATTTATTAGAAAAATTAGGGGTGGAGTTTCATGTTATGGGCACAGGTTTCACCTGGGAAACCCAAAACAAAGAAACCGATATAGCCGCAGCACAAAAAGCATGGGAATTTAGCAAAGCCTGTTTGCAAGACCCATCCATTGATTTGCTACTGCTAGACGAAATCACCTACATGCTGACGTACAAGTACATCGACCTAGACGACGTGTTAGCAGCACTTGAAAATCGCCCTGTGAATCAACACGTGGTGATCACAGGCCGCGCCTGTCATCGCGCGGTGATTGAATTAGCCGATACGGTTAGTGAAGTACGCCCAGTCAAACACGCCTTTGAGGCGGGAATTAAAGCGCAAAAAGGGATCGACTGGTAATGGCAACCTCATGGCACCCTAGGCGAGTAAGCAAGTGTTTCTACGTTCTGCTTTTCAGCGTCTTAACCGTGAGTGTTTCGCACGCAAGCACCCAAAGCGAAGCAGTGTCTGTGGCCGTCGATTCAAGCACTCAAAATCCAAACGCAGCAGAGAATCAGCAAGTAAAATCTGAAAAGACGGCGAAAGGTAGCACCATCAGATTAGCCGAAAGTGATGGTATATTTCAGGAAATAACCTCACTTAGCAGAGAAAAGAGACAAAAACTGCGCATTATTGCGCTGGCACCGCATATTGTAGAATCAATGTTCGAAGTGGGCGCAGGGCAACAAATCATTGCCACCACTGCCCATGCTGATTACCCAGAAGCGGCAAAAGACATTCTACAAATTGGTAATTACGCCCGTCTGCAAATTGAAAAAATAGTGCAACTGCAACCTGATGTCGTAATTGCTTGGAAAACCGGTAACCCAGGAGATGATTTATCGCGCTTGAAAAAATATAAGGTGAAGGTGATATATTCAAACCCTACCACCTTGTCTCAAGTGGCTGATGAGCTACTCATGCTCGGTCAGCTAACTGGGCGTGAAACGGCGGCAGAACAAGCCGCTTCTGCGTACACAACACAGTTAAACACCCTCAAAACGCGCTATGCTGATAAAATTCCAATGCGTACCTTTTACGAACTTTGGTCTCGGCCACTGCGCACGGTGGCCAATAATGCATGGCCCCAACAACAACTCGCCCTTTGCGGGGCAAAAAACCCTTTTGCAAACGCCAACGATGATTACCCTTCTGTCGGCTTAGAGCAGGTGTTAGTGACCTTACCACAGGTGATCATACAGCCTACCCAACATGCAGCTGACACACCAGACGCGCTAAATTGGGCAAAGTGGCAACACTTACCCGCCGCCAAAAATGGCTTTATTTTTCATCCCAACGCCGACAAGGTGCACCGCATGACAAGCCGCATGTTGGACGAAGTGGCTCTTATGTGCGAGCAAATCGATAAGGCCCGGCAGTTTTATCAAGCCGATACGCCTGTCAGTGAATGAGCAAAGTGAAAAATGAAAAAGCGAGAAGCAATAGGGAAAATGGAAAGATTGAGAAAAGCCTAGGTTTTATGTCCTCTAACTCGAATAGCAATGCCAAAATACGCTTTTATCTTTGTCGTCATGGGCAAAGTGAGTTTAATGCTAAGGGGATTTTACAAGGGCATTTAGAAAGTCCGTTAAGTCCGCTGGGTATAACGCAAGCGCAGGCTTTGGCCCTAAAAGCGAAGCTGTGGGAAATTAGTTATATTGTAAGTTCGCACCTTGGCCGCGCCCAGCAAACCGCCCACATTTGCGCCGAGTTTCTCAATAAAGAAATACATCATTCGCAACGAATAGAGCCCCAAAGCACGGCGGAATTAGCCGAGCGACATTTAGGTGCTTGGCAAGGCAAAGCTGTTGCCCAACTGACTGAATTTCATCAATTTAATACACTTTGCTACCAACAAACCCACCTTACTCCGCCTAACAGCCTTGAGCCAGATAACAGCCCTGAGCGAATAAACAGCCTTGAGCGCATAATCAGCCTGGGAAAAAGCGAAAGCACAGATGCTGTGCGCCAACGCATGCAACAAGCACTTCGAAATATTGCCCAAACAACTGGTGTTAACGCAGACTCATCATCAAGAGAATTAAATGTGCTGGTGATCAGCCACGGCGACGCTCTTGCCTGTTTAATGAGTCAATTCACCCAGCCAATCGCTCTAAATAATACCCAAGGCATGCTTCTGACCTATCACCACGACAAGCTCCAATGGGGTGGACTCATTGACTGAATTAAGCTCAGGACTAATATCCCTTTTGTCATTTTCAAACTTAGCTATCATCGGTGGCCAGATGGTATGCGCTTTGCTGCTTGATGCCCTATTAGGTGAACCTAAACGCTATCACCCGCTTGTGGGGTTTGGCCACCTAGTCAACCGCTTAAAGGCGAAGTGCAACAAGGCCTTTTATGCATCTCACCAGAGTAGAAGTTGCACCGCGCCGCGAGTACAAGGGGCTTTGTGTTGGTTGATATTAGTATTACCTTTGCCCATTGCCCTATGGGGATTAAATCATGCCGCTATCAGGTATGCTCACAGTATTGAATCCCAGTTGCTAATAGGGTTGATTTACCTACTAAATAGCTGCGTATTGTATCTTACGCTTGGTATGCAAAGCTTAAAAGAGCACGCCATGCAGATTTATCATCCGTTAGCACAAGGTGATATCACCAACGCCCGCCATTTTACCGCTTATATGGTCAGCCGTGATACCCAAGCGTTAACGTCTCACGATATGAGCCGAGCCACAGTAGAGTCTGTTTTAGAAAATGGTCACGACGGTGTCATCGCCAGTCTGTTTTACTTCGCTATTGGCGGTGCGCCACTGGCGGTATTGCATCGCCTTGCTAATACCCTCGATGCTATGTGGGGTTACAAAACACCTCGTTTCTTACATTTTGGCTGGTTCTCGGCCCGCGCCGACGATCACTTAGGTTGGTTAAGTGCGTATTGCACATCAATACTGTATGTATTAGCTACCTCGCCTCCTTTTCAATACACGCATTTAACGCGAGCATGGCAGCAAGCAAAAGGCTACAAAAGCCGAAATGGCGGGCGGTGCATGGCAACAGGTGCGGGCGTCTTGCACTTTACCCTAGGTGGAACGTCAGACTATCAAGGCAAAACCATTCACAGCCCCGTACTTGGGCTCGGTGAAGCGGTAACGTTAGCAGATATCCCCCGCAGTATTGGTTTGGTTGCACGCAGCGCTTGGTTACTAGCACTTGCCCTATTTCTTCTTGGCATTTTAATGCAGATACTCTTTTAATTAGGTACATTTTTATGGATAAAAATATGACATTGATTAGCACCACATCTACACAAGCCTCAACACAAGCTTCAAGACCTAGTAGTGCACAAGAGCAAGCCTTAGTCCACGGCGGACAACTGAGCACTATGGCCAAGCGCTATCACATTGAAGAAAAAGACTGGCTCGATTTATCCACCGGCATTGCGCCTATTGCCTACCCTGTTGGCATACTCCCCAGCGCCTGTTGGCAACGGCTACCACAACATAGTGAGCAGCTTTCGCAAGTTGCTCGTCGCTATTATCAAACGCCAAATGTACTTCCTACTCCCGGTAGTCAGAGCATCATTCAAATGTTACCGCAAATCTGTGCCAGTCGAGGGTTTGCGCGCAGTCAAGTATGGCTACCAAAAGTGGGCTATCAAGAACATCGAAAGGCCTGGCAAAAGGCAGATTATCAAACGGTTAATTACACCGATATCAATGAGCTTGAACAGATAAAGCACAAGGATATTGTATTACTGATCAATCCAAATAATCCCACGGGAGTGCTATATTCTAAAGAACATGTATGCCAACTGCTCGAACACGTTCATAGCAAACAAGGCTTATTGATCATCGACGAAGCCTTTATGGATGCCACCCAGCAACAATCCATGGCCCAAGAACTCGATCGGCGTCACCGTGCTACTCACTTGCAGCCCCAAAACGCTTATCTGACGCAACAAGCCACAGCAGCAACAGAAACCAACAGCAAACAAAACAGTTCAAATAACAGCGCGAATGACTGTCCAGCTAACGCCCCGCATAACATCGATAAAAGTGATGCATTAATTATCCTGCGCTCAGTGGGCAAGTTCTTTGGTTTAGCCGGAGTTCGCTTAGGGTTTGTGCTGGCAAGTGAACCTTGGCTCAGCGCCATGTCTTCTTCTTTAGGGCCTTGGGCGGTAAGCGGGCCGGCTCAATTTGTCGGTGAACAGGCTTTAACTGACCATCGCTGGCAGGAAGAGCAACGAATTGTACTCAAGCGATTAAGCAGCGCGTTAGAAACCGTGTTAGCTCAGGCGTTCGCTCAACCAGTGCATGGTACATACCTGTTTAAAACCGTAGGTACGCCCCATGCCCCGGCTATTTTTGAAGCCCTATGCCAACAAGGTATTTATGTCCGTTTATGTGATGAAAACGATGCACTGCGCTTTGGTGTACCTCACGAGCAGGGCTTAAAACGGCTGGAATATGCTTTACATACTGCACCGATACAACAGCTCATATCACGTTGATTAAAGTCAGCTCGATATGTCACAAACGCAACCAATCCTAAAATGGTTTCGCTTTGATGGCTGACAAAAAGCACCATCAAAGCAAAAGGCAGTCTAGGCTACTTGTCGTCGTATTTTATGTACTCAAAATCGTGAGCTGAATCAGACATGTTGAACGAGTACATCTCCGATAAAACATGAATTCTGAAATCTCTTTCTACGACAGCTTTCCATGGGCGCACACAAATATAATGAGTTAAGCGGCGACAAGAGCGACTCTTTTTCATAATATCTTTGGCAATTTCCCACGCGCGATCGACAATGTTTTCACGCTCGACCACTTCATTGACTGCGCCAAGCTCTAAGCACGTTTGCGCGTCCATTGCGTCACAGGTCAGCATCATGTAATTACCACGCTTAACCCCTAGAATTTCTTGTAAACATAAGCCCATGCCGTCACCAGGCACGTGACCGCTGTCCATACCAAAATGGTCATCTTGCAATACGAAGTCGGGAGTACACAGGGTAATGTCACTCATCATACACATTTCCCAGTGGATCCCTTTCCCGTTGATAGCGGCGATCGTTGGGATCTCAATATCATTGATAAAGTTCTCAACGATTTTCAACGTGTCGTAAATTTGCACGTTGAATCTTTGGTCTTCATCTGGTGATTGCTCAACTTCAGCGAACGATTCTGTGTCCCATTCGTTGATCCACTTATCATCTGTTGAGGTCAAAATAAGTACTTCATTTTCTTTATCGTGTCCGATAACTGTCCATAATTCTGCTAGCGCATGGTGAAATTGGTAACTCCATTTTACTGGGCCGTTCTTGGTGTGCATTTTCACTTCAAGAATGCCGTTTTCACGCTTGAATTTAAAAAAGTCTTTAAACTTTTCGCTGTATTCTTCCAATTTAGGTACTTGATAATATTGATTAATCGCCATGATGTTTACCTTCTATGTTCATTAAGTCGTTTATGATTAGCTCAATTGCTGCTTCGCTTTTTCCACTAAAAAATTGCGTAAATTCTGCTTCACTTGTTCAGCGCTTTGGGGTGTCCACTTTCTGAAACCTTGCCCGGCTTTCATCCCTAAGCGCCCATTGGCCACGTTATCCACCAGCAAAGCTGGCGGCTCAGATGTGTTGTCTAACGTAGGAAATAAGGTTTTATAAATATCTAGTGTTAAATCCAGTCCCACTAAATCAGATTGCTCAAGTGGGCCTAGTACCGCCAGACGCTGGCCAAACCCATGCTTCACCACATCATCAATGGTTTCAGCGTCACACACTCCCGCTGATACCAAAGCGATGGCTTCGCGTTTCATCGCATGTTGTAAACGGTTGCCAATAAAACCCGGAATATCCCGTTTCACATGTACCGACTTCATTCCAACGCTGTTGAATAGTTCGATGCATGTAGCAATAACGTCCAAACTGCTTTGCTCCCCTTGTACCACTTCGATCAAGCGCACAAGGTGCGGGGGGTTCCAGAAATGGGCACCAACGATGCGTTCAGGGTGACTTATCCCTTGGGCAATAGCCGAAATAGGGATCGCCGAGGTATTGGTGGCTAAAATGCAGTCTTTTGATGTGTGCTTTGCCAATTCACTAAAAATGCTGCGTTTCACCGCGAGCTTTTCAGGGCCAGCTTCGATCACTAGATCGGCCTTAACCACAGATGCGGCAAGGTCAGTGAATGTAGAAAGCCGGGAGAGGGCATCACTAGGCAAACCGAATAACTGAAATATCTCAGCGATTTTCGTCGGTGCTTGGCAAAGAACCTCTTCGTTTGGGTCCAATAAACTCACCTGATAACCAGCAGCAAGAAATATCTGCGCGATGCCATGCCCCATCAAACCGGCACCCACAACAGTAATGTTTTGAATATTACTCATCGTCATTAACCCGCTGTAAAGCCACCGTCTACGTACATGATTTGCCCCGTGCAGAAATTCGAAGCTGGTGACAATAAATAAATCGCCATACCAACTAAATCTTCGGCCTCACCCAAGCGCCCTAAAGGCAAGCGTGACAGAGAGCGTTGCTTGGTGGCTTGGCCTAGTTCGTTATCTTCATCGAACATCCAAGCGGTCAGTTTTGAACGAAAGACCGTAGGCGCAATAGCATTAACATTGATGCCATGTTGCCCCCATTCGGTGGCTAGCACCTTGGTTAACATGTCAGTCGCGCCTTTTGAGGTGCAATAGCCGGTATAGCCAGAAATATTGCCATGTCGGCCACGAACTGATGACACCATAACGACTTTTCCGCCTTTGAGCTTATTCTCAATACGCCAGGTTCCGTAGGCTTTCGCCATAAACCAATTACCACGTACGTTGGCATCCATGACTGCCTGCCAATCTTCATAGTCTTGCTCATGAATAAAGCCTGCCTTGTTGTAGCCTGAGCCGATGAACATCAACTCAATACTGCCATAAGCCTCAACCGCAGCTTTGATCATGGCGTTTGCATCGTCTAACGAATCTGGGCGACGGTTGATGGTTTGTACTTCCCCCCCCACGCTGCGACATTCTTGTGCCACACTTTGTAGCTCTTCATTATTGCCCGCCACCAGCGTTAACTTGGCGCCAAGAGACGAAAGAGCGATGGCCACTGCGCGACCAAAGGCACCAGATGCTCCTGTAATCAATGCAGGTTTACCTTTAACATCGAATAACGACAGAGGATTTTTTAAGGGTTCTGAAATCATGGGATCACCTATTAGCTATTGGACACAATGACCAACATGGTCACTACCTGGTTAGTTCTGTTTTCAACTGAGCGCTCTTCGTTGTAACCAATCACACAAGAGTCTAATTTTCCCAGCTCAGTGGTGATTTCTTTGTCTCCCTCTTTGGTCAAGATAGTGGCCTGACCGTCGAGTACGACATACACTTTTTCGTTCGGTGAAGAAGACCAGTTGCACCCGCCGCCAGGTAAAAAATAAGACAAACTACAAGAGAAACTCTCAAGTTTACTGGCCTCTAGCCCTTGAAGACGTAACGCCGAAACATCCCAATGCAACTTAGCCTCATAAGGCTTTGCATCCTTAATTTTAGTTACCTGCATAATCTTCTCCTGTGTCTATTGTGAATGACTGCTCTGGGTCAAGTAGCGCCACCAAACGAATGCCGCAGCCGTCACCACCGGGCCAGCGCCAGGGGTAACACATGAAGGTGCACCGCTTACCGGTAATTTTGTCGATGTCACCGCCTACGTTCTCAATGCCTGGAATACCCGCGGCTAACAGCGCTTTGTGTGAAGGCTCCCAGTGGGGAAAATCCTTCATCACATCACGGCCGGTTTCTTCTTTGTATTCTTTAAAAAGATGATGATGCGTGGGGCCCGGCCCATGATCGACCAGCTTAGTGCCCAAAGGATGATCTAAGGCTTGTACATCAATACCTAACAGCTTAATTTTCTTCTCAACCAACCACTCTGCGCCCTCTTTATATAGGCCAGGGCTGTATTGAAAGTACTCATCATTGTCACCCAAGTTTTTGTGGCTACCGGTATTGATAATCACTATGTCGTTTTCACGAATTTTAGGTCGTGCGTTTTCTAAATCGTCGGGCGTGACCACGCCCCACTTACCTTTGGGGATAGACACCACAACACCTGTACCAAAGAAGCGCCAGGGTTCGAATGAGTCGATGTCAGGGGCGTTTTCCGTTACATGTATAGGGGAATCCATATGTGTTCCCCGGTGCATAATCCCTTCCCACTCCATGACTTGGCAGCCATGCATGGCGTGAAACTGATGGCTGGTAACGGATATGCCTTTTGGGCTTGAAGGCCACTGAGGCATACCATGGCCCCAGCGGTTACTTAAATCAAAATACTGTAAACCTTTATCTGATGCTGACATAACAGCTCCTCCTGAATTAATTGTCACCGGTTTCGATGCGATATTTGCCACTTGGATCTGATATGGCCATTAGGCGCACCACGCAGGCATCACCTTCATTCCAGCGCCATGGCATGGCATGAAACGTACAACGCTTGCCAGTCACTGTATTTAAGTCACCACCGACGTTTTCGATGGTCGGAATACCGTGCTTTAGCAGCAACTTATGGGCAGGTATCCAATCGGGATAGTCTTCACTGGCTTTACGCCCCGTTTCTTGCTCATATTGAGGAGCAAGGCGCTTCATGGTGGGGCCATTTCTGTGTTCACCTAAAGAGGTAGCAAGAGGGTGGTCAACTTGGGGGGTATCCACTCCCACCATTTTGACTTTTTTATCAACTAACCACTGTGCTGCTTCTTCTGACAAACCAGGAGAGTGTCCAAAATACTCTTGGCTATCAGCGTAACGTTGATGCCAGCCAGTATTAATAAGCACTATGTCATCCTGTTTTAGGTATTTTGCGCTTGACTCAAGGTCCTCAACGCTAATCAACTCCCATTTTGATTTCGGAATTGACAACACTATGCCCGTCCCCCAGAAGCGGTCTAGATCCAGCTCCCCCACACCTTTTCCGCCTTGAATAAGGTGGATCGGCGCATTAACGTGAGTCGAGGTGTGAAAGGTAGTTTTGAATTTTTGGCTCATTACGCCATGCTTAGCATGGTTTACTGAGCGATAAAGAATGAGTTCATCAAAACCAGGTAAAACAGGTTGGTTATGTTCCCATGGGTGGCTCAGTTCAACGAATTGAAGGCCGGTTGTTGGTTCGGTTCGCACTGACATTTTTTTGTTCCACTTTTTCTTTGTGTGAAACGAGTATTGCACGGGCTTTTTCGCTATTCGACATAGGTGTCTCAACTATTAAAACAGTCAACGAATATAAATGGTTTTTGTTTTTGTCCTACTAAATACTAGCGCTATCGGAAAATATTTATGGCCAAAACCGAAGAGGAAAAAGCATGAAAAACACCCTTACACCCAGCGAATTATTTAGTTTGAAAGGTAAGTCTGCACTTGTGGTCGGCGCATCAGGCGCATTAGGGGGGGCTGCGGCCCATGCCTTGGCTGCAGCGGGCGCAAACCTGACATTAACCGGCTCAAATAGTGAGACGCTAAAAAGCCTAGCGCAGGGAATGGAGCACTATGGTGTTTCAATAACTGTGCACATTGGTCGCCCTGAAACACAAGACGACGCCCAACAGATGATAAATACGGCTACACAATCTTCCCCTTTAGACATAGTAGTTTGCGCATCAGGCACCAGTGTTGTGAAACCGATTACCGATATGCAACCTGACGAGTTTGATAAGGTCATGGATGCCAACGTTCGTCAGTCTTGGCTAGTATGTCGTGCTGCCAGCAAAGTAATGATTGAACAGAACCGTGGCGGCAAATTTATTTTGGTGTCGTCGGTTCGTGCTCATTTTGCCACCCCAGCAGGCACATCCGCCTATGGTACCTCGAAGGCCGCCATTAACATGCTAACGCGTTCATTAGCGGTTGAACTTGGCCCACACAATATTTGCGTGAACGCCATAGCCCCTACAGTATTTCGCTCTTCACTGACCAGTTGGCTGTTCGAACCCGAATCAGCCGATAAACGTCAACAAGTGTTAAACCGAATTCCCCTTGGCAGGCTCGGTGAGCCAGAGGATTTCAACGGTATATTCATGTTCCTTGCATCTGCTGCTTCGAACTTAATCACAGGTGAAATCATCAACATAGATGGCGGCTTTTCCTGTAACTAATACCAATAAATAATTAACTAGTCAGCGGAAAGGGCAGTATCTCACTGCCCTCCGCATCCTTTGTATTGTAAAAGCTTATATCTTGTACAAACTTGTATATCGTTCTTAGAGTAAAATCCCCAAACGCACTAACTCAGGCACCACCTTCGCTCTAAAGGCCGGTAAGCTTTGTTGAATGATATTCACAAACTCACCTTTGTTTAGTGGTTGCCCATTCGGGCCATGAAACGCATTGCGCAGATCGCCGAGCTTTTCCCACGCGCTGCCAACATCGCCAATTACCAGCGCCCACAAATACAACCTATCTTTGATCGGCAACAGTAAACGAGAGCCTATGGTTGAAGAAGCAAACGGGCGCCCATGTTCAAGATGAATATCTTGTTCAAGCACAAGTCGATTCAACGCCGAGGGCATGCTAAATGCAGAGCCTTGCTTGTCTTTATTGGGCAAAGGCTGTGCCAATGAAACAATTCGTGTCGCTAACAGTTGGCTATAAAGGTGGTCTATCGTGTCATCAGTTAACCCTAACCCGCTGAAATGTTTTGTTAGCTCAGCAAACGTCTGGCAATCTCGCCCTTTATTCAGATAGGAGATATGTGTTCGAGTGATTAACTGTGCGCCAGGAAATTGCTTTAAAATAAACGCCACGTTTTGATCGTCTAAGGCACCAGGGGCAATATAGAATCCATAGTGTTGTAAGCGCGCGGTCAGTGGTTTCGAATCTATCTGCCCGCCTTTAAGGTAAATATCTTTACGCTGGGCGACGTTCCAAGCGACATCCTGCAATAACTGCTGGCTCGCGATAGATAACTCAGTCTCTGTTTTAGGCTTGGGTAAATGAGCTGATAGCTCAGGTAAGTTATGCTGCAACCCCGCACTGCCCAAAAAGCTAAATTCTCTTATGGCTAATGATGAGATCACATCGGCGCTCCAAAGGCCATGTGGCTGCATGTTCAATACTTCATGGGCTTCATCCGCTGCAGGGTTGGCTAAAATACTCGATAACCTTTGATTAGCCTGTTCATTTTGCTCAAAGAACTGCCCTCCCCCATCGCGAATGGCGGATAGCAGGTGACTAGCACCGGTTAATTTATCTGCGCTGTTGCCAGTAAATTGACCTGCTAATTTCTGGATCATTTGATATAGCGGCGCAGTTTGTGCGCCCCCTGGCATGGCCGAATAATCTAGGTAGAACAGTCCGCCGAGGCGAACAAGCTGCTCAGCAGCATCAAGTAATTGCGCTTGCCGTTGTGCATCTAACCAAGAATACACGCCACTGACAGTGCAAATATCGAACGGCTGAAAGCTTGATGGGGCTAATTTCGCAATATCTCCTTCGATAAATTGCACATTCGATAACCCTGCTTGTCGGGCTAATTCACTTGCTTTGGCAATATGCGCTGGATTGATGTCGATACCGACAAACTCCGCTTGTGGGTAAGCGTCAGCCAGTATAGACAAGGTATGGCCGTTGCCACATGCAATGTCTAGATAGCGAAACGAGTCATTAATGTTAACGCCGTCATACCCACATAGCATCGCTGCCGTACAAATATGCACCGGTGTCTGCAGGGCACCAAAATCAGAGTTAAACTCTACGTCTTGGGTATATTGCGCTCCCATCAAATCACTCCTTTTTTATCGTTATCAACACAACTACATCTCAGCTACAAAGCAGTTTCTAACCAAGGCTTTCTCGTTTCTGCCTTGCGAACATTGTAGTCAAAGTGCCCATGGGCATCTAAAAACAGAGACTCTGGAGGCGGCCCTTTCGCCGCTTTAGAGGGTAAATGAGGCAGTAACGTCAGTTCAGACATTAATTGAGCCACCAACTCAGGATGATCCATTGCAACATCGCTGTGTTCGAATTCGTCTTGCATTAAATTGAACAAATGCTTATTGCCTTTGGCATCGACGATCAACTTCCACGGCCATTGGTAAACCGCTTTTTGCTTGGCGGTTCCTACTACCACTTCCCGTTGAATGGTTTTTTCATCCGTCTCTGAAAGATTGAAAAATTGGCTAACCCCATCAAAGTCATCCCCCTTATAATCTATGTTTGCCGCTTCAAGTAAAGTGGGGGCCCAATCTTGAGTGAACATAGGTTGATTCATGGTTTTGTGTTGTAGCTTTGCAGGCCAACGAATTAACACCGGCACACGAACACCGCCCTCATAAACACTGCCTTTTCCTCCTTGAAGTAAGCCATTGTTTGCACCTGCTTCTAAGTTTCCACCATTGTCACTCATAAATACCACTATGGTATTCTCGGATAAACCTTGCTTATCTAATGCAGCTAACACTTCACCAATGTCTTGGTCAACGTCTGAGGTCATGTCCGCAAACACTTGTCTGTCCTTCGACTCAAAATCAGAGTAGTCGTTAATCGGGTTAGGAACATACTGTAATGGGGTATGGGGTGCACTGTACGACAAGTACATAAAGAAAGGTTTATCCCCTTTGAAATGAGTGATTTTATCAATCGCTTTTGCGGTCAATAACTCAGTAACAAAGCCTTCTTCACGAAGTGATGTATCATTGTTCTGCCAATCTAGGCCACCAAAATAGACATGGGTATAATAGTCAATAAAGCCCCCTAAAAACCCGTAAAAGTCATCAAAACCACGGTTATGCGGCATGGCACTTCTCTTTGCCATACCGAGGTGCCATTTTCCCACCATCCAAGTTTGATACCCCGCCTCCTGAAACCGTTCAGGCAAAGTAGTGAGATCTTCAGGTAACATGGCGTCGTTTTCCATCGGCCCATCTATACCGAAATTAAGCGGGTTTTTGCCTGTCATCAGCGCAGCTCTTGTAGGGCTGCAAATAGGATAGGCATAACCGTGTTTAAGCGTAACGCCTTGTGATGCTAAGTTGTCGATATTTGGAGTGTGTATTTGAGAATCTAAATACCCTACATCCCCATAGCCCAAATCATCGAGTAAGATGAACAATATATTCGGTGCACCGGCGACTTGAGTATTTTCTTGACTCGTTACCGCACCTGATGAACCAGAGTCTTGGCAGGCCTGCAGTAAAAAGGCACAGCAAAGGCCAATTAAATAATGTGTTTTTTTCATACTTATCATCCAAAAATTCGCCTTATTAATAAAAGCTATAGCTTAAGTTAATGCCCGCCGTACGCGGTTGGCGAAGTCTAATACTGGTGTTGTATGACATACCAGCAATTCGCCCATCAAAAAACCTAACTGCCCCTGCTGGCGAGTCTTCATCGAAGACATTATTCACAAAGAGCTCCACAGACCACTCATCTGCACGTACGCCAGCGCGCAAATTCACTAAAGAATAAGCAGGTAAATAGTCAGTATTAATTTGCTCTACGTAGCGTTTTGAGCGGTATTGGTAATCGGCGCGTGCATAAGCACTCAGTCCATTCTCAAGTGGAACCGTGTAAGTAGCATTCAGCGCGGCCGTATACCGAGACAACATAGGTGGTGCGTTACCGCCAATTGTGGCAGCACAATTAAAAGGTGAAGTAGACGTTGGAGCAACGCCATAATCTAACGGTATAGGTGAGCAGGCGTCGTCTTTGAACTCTAAACCGGTATACGCCAGACTGGTGCCCAAATCCAGTGCATCAAAGGGTTGCCACTGCCCTTCAAACTCAAGCCCCATCCCATCTAAATCACCGGTATTGAGAAACAATCGAGAGTAATAATCATCCGCAGTCGTTCCCTCGCTTAAGACACCATCATCTGGCGTCCAATTCGCCGTGGCGGGTTGCACATAGCCTTCCCAGTCCAAATAATAGGCCGCTAGCGAATAACGCAAATTATGCTCACGAATATTGCCTTTAATACCCAATTCATAACTGAGAATTTCTTCTTCTTCGTAAGTTTGAAATGCTTC
Organism: Paraglaciecola mesophila; assembly: GCF_009906955.1. GTDB lineage: Bacteria > Pseudomonadota > Gammaproteobacteria > Enterobacterales > Alteromonadaceae > Paraglaciecola > Paraglaciecola mesophila_A. The sequence continues at coordinate 1,830,412 of NZ_CP047656.1, forward strand.
TAAGTCATAGTTTTCTTCATCCGCTGTTTGCACCAAAATTGGATCGAGGGCATTGGCGTTGAAGCCCGCTGGATTTGTTCCCCGAGCGACTTGTAGATACACATTGTTCTCGTCATTTAACTCATAGCTGAGTGCAATACGAGGTTGAAAGGATTTGGTTTCACTACTAGAAGTAATATCGCTTTCTACACCACGAGCCGCATTCGCTGGGTATACGCTGTCAATTTCATCCGCTTGGTATCTGCCTTCAAAAGATGCCGTTAATTTATCGCTCAAGTCATAGCCAACACTAAAGAAAACCCCAATATTCCTCGCTCCTTCTGAATACAAATCCATCACGGCACCCGTTGAACGGTTCGCATAAACGGTATTTAGATAATCATATTCATATAACGACGCCCCCACTAACCAATCAAATGACCCTTCGCTTGGTGAAGCAAGGCGCACCTCGGCGTACTTTTCATCACTTTCAGGTGAAGAGCCAACATGTATGGTTGTCACATCTGAGTAAGCATCGCGATCGAACCACGTTTCGCCTTCCTCATCGGTCGTTGCCCCCAGCGCGGTTAAGGTCATGCCGGAATCGAATTCGATTTCAATAGAGCCCTGAATACGATCACGATCAATACGAGTGCCGGGATCAAGCACTGGATTAACAGGGTGATCGAAGTTGTAATCAAAAACCAAAGGGACAGAGTCAACTTCGCCGTTTATGACACATGCACTGCCGCCACCGTTAATAGCACATAGGCCATCGCTATCAAGCGCGTATGGTTCAAGTTGATCCAAATTAGCGAACAACACCGCAGGATGATCATCGTCAATCTCCTGCGTTATATACATTAATTCTGCTTTAACATTTGCCGTTGGTGTATACACAAGTTTTATTGAGCCAAGTTTGTCACTAGTGCCACCAAGTTGATCACCTGATGTTGTCACCCAATCACTTGGTCCACCGTAATGTTTGCTCTCTAGGGTTGCCATCACCGCCAGTTTATCTTCGACCAATGGGCTAGACATAACCAAACTCACATCACGGGTTTCATCTGTGCCTATGGTTGCACGCCCATCAAACTCAAACTCACCGATTGGGTCTGGGTCGCGGGTGACGTAATTAATCGCACCACCAAAAGTAGAGCGCCCAAAAGCGGCACTTTGTGGCCCGCGTAATACTTCAACATGCTCAAGTCCAGCAAAAGAGCTAATCCCTTGAGAGCCAACAACCGGCATCCCATCAATAAAGGTCGTTACTTTTGCCCGTATAGAGGAGTTTTCGGTTGAACCAACACCGCGAATGGCTGGTTTATTGGCAATACGACTGCCATCTGCGTTGTTTTCAACCCCAGGCATCAAGGCGAATAAACTTGTAATATCACTTACTCCCGCCTTCGCCAAAGCATCACCACTCATAGCACTTAGCGACACAGGTACATCTTTAACTTCTTCACCCCTTTTACGTGCAAAAACCAATATTTTTTCAACATCCGTTTCAGTTGTACCCTGCTCTGTCACTTGACTCGTTTCTTCTTGAGCATGTGCTGTTGCAACGTGCAAACAAGGGCTTAATAGCAGCCCACAGATTGCGATATGAAGTGGATTTTTTTTGAATTTATCATTATTTTCTAGGGTCATACATGCTCCTAAGTGCCACATTGGCTACCGTATTTAACTGACATATAGATGTAATCAATTTGTTAAATTTAGGTTATGACCGCTTACACTTAGGGTCAATCGGGCTGTTTCAACTATTGCGACGACTTAAAAAGAATCCCCCCAGCATTTTTCCGCGCGATTACGCAAGCAATATTGAAGGTGTCTTACTATTCAAGACACCACCATTGAGTGCATTCTAGGACAAACCTACACTTATTAACGGTTTATTAACACTGTAATAATGTAAGGCAGGTAACGTTAAATGAAAAATCAAAATGCTGAACAGGTCAAGAGTGTCGCCGTAATTGGCGCAGGCATAATGGGAGAAGGCATAGCACAGGGATTTGCTCAAGCCGGTATACAGGTTAGCGTATTTGATAATAATCACGAGGCGTTAACCAAGTGCAAACAAAATATCGCTAACAATATTGACGCATTCATTGACTATGAATTAGTCAGTGAAAGCAAAGAGACTATCACCGCCAGAATTGAGTATTACCTTGTCAGCAACTTGGCTCAAGATCTGGCAAGCGTCGATTATGTGATTGAAGTGCTCCCTGAGATATTACCTCTCAAACGAGACCTTTTTCAGCAGATAGATAACCTGCCAGATAATATTATTTTTGCCACAAACACCAGCAGTATGACGGTATCTTCCATAGGGCAAGAGATGAAAAGTGCTCATCGCCTTATCGGTTTACACTATTTTAATCCTGCGCATATTATACCTGCGGTAGAGATTCATACGGGCAGTGAAACGTCAACGGATACCATAGAACTTACCCAAGCCCTTATGAGCAAAATTGGTAAAAAGCCGGTATTGGTTCGTAAAGAAATTCCTGGCTTTATTATTAATCGACTAACAGGCGCCATGGAGCGTGAAATCGATTATTTGCTAGAGCAAGGCGTGGTATCACCAGAGGATTTAGATATAGCAGTCAAAGCCAGCTACGGTTTTAGACTAGCCTGCTTAGGCCCAATGGAAGCAGAAGACATGATAGGCCTTGATACTGCAGCTCGCGCCTCCGCGAATATTTTCCCCACCCTTAGTAATGCACTTGTGCCATCTGAACAACTCCTAGAAAAAGTGAACAAGGGAGAAACAGGAATAAAATCCGGAACCGGCTGGTATCGCTATCCTGATGACCAAAAAGCACAAAAAGTCGCGAACAACAATCAACGCTTACTTCGACAACTACAGCTTTTTCAACAACAAAATTAACCTGATTTAGCCACATAATTGGAGAGATACCCGTGAAATTGATTACCTTTAGTGTACAAACACACTTAGGCACACAGACCCGAATCGGTGCCTTGCTTGGCGATAAAGCGTTAGATTTGAACTTTGCCTACGCTGCAATGTTGCACGATTCAGGCAAAACAGAACGCTATTACCCATTAGCTGAAGCCCTAGTGCCATCCGACATGATTACGTTCTTGCAAGGTGGCGAACAAAGCATGTCTGCTGCCAAACAAGCCATAGAATTTGTGCAACAGCGCCGCGCAAATAACCAAGCTTTACGAGGTCCCGATAAACAGATTTTGCTTTATGCATTAAAAGATATTGAGTTGCTCGCACCAGTGACGAATCCTGGCTCAATTCGCGACACGATTAGTTTTGAAACCCACGCTAAGAACTTCGAAAAACGTACCGGTAAGCCGATCCCAGAACTGTGGTATCAGCAGCCCCTTTATTACAAGGGCAATACTCGTACTGTGGTTGGCCACAATACAGTAGTGCCTTGGCCAAACTACACAGAAAAGCTTGATTATGAACTGGAATTTGGCGTGTACATCGGCAAAACCGGCAGCAATATAAAAGCCGAAGATGCACATGCGTATATCGCCGGCTATACCATTTTTAATGACATCAGTGCTCGGGATGTACTGCAAAAAGAAATCACCATGCTGCTCGGCCCCGCCAAAGGAAAAGACATGGACATGGGAAATGTTATGGGCCCCTGCTTAGTGACCCCTGACGAACTCGATCCTAGTTCATTAGATATGCAGGCCAGAATAAATGGCGAAGTATGGTCCAGTGGCAATAGCTCTGACATGTATTGGAGCTTCGCGAAAATCATCGAGTATATCTCTCAATCAGAGACCCTCTACCCTGGCGACTTCATAGGCTCTGGCACCGTTGCGTTTGGCTGTGGTGACGAACTAGAGCGCTGGGTACAACCTGGGGACCTGATTGAGTTAGAAGTACAAGGAATAGGCGTACTCTCGACGACTGTTGGACAACGCACTTGCAACACAAAAACAATTACATAAAGATAACAAAACATATACATTTAGTCTCAAATAATGAGACAGGTGCGTTGCTTAATTTCCTTGCTCAAATAGGATAACCAGACAGGTTTAGGAGTATTTATGAAAGAGTGTGATTCAACATCAACTGTCGACAAGGCCATTCGTGTACTGCTCACTCTTGCCCAAGAGAACGAGGAAATTGGTACCACTTGCCTTGGTCGTAAGCTTAATATTCATAAAGCCACGGTTTCACGACTACTCCTCAAATTAGCTGAGCATGAATTTGTATATAAAAACAAAGAAACTGGAAAGTATTGGCTTGGCCCGGCGATCTACCAATTGGCGATGACCATGGCTGACGTTAATTTCAATGATGTTCTGCACCTTGCCAGAACCCACATTGATGAACTAAGAGATATCTTACAAGAAACCGTTACCTTAGAAATATGGCTCGGCAACTCGACCGTTCCCACTTATTCAGCGCTGTCTCAACATCCCTTAAAAGTCGAGCTTCCCCCAGGAGAAATTTTGCCTTTGCATACCGCCGCCGGCGCCAAAGCGATTCTATCGTGCATTCATGCTGAACGAGTGGATATGTTGTTAAAAGGTGAGCTGGCGCAGGTCACACCGAATACCATCACAGACAAAACCCTGTTTCGCCAGCGCTTGGTTGAATATAACAAGCAAGGATACGCCACAGATGACGAAGAATTACACTTAGGCATCAGCGCTGTTGCCGTTCCTATTTTTAACAGTATTCGCCAACCTATCGCGGCTATTGTTGTGCTCATGCCTTCTTCGCGTTTCAAGCAAAAGCTGGAACCATCACTCATCAGTAAGCTTAAGAAAAAGGCTGGAGTGATAGGCACTGAGATGATGAAACGAGGCATTAGATACTAACATGGTACACCCTATCAATTGTTTAAATGAAACACACCAAATCACGTTAGAAAGTTGGGTTTCTTCGGCAAATGGACATGACGCATTTCCGATTCAAAACCTACCATTTGGTGTTTTTAAACAAGCAGGTCAGCAACAAGCACGCTGTGGTGTTGCCATAGGTGATTATATTATCGATATGCACAGACTCTACGCAGAACATATTTTTACAGGTCTTGCTGATGCTGCCAACGAAGCGCTAACTGAGCGAACTCTCAATCGCTTTATGGCCATGGGTGTTGAAGCGGCAGGCGCTATCAGGCTGTCGCTGTCACGATCGCTACGCACCGGCTCCCAACATAAAAGTGCGGTGAGCCGCGCTTTAGTTCCCATGACGGAAGTCATCATGCAAATGCCGTGTGATATTGGTGACTATACGGACTTTTATTCATCAATTCATCACGCAACGTCAGTAGGCAAACTGTTTAGACCTGAGAATCCTCTACTTCCTAATTACAAATGGATCCCTATCGCCTATCACGGACGTGCTTCATCCATCTATGTATCTGGAACACAGGTAAAAAGGCCCAAAGGGCAAGTCAGAGTCGACAACAAGCAACCACCGATATTGAAACCAACGGAACGTCTCGATTACGAAGTCGAACTGGGCGTATTTATCGGAAAAAAAGCATCCCCCTACGATTCAGTCAATATAACGCAAGCAGAGCAACATTTATTTGGTGTGTGCATGTTAAATGACTGGTCAGCCCGAGATATTCAAGCGTGGGAATATCAGCCACTCGGGCCTTTTTTATCTAAGAACTTTATGAGCAGTATTTCCCCTTGGCTCATTAGTTCTGAGGCATTACAACCATTTCGTATGCCCATGCAACGGGCAGAACAAGACAAGCACACCATAGACTACTTGTTTTGTGAACAAAACGAAAAACTTGGTGCCCTTGATATTCAAATGGAATGCTATCTCAGCAGCGCGAAAATGCGCCAAAACAAGCAACCGCCCAAAAAGCTGAGCCAGACTAGCTTCAAGCACTCATTCTGGACAATCGCCCAAATGATCACCCATCACACTATCAATGGGTGCGGGCTCAACTCAGGTGACTTGTTGGGGTCCGGTACCCAGTCTGGTGCTACCCCAGATGAAGCGGGCTCATTGCTTGAATTAACCCAAGGGGGTCAGCAACAACTAGCCATTTCAGCGACAGAAAAAAGAACCTTTTTACAAGACGGCGATGAAATAGAGCTTCGCGGCTTTTGCCAGAATGCATCAGGTCTGCGGATCGGCTTAGGCAGTGTCACAGGACGGGTTATTTCATGCCAATCCTCTCAAATTATTTCAAATACTAATGGGCATTTCTCACCATGAATATCACTTTAATAGTATGCGTTTTGGCATACGAGCTCATATTAATTCTTGGCGTTGGCTATCTTGTCTCCAGGCGTACTAAGAAAAAAGCGCTTCATAACGATGCTGAGTTTACCCATGGTGGCCGTCAACTCGGCGTAAGCGTTATTGCTGCCACACTTGCCCTTACCGTATTAGGTACGCCGCATATCATGGGCATATTTGAAATGGCCTGGAATATGGGCGCAACAGCGCTTTGGTTTTCAATCGCCCATGTCATATTGTTGGTTATCACGTGCCTTAGTACAGGCTTATGGATGCGTCGAACCGGGGTGAATTCTGTTCCTCAGTTGCTTGAAGATTTATACAACCCAGCCATTCGCGTCATTGTGGGTTGCGTGATGGCCGGCTCAATTTTTGGCGTACTCACCTTAGAAACACAAGGTTTGGCAATATTGTTATCAGCCATGACCGGCTGGAACGTGCATTACAGCGCAGTGGCCGGTGGTGTGTTAGGAATTTTATACGTTGTTTTAGCGGGTATTAAAGAAGTGGGCTGGATCAACGTCGCCAATGCCGTTTTGATGTACATCAGTGTCATATTAGCCACCCTATTTTTGGCATTCCAATTGCCAAACGGTGACTTTAGCTCTGTGACTAACTATTACGTGAATAGCGGTAACGAACAGATGCTGTCTATTTTTGGTCCACCAGAATTAATGTGGACGTTTGCCTTTGGCTTGGTTGTCGCCTTAGTGTTTAGCCAACCCGCTAACCAGCCACTTTTACAAGTGTGCATGAGCGCTAAAAATGAAAAAACCATCGTTAAAGCACTGTGGATCGCCGCCCCCGTTAACGGCATGTTCGGTGTATTTATTTGTGTTATTGGCTTAACGGCTAAATCTATCCCTGAGTTTGAGGCATTAGGTGCCAAGACCGCAGCAACAACAATGTTGGTAGAGCTGCTGCCGGGCTGGCTTGTAACCTTATTAGTAGGTTCTTTTATGGCGGCAATTTTGTCTTCCTTTGCCATGACAGCCCTTGCTCCTGCGACTATATTTAGTAACGACATTTATCGACGCTTTTACAACCCAGAAGCCACTGAAAAAGAGATTAAAAAAGTCACTCGGATCGTCATTATTGTCCTCGCGGTTATCGCAGTGGTAGTGGGCTCTTTTTTACCGCAGATATTAGCGTCGGTAGGCTGGGTACTCGCTTGGCTCATGCCGGTTTTGTGGTTATTGGTTTCAGGTTTGTTTTGGAAACGCTCGAACATAGGCGCAGGCATTACGCTAATAACCGTATGGGTAGTAAACACCTTGTGGTCGTTTACCACAATACCTCAGTGGTTAGGCATGCAAGATATGCCTAATTCCTATGTCATGTTAGCGCTAACACTCATTGTGGGCACGGTTACGAATCTAGTTTGCCCAAGTCGACCTAAGTATTTCGGGTCCGATGAATACGACGTAAAAGTGCTAGCAACGACCCCAAAGGGTCATTAAGGAAGCGTATGTTTTGGCAAATATTTTTACAAACTTTGGGCGTGATTAGTTTAATCATGCTAATTGGCTACATCATCTATAGGTGTGTTCATACAACTAATGATGAATAGCTTTGTGTTTCACCACCTAAAGAGGAAAATTGTATGCAAGAATTTGATATTACTCACTTCTGGATGCTAGGCGTTATGGTTATCATGTGCTTATTTTTTGGCGCGGCAGTACTCGGCCACATTTATAAGAATCATCATTAACCCTTTCGAATATGTAATGGTGTTTGGGTAATGCTTTTACTCGAGCACCTTTTCTTTTTTACCATACCACGTTAATAAAAAACCGCAGGGTGCATTCTTAAGGGGGCAATGATTAATGCGAATTGGTATTAAATGCCTCAGCAAGGTGATCAAGCAATGCGCGTATTCTTGCCGGTAAGTGTCGGTTTGAGGCATACACAGCGTTTAATACCAATTCGCTCGCTTCAAAGGGTTCGAAAAGCAACTCCAAAGAGCCCTCTTTTACGTAAGGCTCAGTTACGTACTGTGGACCCATGCCTATGCCCAGCCCTTGCGAAGCCATTTGCGTTACCGCTCTGGGGGAATTAGAAGCAAAATCGCCGCTAACATTAACGGTGAAAGTATTCCCAGATTCCTTGAACTTCCAATTATCAGGATCTTTTTGAGACGTCTGTAACAAACAGTTATGAGTCGCTAGTGCACGTGGGTGGGCTGGCCTGCCATTACGCTTTAAATACTCGGGAGAAGCAAAAAAGACAATACGCATATCCATCAATTTTTTAGCAATCAGGGTTGAATCTTTCAACGGCCCGAATCGCACAGCAACATCTACCCCTTCATCAACTATCGCTACGTGCTGATCAGACAGGTTCAACTCAACATTGATTTTCGGATGCAGGGCTAAAAACGGAGCCAGAGCATCAACGAGTTTAGTACTGCCAAATGCGGTGGGAGCCGTTAAGCGAACGGTACCTGACAGAGCAGACTGTCGATGTTGAATGACATCTTCTAGCTCTTCAAATTGCTCTAGCAAAGGCACGCACCGCGCAAAATACGCTTGCCCAGTTTCTGTCAACGTAACACTGCGCGTTGTGCGGTGAAACAACAAAGCACCGTGCTTTTTCTCCAACTGACCAATGTATTTACTCGCCAGCTTAGTGCTTATGCCCAATTGCTTAGCCCCTGCGGTAAACGATTTTTGTTTAGCTACCGCAATAAACGTACGTATGCCGTCAATGGTATCCATGGCTGTATTTGCCTTCTCAGTCGCGATTGATCATGAGCGATTTGGTGTATCACCCGTCATATTAAGAACATTTTGTACATAGTCATTCTATAAATCAACATATTGTTCACAAGAGTTGCTGTGCCTATTATTTGTTCGAATACAAAGCGACGCCTTATTAAGGCCAAACCACCTAAAAACAATCAGAGGACTTATCATGTCAAATGCCATCAAAATTCATTCGTTCCCGCTCTCCGGTCACGCCCAACGTGTGGAGCTATTCGCTAACATCGCTGGTATCGCCCACGATGTCATCAATGTGGATTTAGCGGGAGGTGAACACAAACAAGCGCCATTTCTAGCCCTGAACCCTGCGGGTCAAGTACCCGTATTAGAAGACGGTGACGTCGTTATCAGTGACTCAAATGCGATCTTGGTTTATTTGGCACGTAAGTACGCGCCTAACTACTTACCTACCGATGCAGTGCTTGAAGCGCAAGTACAAAAATTCTTGTCACTAGCCGCTGGCGAAATAGCCTTTGGCCCATGTAATGCGCGCTTAATTACCGTGTTTAATGCGCCCCTTGATGCTGACTTTGCTATTGCCACGGCAAACAAAGTACTAGGGAAACTAGATGCACACTTAGAAGGCAGAGAGTTTTTGGTCGGTGATAGCCCGAGCATCGCTGACATCGCTATATACACTTACACAGCGCATGCTCCAGAGGGGAATGTGTCCTTGGCTGAGTACCCAAATGTTCGTCGCTTTTTAGCAAATGTAGAAGCGCTAAACGGATTTAAACCCATGGCAGCAACAAAGGCTGGTCTTGTTGCCTAGCGTGTAGCGTTTTATGTTTTTTATTGGCTGGGCGGCGCACCTAGCCATATCTCTTGAATGTATTGAATTAATTTACCTGTACTGGAGTACTCATGGAACTTAACAACACTCCCCCCCCATTTCACGAAGGTGAGCGTCAGTTGCAAGCCAGTGCAGGTGCTCTGGAGCAGATGGACAATATTGGCCGTCGCGCGATCCGCCCATACATGCCAGATCAACATAGGCAATTCTTCCAACAACTGCCGTTTATGGTGCTGGGCAGCACGACAGATGAAGGGCAACTTTGGGCATCGATTTTACCTGGAAAGCCGGGCTTCGTGCAGTCCCCTTCCTCGACACAACTGACGATAAATACGCCTATTTTAACAGGAGACCCATTAGCATCCGCCGTCAAGCAAGGGGCTCGCTTGGGTTTACTTGGATTAGAAATGCCTACGCGGCGACGCAACCGAGTAAACGCCACCGTCAGTTCGGTGTCAAATCATCAGCTTGAATTAGACGTTGAGCAGTCTTTTGGCAATTGCCCGCAATATATTCAAACGCGGGAAATTCAATTTATTCGCTCACCATATGCCCCTGTAGAGGCGCCCGTTATTGAAACATTTACTGAGCTGAGTGCCTCATTAACCACTTTTATTCGTCAAGCAGATACGTTTTTTGTCGCCAGTTCGGCTGGGCATAATCCTCAGCACTCAGCAAACGATGAACAACCGGCGCAAAGTGCGATGGGAGTTGATGTTTCGCACCGTGGTGGCATGCCTGGCTTTATAAAGGTACAAGGTAATACCTTGACGATCCCAGATTATGCAGGGAATAACTTTTTCAACACCTTAGGTAACTTCGCTATCAACCCTAAAGCAGGCATACTCTTCGTTGATTTTACATCAGGCGATGTGATTATGTTGACTGGTGAAGCCACGTTACTTGCTAGTGACTCCCCCTTGATTGAAGGCTTTCAAGGTGCACTGCGTGGCTGGCAATTTACCTTAACCCAAGGCATAACCTTAAGAGCGGCCTTACCGTTTCGGGCAACCTTTGAAAGCTACTCTCCTAGCTCACAAGCAACAGGCACCTGGGCACAAGCAGAAGCGATAGTAAAAGCACAAGCACAGCGCAACCAGTGGCGCCCATTTACCATCACTAAAATAGAAGACGAAAGCAGTACTATTCGCTCATTCTACATACGCCCAAGTGACGATTCAGCTGTATTGCCCTTTTCTCCAGGTCAACATCTTACCTTGCGTATCAAGCAGCCCAACACTGACAAGTGGCTCGTGCGTAATTACACGGTATCTAGCGCCCCGACAGGCAACTATTATCGCATTTCGGTTAAGCGTGAATCCAATGGCCAAGTCTCAAGTGCGCTGCATGCCAACATAAGCGTGGGCAGTGAAATACACATAAAAGCGCCGAGTGGCCACTTTTTTATCGACAATAAACAACAGCGCCCTGCCGTTTTGATAGGGGCTGGCGTGGGTATAACGCCTATGCTATCGATGGCAAATGATGCCCTTGGTGAAGGGTTGCGCAGCCGCTATATTCGCCCGATGGCTGTTATTCAAGGGGCTAAAGATAGACACCAACGTGGGTTCTACCAAGAGCTCACTCATATCGCCAATCGTAGCGCTGGGCATATTCAGTATTATTCTGTGTTAAGTGATATTGATACGGGCAAGCCGCCTAAACCAATGACACCATTAGACTACACCGCTCAGGGGCGGATAAGCCAAGCTTTGTTACTCGACGTCCTTAATACAATGGCCACTACGACTAGCCACAATGCAACATCACTATTCGACAAAGACTTTTATCTTTGTGGGCCCCAAGGTTTTATGCAAAGCATGTACGATTTATTAATTGAACTTGGGGTACAAGATAGCGACATTCACGCTGAAGCGTTCGGACCATCATCTTTAGTACGCCAATCAACAGATACCAGTGCTAACGCGGAGCAAGAAGCTGAGTCGGCTTTGATAACATTTGCCCAATCTGGTATTAAACAAAGCTGGAACAGGGGCGACAAGACCTTACTGGACGTCGCCGAAAGCAGCGGGCTAACGCCAGAATACAGTTGTCGTAACGGCCAATGCGGATCATGTGCAGTAAGGCTACTAAGTGGCAGTGTAACGTACCGCAATAAGCCGAGTGCCCACGTCGACGAGTCAGAAGTATTACTTTGCTGTGCGGTTCCCGCTAAAGTTAGCCAAGCCGTCACATTGGCCTTGTAAATAAAATTAAAGATTCAGTTTCAACAAAAACGTATTTTTAGTAAATAACCTGAGTTCTGGTTAAGAAGTGTCACCCAGTAAAGTTTAAGGCTATAATTCAACGGCTTACGAATTTATACCCAAGTTGTTTTACTCTACAGCTTACTCGGTGACGAAATTTTTCGTGCATAGCAAGGCGGATTGGCGTACGTAATAACGTGTTATTGCTAGACAATCCAATGCAGTTAGGCACAAAAAGAGCGTTATCGAGAGGCTCGGCTTATCCAGTATTCAGGTTAAATAGTTTAATCATGCAATGTTAATCGACCTAAAGAGGATGTAAACATGAATACACGCCCCCCACTTCCCCCCTTTACTAGGGAAAGCGCCATGGAAAAAGTTCGCCTAGCCGAAGATGGTTGGAACAGCCGCAATCCAGAAAAGGTCTCTCTCGCCTATACAGAGGACACCAAGTGGCGAAACCGCAGCACATTCGTTAATAACCGTGCAGAAGCAGCCGCGTTTTTAAAAGCCAAATGGGATAAAGAACTGGAGTATCGCCTAATAAAAGAGTTGTGGGCTTTCACTGAAAACCGTATTGCCGTTCGCTACGCTTATGAATGGCACGACGACAGCGGTAACTGGTTTCGTTCGTACGGCAACGAAAATTGGGAATTTGACGAAAACGGCCTAATGCAAAATCGCTTTGCCTGCATCAACGACTTACCCATCAAAGAATCAGAGCGAAAATTCCGTTGGCCACAAGGCCGCCGCCCTGATGATCATCCTGGTTTGTCTGAGCTAGGGTTGTAAGCACATCGGATACAAACAATAAAGCTCCCCCCTCTCTAGGCGTTCCCTAAGAACGCCTTTATCTCTTTTTCCAAAATCGATCACGCAAACGCCGCGGTAACGCATATATGTTAGCAATTGTAAGGCCTGAAGCACGGTCCTCAGTTCAAATGCACTGGTGAAATATAGAGAGACTGTACATTTGAAGGCTGTGACTCCCCAGACTCATTGATGCCGATAACACGATACAAATAAGTTTGGCCAACGTTGAGCTCGTCAGTATCGGTAAACAAATTATCGTGGCGAGAGTCATATTGGTTTTTCCCGTCACTTACCTCTTTAGCAATAACGTACCATTTTATGTCACTGGCAAGTTTCCGCTCAATTCTATACGCTCGAGCCACCGGAGAGCCCAACCAATTAACATGTCGAGCTTGAGAAATTTCGCGCAATGTTGGTGGCTCAGGTGACGGTAATACGCGAGATTTAACTTCTCCATTCATATTTGCTTGAGCTTGCCTTATAGTATCGATAACAGCAATTTCATCATTTTCTTTACCTGCTTCGAAGCCAGGCAAATGATAACTGTAGTACTCACTGTCGCCTTCTTTATGCCAATAAAAACCGCCGTTATGTCGCCGACCACGAAAGCCCCATATTAGCGCTCCAGATGCTTGCGCCCCGTTTACGTCACTTTTCACAGCGGCTTGCATAATTTCCTGAATTTGCTTAGTAGGTAGTAACCCAAACTCGCCAATAATGTAAACTTTCTTACCTTTTATTGAAACTAAGTCATCAATGATTGTTTGCGGTTTGTTGTTATGATTAACAGAGTAAAAATGATTGCTAATAATATCGATATTGGGGTCATTGACAGACGAACTTAGCACGCTTAAATAATTACCATCAACTACTAATTGTTTAGGTGCAAAACGCCGTATCAACGCTGCTGTTTCGGTAACAAAAGCAGATGTGCTGTCTTTTAATTCATTGCCAGTTTCCCATGCCATAATTGCTTTTTCTGCAGAGTATTTTCTGCCGGTGATCGTGTTGGTCCGGGTAACAACCTGTTGAATAATCGATTGATACGCCCGATAGGTTTTGCTTTTTGTATTATAAAAGTCATCTGCGCTTTCATCGTAAAAAGCAGCTAATTCAGCACGTCCCCCCCACCAGCTCCAGTGATCAATAAAAGGAATAATTAAACGTAAACCTTCTTCATCAGCGGTTGCCAACAAATTATCGAGTACCTGCATAGCCTTTTCATTCAACCTGGGCATTTCGTCCGCTTTGACTGGAGGCAAAATATGCACTTCGCGCTCACATGCCGCATCATCAGGCTGAGCTACCGATAGCACATATATTCGCGTAGCTTTATGACCGGTACGAACCAATGAGCGTACCCAGTTTTGCTGTTCTTCCTTCGTAGGCCATTTAAAATATTGTCCCCATCCACGCCGATCCTCTTTACATACACCGCGTTCATCATCTTCAATACGGTGTAGCTCTGGGGCATGTAAACCAGCAAAACGAAACGGCCTATCACCGTCTAGTAAACGGCTGCCATCTCGAGTGATAAAATGCTCGAAGTGGCAGTAGGCATGGCTGCTAACGAAATAAAAGCAAGCCATGAAAAACGCTTTTTTTAACATGTTATGTCACTCAAATTTGCTGTTGTATAGTCACTATTTTTCTAGCAGGTGCTGCAATTCCATCATTGCACGTCCATTGTGATATGGCGCTTTCCAAAAACCCGCTTTATAGATACGGCTTTGACTATCTTGATGATGGCTGGCTAGCCAATGCCATTCTCCATGGGTCGCGTCGATATGATAGCGCTGAATAAAGGACCAAATTGGTTGGCAAACCTCTTTAAACCCTTGGTTGCCAGTTAATGTAAAAGCATTCATAAAGCCAACGAGCGCTTCAGCCTGAACCCACCAATAACTCGTCTCTTTGCGTTGTCGCTCGTCAAAAATGAATTCGTCGCACAGCTGGCCTTCCTCTCCTATGGCCTCATCTAAGCACGCCTGTGCTAAACCAATCACCACAGGTTTTAACTGACTCATGACTCGTTTGTCCGCCAGAATTTTCGCTGACTCCCATAACAGCCAACTAGCTTCGATATCGTGCCCGTAAGAATAGGTTTGTGACTTATCCCGCCACTGCATATCGAAAAATAATTTAAGGTGAGTCGTTTTATGACAAACAATGTGATACTGAAACACCTCAATTACATGACGAAGTGCGTCTTCTGTTTGCGCGCTTTTGTGTACTTGATACAAAGCACTATAAGCTTCTAGTACATGTAAATGAGTATTCATTGATTTGGGGACGTTGAGATCTTTCTCGCTCAAGCGGTAATCACTGATGCTATTCCAATCCTGACTGAATGCCTCGATATAGCCTCCACACGTGGCGTCACGAGCATATTTCTCGACCAATTGAAAATAAACGAGTGCTTTCTCAAGTGCCGCTTTCTCTCCAGTTAAACGAAAATAACTGCACAACGCATATATACAAAAACACTGTGCGTAAGTTTGCTTTTTTGTTTCTACAACTGAACCATCAAACGCTAATTCCCAATATGCCCCTCCATTTTCAGTATCGTCAAAATGTTCAATCAGATAATTAAACGCTCGGGTAGCGAGTGAGTAATATGTAGGACTATTCTGTCGCAGGGCAATTTCACTGAAAAACCATAATATTCGACTATTTAAAATAATTCCCTTATTTGCTGTGGGCAACGCCTTGCCGACAAAGTCAATCTCGCCAAAGAAACCACCGTTTTCATAATCAACACTGTGTTCTACCCACCACTTAGCGATTTGGCTCAATTCACAATCGACCCCTTGGAGGTTGAAATGCATAGCAACATCTTCATCAGTTGCTGCAAGGCTCATAGTCCCCCCTCATTGGCAGCCGCCAAATCATAAATAGCTTGAACACTGCTGTGTGTAGTGAGCCCATCTTGCGGCGTGTTTAAACAATAATCTACTAGCTGAGCAACGGTCGAGGTGGCAACATGTAGACGTGTATCGCTTGAACCATAATAGATAAAAACTTGCTCACTCTTGTTAACAATCCAGCCGTTACTGAATACCACATTCGACACATCGCCAACACGCTCATCGCTTTCAGGAGCTAGTAAATAGCCGGCTGGCTTGTGAGTTATCACCCAAGGTTGCTGTAAATCGGTGATAAACATATACAACACATATCTTAAACCAGCGGCCGTATTGCGCACGCCATGGGCAAGATGCAGCCAACCACTTTCAGTTTTTATTGGTGCAGGCCCCTGTCCGTTTTTGACCTCAGAGATCGTATGATAAACCTTATGATCAATTATAGTTTCTTGCTCAACCTTGGCGGATTCCATTGAATCACACAGCCCCCATCCGATACCTCCTCCACCACCGACGCTGATAAAGCCATCTTGTGGTCGCGTGTACAACGCGTATTTCCCTTCAACGAACTCTGGATGTAGCACGACGTTCCGTTGCTGACCGCTGTAAGTCACCAAGTCCGGTAAACGCTGCCAATCAACCAAGTCTTTCGTGCGGGCTATACCACATTGAGCCACCGCAGCAGATGCATCGTCAGGCTGAGTATCATCTTTGCGTTCAGTACAAAATAATCCATATATATAACCGTCCTCATGGCGAGTCAGGCGCATATCGTAAATATTAGTATCGGGTTCTTCGCCGTCAGGCATATTGATCGGACGAGGCCAAAAGGTAAAACCATCAACACCGTTATCACTTTGTGCCACCGCGAAAAAGGATTTACGGTCGTTGCCTTCTACCCGAGCAACGACAGTGTATTTACCGTTAAAGTAAATCGATCCGGCGTTCAGCGTGGCATTAATTCCAATACGCTCCATAAAATAAGGATTGCGCGATTCATCAAAATCGTAGCGCCAAGTAAGTGGGGTATGAGCGGCTGTCAATATTGGGTTCTGCCAACGCTGAAATATTCCATTACTAAGCTGAGTAGGCTGATTCACTGCACTAAGCAGCGTTTCGTGATGGGCTTTAATATCCTTGACTCGGGCATGAAATAAGGTTTTGTCATTCATAAAAAGTGCTCTTGTTCGCATAAGTATTATTTCCCTTGCTGAGCAGGGGAAAACATAGAAGGTTGAGATGAAATTTTCTGCTCATGAGGTTCATCACTTAAGGTGTCCCACCACATGTATTTGAGCAGGATGCTAGAAATGATCGCCACAGCTGTGGCGATAGTTAACCCGCCCCAGTGCTGAATAACCAAGAAAATAGGCGCTGCAGTTAAACTGGTATGCCAAACAATCCCGATAAGCACATTCAGCGCATCTCGCTTGAATTCCTGATTCGGGCAGATGCTAGGATCGTCTTTTTGTACAGCAGCAATTATTGGGCCCCATAATCCCCATGGGCGAGTTTTTAAATAGAAGTTT
This sequence comes from Paraglaciecola mesophila, assembly GCF_009906955.1. Classification (GTDB taxonomy): domain Bacteria; phylum Pseudomonadota; class Gammaproteobacteria; order Enterobacterales; family Alteromonadaceae; genus Paraglaciecola; species Paraglaciecola mesophila_A. The sequence continues at coordinate 1,847,573 of NZ_CP047656.1, forward strand.
TTCACGACTTCAATATCATCTGGTACGCTTATAAAACTGACAACAATGCAGGTCACCAAACAAGCCGCAAACATAAAGGGGAAGCTGTATAAAGGTGAAACGTCGGTGAACATCATAGGTATCGCCGCCAAAATGCCGGCGGACATACCAGCAAAATAAGCCATACCATTAAAGCGCCACCAATACCATTTCAATAAGTTAGACGCGGTATAGCCACCATATAAAGCGGATACCAACCACATTACGATAGCGTTTAGCGAGGGTATAAATAGTCCAATAGCTGTACCCAACACAATGAACACTACTGAGATTAAGTAACTCATACGCACGTATGTTTTAGCCGATGCATTAGGATTGATATATTGACGATAAATATCGTTAACTACATATGCAGGAGCTGCATTAGTGGTCGCCGCAAATGTTGACATAAAAGTAGCGAGCAACCCGGCGATGATAAGGCCTAATAAGCCGCTTGGAATAAAGTTCGCTAAGGTAAAAGGCAAAATCTGTTCAAAGTCAACATCCGGCCCCATAGCGTTTAACTGGGGCATGAAGTACACCAGAGCCAAAACCGCTAAGCCTGTGATCATCATATAACGGGGTACCAACAACACTAAACTCACAAAACCACTCATTTTGGCCGCTTCGCTTGGCGTTCTGGCAGACAATACACGCTGCATATCAAAGTTAGGTGCAGGACCCGCCATGCTTTGCAATATTCCTTTGAACAGGACCAACATAATGAACACTGAGAATAGCGACCAACCATCGCTGATGATGCGCTCGTTGGCTTGAGCTAAAAGTGAGCTCCAATCAAGATCCAGCTTCCAACCAAAAGCCATGCTGTCCCATCCATCAGGCGTGGCACGGGCCAACAGCTCTGGAGAGACTTTCATCATCGCCACAATTCCGATAGCAATGCAGGCAATTGTCATGATCACAAACTGCAATACTTCGGTAAAGACCACGCTGACCATACCTCCTTTAACCACGTAAAGAGAGGTTAAAACGGTCATAATTAAGCCGTAATAAATTTCATTGGTACGAGGGTCAACAGATAATTCCCAAGGTAGAAACGCAGCAGCGAACTTGCCAATCCCAATAAAACCATAGGCAAGAAATCCCAATACGCTTAGCAGGGCAAATAGCACCACAACAAAATGACTCAACGTCGCACCTTTGCCTTCACCAAAGCGAAATCTGATCCACTCAGCCCCTGTCATCACCCCAGATCGACGTAGCCAAATCGACAAAAATACCATCAAAAATATTTGGTTAAAACTTGGCCATAGCCAAGGGATATAGACGCTTTTAAGCCCATATATGAAGAGTAAATAAACCATCCACATGGTACCGCTGATATCAAACATGCCAGACGCGTTCGATAAACCCAGCAATTGCCATTTCAGTTTATTTCCTCCTAAGAAGTAACTTTGTACGTTTTTGCTTGCAGCTTTAGAGATATATAACCCTAGCGCCACAATGGCGAGCAAATAAGCAGCAATAATCGAAATATCTAGCGCAGATAGAATCATGAAACGGCTTTCCAGTTACTTTCATAGGAGTAACGTTTTTAAATAACAGTGATTAGATAACACAAACATAAAATGAACCGGTTCATTTATCAAGTTAAATTTTGTATTTTATTAACAACTGTTAAACTGAAAATTACTTTAATATAGTGATTTTCTGGCGTTAAACGCCAGATTAAGTAAACTGAACCCATATTAAATAAAGCACCTGATTGGCCTGCTCAATATCCAGGCCAAGGGACAATAAAATCCCAACATTCAGTTAGAAAGGCAGCATAGTGACAACCATCAGAGATGTGGCAAAAGAAGCAGGCTTATCCACGGGGACAATATCTAAAGCCCTTAGCCATCCAGAGCGGGTATCTAAAAAGAACTTGGAGAAAGTCGAAGCGGCAATTCAAAAGCTCAATTACAAACCTAATATGTTGGCGCAAAAATTTCGCAGCAAGACCGCGAACACCATAGTCGTCATGGTCCCTGACATTGCGAACTTGTTTTTCGCAAAAGTGATCAGTGGTATCGAGTCCGTGGCTCAACGCGCGGGGTATAACGTCTTGCTTGGCGATACCCGTGACTCATCGAAAAAAGAAAAAGACTTCATTCGTATGGTGGAAACGCGCCTTGCGGATGGGGTAATTAATCTACGTCCCTACAAAGAAAATGACTCCTTGTTACCAAAGACAGGTGTGTTCGCAGTTAGTGCCAGCAGTTGCGAGGGTACGCCCTACAGTTCGGTGCGTATCGATAATGCCGGCGCGGCAAATAAAGTGGTCAGCCATCTAATTCAGCAAGGGCATAAGCGTATTGGTGTGATTTCAGGGTTACACGAGAACCCGCACACTCGAGATCGCTTGAAAGGCTATATGCAGGCTCTAAGCTCTCATGGTATTGAATTTGATGAGTCATTAGTCATCGAAGGCGATTTTAATTATTGGTCCGGAATCAGTGCCGCCGAGCAATTCTACAATATGAAAAACTGTCCAAGCGCAGTTTTTTGCATGAATGATGAAATGGCTATTGCTGCTATGAAGGGCTTTATCGATAAAGGCTTACGGATCCCTCAAGATATTTCGATCACCGGTTTTGATGACATGGACGTATCTAAATATGTAGTACCAACGCTGACTACCGTAGCTCAACCTGCTGAAAAAATCGGAGAAAAATCAGCTGAGATGCTACTTGATATGATCCAAGGTAAAGTTACAGAGACCAAAGAGTACGTTTTCCCCTATGAGTTTATTATTCGTGAAAGCACCACTCGCTATACAGAAAAAGCAAAATAATAAAATTTCAAAGTAAAAATTGAACCGGTTCATTTTTTGTGTGATATTTAGCTCATATATTCATCCAAAGTAACGACCACAACAATGTTAACCGGTTCAAATAAATTTTGCTCTATCGACGATCAGCATGTTCTGTTGCGAGATACCATTCATCGCTTTGACAGTTGGATGGGTAATGATGTCCTACCCTATTGGGCACGAAATGGATTTATGCCGAATGGCAGTGCCATTGAAGGATTCCTAGCAAATGGTCAAGCTGACCTTAGTGCAAACAAACGTATTCGAGTACAAGCTAGACAAATGTTTTGTTGCGCCTATGCAAGTAAACAAGGATGGTTAGATGATGCTATGTTCAGGGTCAGTCAGCTTGATTCTTTTGTTCAACGCCACGCTGAAATTAATCAAAGCGGTATGTTCTGCCATATTCTCGACCACGAGGATAAGATCATCAATGAGAATGTCGACTTGTATGACTGCGCATTCTTCCTGCTCGCTTACGCTTGGCGCTATGCAGTGTTTAGCGATTTACATGCGCTGTATAAAGCTAACCAACTGATTGACAGCATCGAGGTAAAACTAAAAGGTTCCTCAGCAGGGTGGTTAGAAGGCAGTTATTCTTACCAGTGTCGTCGCCAAAATCCACATATGCATTTGTTTGAAGCGTTTTTAGCCTTGTACCAAGCGACTCAAGATGCAAAGTGGTTAGGATACGCTGGTGAAATTTTCGGCCTGTTCGAAAATGTATTTTATGATCACAAACACGGCGTGGTACGCGAATTTTTTAGTCATAACTGGCAGTTATCCACGACTAAGGGCGATATCATCGAGCCGGGCCACATGATGGAATGGGTTTGGTTACTTCAGGAATACCACAAATATACAAATAAGCCAGTAGCACAATATTGCCACGCGCTTTACCGCAATGCCCTGTTGCTGGGTTTAACAAAGGCAGACCCTCAAGCCCACAGCGAGAAGCACCGTGACGATAATTGTTGGAGGTCCTTGTTGCTTGATCAAGTAGATTTGAAAACAGGGGAATCATCACAAACTAAACGTTGCTGGCCAATGACCGAATGGATAAAAGCCAGTTTAGCAATGGCGCGCACTGTCCCGACCCCTAATCCCTATTTAGACGATGCGCGTATCGCCATTGAAAATTTACTGCACCATTTTATCAACCCACAACAGCCCTCTTTGTACGTTGATCAACTTGATGCCAATAATCAGGTTATTAACGCCTCAGCCCCAGCAAGCACCTTGTATCACTTGTTTATGGCGCACGCTGAAGCACGGCAGTTTTTGTGAATCTAAATATAAGGAATTTGAACATGCAACCAATCGCTTATTTTTGCGCCATAGTACTGCTTTTTTCCAGTCATATTCTCTATGCTGAACCCGAGCACTCCCGCCCAAACATAGTACTTATCACTGCTGATGATCTAGGCTTTGACGATCTGTCTATACACGCATCACCTTATATCAGTACACCAAACATAGACCGGTTAGCCCGTGAGTCAGTGCGCTTTAGTGACTTCACAGTAACGCCTGTATGCTCTACCACCCGTGCGGCGCTGCTCAGTGGCAGAGATCCTTATAAAACAGGCGTATCGGGAGTTCACGGCGGACGAGATTTCATGGCAAGAGACGAAGTTTTAATGTCAGATATTCTGCTTAATGCTGGCTATAAAACAGGCACTTGGGGAAAATGGCATATAGGCAAGACCAATGGTTATTTTCCTTGGGACCGAGGTTTTGACGAAGGTTACTATGCAGAGCTTTATCAACACCAAAACAGCTTTGGCTGGTTGAATGGAAAAAAGGTCACCCATCAAAAATGGGCTTCCGAAGTGGTCACAGATTATGCTATTGATTTCATTGAGAGAAACCAAACCACACCTTTTTTTGCCTACGTAAGTTACTTAGCACCGCACGAACCGTGGGTTGCCCCAAAAAAATTCAGCGACCCTTTAATAAAACAAGGATTACGTCCAGCTATCGCTAATTTATATGGCATGGTAAATGAAATGGATGAACAAATAGGTCGGTTACTCGCTCGTCTAGATGCCCTTAATTTATCTGACAACACTGTAGTCATTTTCCTTAGCGATAATGGTCCCTGGTGGGACTCAAGTAATGCCGGCGCAATGCTAAAAGAGGAGTGGTACCAACGTAATCCATCAAAACTGAAAGGTAATAAGGGACAGTCTTGGCAAAATGGTATCAAGTCTCCACTTTTTATACGTTGGAAAGATCACTGGCAGGCCCGTGATGTGCCTAGGTATGTTGATGTAAAAGACATACTTCCCACACTCACCGAACTAACCCAAGCTAAATTACCAGCTACACACAAAGGGTTTGATGGGCTGTCGTTCCTGAATTACCTAACCGGTGAGATCAAAGGTGACAACAATCGAGAGACATATATTGCTTCACATGATGTTAACGTTGACTTACCCAATTTCAACCAATGGACCCCAATTGATCGCAAAGCAAAAGCGGCCATGCATTTCGCCAACCAAACAATTGGATTGCGAACAGAGCAATACAAGCTACTCCTAAACCCTGCAGCAGATAGGCCGCAATACCCACAAGCGACCAAAAGCTACCTGTTGTTTGATATGCAACAAGATCCTCTTGAGAGTCACAATATCGTTACGGAAAAGCCTGTTGTAGCTAAGAGTATGATCAGTAAGTTAAAAGCAAAATTTGATGAGATACACGACGACCCTGCGAGCTTCAGACCCCCCGTCTATCAAATTACCAACCAAGCCAGTCTGGTAAATGGCTTTGGCCCTGCGGCAACATCTGTAAATGTGCTGAGCAAGCCGCACCATCTAAGTAACTTAAAGCAACCTGGGGATTTTGCCCGTTACCACATTGACGTAATGAGCGCAGGGAACTATGACCTCTACATTCAGCAAGACAACACCGACAGTGCTGGACTTGAGATTTCTATAGAGCTAAATGAGCAAAAGATAACCACAGAATTAAATGGACTAGAAAACCAACTCATTGGCACGTTAAAACTCACACCTAGCGATACTGAATTCACACTGAAAGTAGTTGCAAACAACAGTATTAAACCTTGGACCAGTATAAGTGGACTGCGCAGATTCATATTTGTACCCGACGGTAAACAGAGCTCTTTCAGTGCGATTTCAAATCCTTATTAGAAAGATCACCGAATGTACGCCTATCACCTTTTTGACCGCCGTCGTCCCTAAGTAAAGGACGACGCTCAAAAGCATCTTTGTATATAATCACTAAACACCAGAAGTAATATTCACATCAAGAGTAGATTGTTATGCAGCTCCCTTCCCCTGAGATATTCCGCTACTGTCCTAATTGTAAAAGCGAAAAGATAACGCTTATCGAAGGCGCTCGTTTTATTTGTGCACACTGCCAATTTACTTACTTTCACAACACTGCTAGTGCCGTTGCGGCTATCATTTTAGTACAGGATGAAATATTGCTTACCAGAAGAGCAAACGAGCCAAGTAAAGGGAAGCTCGACCTACCAGGTGGTTTTGTAGATCATGATGAAGGACTAGAGCAAGCTCTGGCTCGAGAGATTTATGAAGAACTTAGCCTCGACATAGAAAATTGGCATTATTTTGCTTCCTTTCCGAATCAGTATTTATACAAAAATATTAATTATCACACCTGTGATACGATATTTGTAACGACCCTACCTCAAAAACCGCGGTTATCAATCCAGCACAGCGAAATAGCTCAAGCTCAGTTTTATTCTCTTGCAAGCCTAACAATTGATGAAATCGCCTTTGATTCAGTACGTAGTGCCATTAAAAAGCTGCTAACACGCAAAAGGTGAAGATCAATATCTATCTTCTTAACAAGTCTGTTTTTATCTCTACGCGTTCAGCCATATCCTTAGAGCGCTAGACAGCAAAAAGCCCCTTTTAATCAGAGATTAAAAGGGGCTTTTTCAACTTCTCGCTATTCTAATACCTATTCGCATTGATAAATCCCCTCCCAGAATGCGTCCAGCGTTTTTTGATTAATGCATCGCTATGTAGTAAGGGTTGCTTCCTTTCACATAGTGAAATATTTCAAATAATGATAACGCAGAGCAAAAGCCTCTGGGGCATTTCTCGCAGGCCAGTTTTAAAGAACTTACACTTCATTGCATGACTTGGAAACAGAACAACCATTCATTCAGTCATGCACCTTATTTACGCTCTCGCTGAGTGGTCACTTATTAACATACAATGCTACGAAAGGTTAAAAACGATATTGAGCACCTAGTGTGAATCGACGCTCATTAATGTAGCGCTTATCAATTAAATCTTCCCATTGTAGATAGGTATCTCGCGTCTCTTCCGTTAGGTTAGTGCCTTGCAACGACACTGATAAGTTCTCGTTGAAATCATAACTAACAGACGCATCAAGATATAATGTCGGTTCGATAAATTTCGCTAGTTCATAGCTACCTAAGCGACGTACAGACATAAAGGTTTTACTGCGATAATTAGCCGCAATACGCCCTTGTAACGCGTCGTCTTCGTACCAAAGAGCAAAGTTTGCTTGATGCTCTGAATTATCGAGCATTGGTGTACTCTCACCATAATAATCGGTATCACCACTTTCACTCGGCGAGTAAGTATAGTTAGCGGTAATGCCAAAGTTTCGCCAGATACCGTCTAAGAAATCAAAGCCTTGCTGATAGCCGATCTCAATTCCTTTTACGCTACCGCCGTCCACATTGCCTTTAGTTGTTGTAGGTACGGTACCGGTAAATTCCCCAGTCTCTAGGTTATAACCTCGAACAACACCGTCACTGTCTTCAAGCGCAAGCTGCACAGTGGTATTTCCGATAAATGACTCTATGTCGATATAAAACGCCGCTACACTCAACATGCCCGACTCACTAAAATACCACTCATATGAAACGTCGTAATTGGTTGAACGCCATGGGTCAAGTTGCGGGTTACCTTGTTGCGTAGCTTGAGTTGCACAGAAAATACTGGTGCCGTCTGGCTCCTGCAGGTCACACGCTAACACTCGTGTCACGTTTATCCCACCTGCTAAATTGTTAGTGTCATGCGGTGTCACGGTTTTACTGTATGAAAAACGCAATATTTGCTCATCTGTTAAGTTGAGCGACAAATTAACAGAAGGCAAAACGTCGGAGTATTCACGCTCAGTATTAAGCAATGCTGCCGTAGGTGGTAACATCCCTAATGCACCAGATAAAATATAAGACACACCGTTATAAGTTGCAGTGCCACTAGTACCGAGTTCAGATTGGTTAATGTCTAGCTCAGTCTTCACATAACGCAGACCTACGTTTCCTCGGTAAGACATTTCACCTAACTCACCATCAAGGTTTAACTGGACATAGGCTTCACTATTTTTTTCGGTTAAGTCGTAGGAGTTTGCGCCATCTGGAGACTGAATATTTTGCCCGTACACCTCGTTGTGCCACGCCAGCGGGTCTGACATTTTATCAGGGTCAACAAAATACAAAGTGCCTAAGCCGCTTGCCCCTTGAAAATCACTTAATTGCGTAATGAGGCCCTTTTGATCTAATGATTCAAATGAAATGGGATCAATAAACGATTCTAACGTTTCCGGTGCCTGACTCGCACTGTCCTTCCAACGTGATAAAAATGCATCACCATATTGATTGGTTCGCGCCACACCGCCTATCCATGACAATTGTGTTACATCCCGCTTACCGTAACGGATCCCGAATTCACTAGAAACAACTGGCCCAAGATCATCGAACACGTACTTACCGTCTAAGCGCAGCACGTCTAATTCAGCTTCTTTTTGTGCACCGGTTAAATTCGCTGATGTCGCCGAATAACGAGCTATATTACTGCCAAATATCTCGTTAACTTCTTGTCCATCTATAATATGCGTAGTAGGTAAATCCCATACTTGACTAGATCCTGTATATTCAATACCAATCGGGATCATGGTGAAGTCTTCGACCTCTGTGCCGTCTGGTAGTTGAGCGAACTGACCATCATAACCCCACGGGTTTACATCGCTCAGGGCTACGCCGCCCTCACCTTTATAGGTTGCATTTACTTGTGAACCGCTATTTATGTATGAATCTACAACACTTAACGCATTGTCATCAGTCGCTTTGCCGTGCACCCAACGCACCGACCCAGAAAGGTTGTCCGTCAAATCAAAATTTAACTCAAGGTTAGTATTTAATGCCTCGCGATCGATAGCGTTTGCTTCAGAATGCGCCATATTGCGCCTTGATTGTAACACCCCAGCGCTAAACGAATTAAAGCTACCAGGCAGTGTATTAATACTGCCATCAGCATTTTTCGTTTGATGCGGATGTGCTGTAAAACCGCTGGAGGTCGGGGTGAACCAACCTGTCACCCCCTGCCACGCTTGAGCCGCAATAAATGCTGCTTGAGTTTGTAATTCATCCATCTGCGTGTAAAAAACATCGGCGACTAGTTCTACGCGATCAGCTACTTGCCACTGAAATGAACCATTTACACCCACGCGATCCCGTGCAATATATTGATTAGCCGCTTGGTGCCCTTGAAATGCATAATACGTATCGTCGGTATTACCATTTCCATTGGCATCAACGTTATTTTGCGCAAAGGTTGAAGCTTCAGTTGCTGCAAACCCCCAATCATTACCCGTAGATCCGATAACATAATCTGCTAAGTTTTTATTTGAAACGGATACGTTTAAAGTAAAACCAAAATCGCGATCATGATTGTATCCAAAGAAGGCTGAGACTAGTTCGTCTGTTTCATCACCCATAGAGCCATCGGTCAATTCAGCTTTTGCATTAAAGGTAAAACCGTCATCAAGCTTAAATGGTCGGTAGGTTTTAAGATCAATAACCCCAGACGTGCCAGACGAAATTTGTTTTGCTTCACGAGATTTGTATACATCCAAACCAGATACCATAGTTGACGGGATATCCGTAAAATTAGGCTGTACAGTGGTAACTGCGCTAGCAGAGAGCATCTGTTCTCCGTTAAGCGTCGTCCCCACTTGACCGACACCACGGATATTTACCGAGGTCCCCTCCCCGCCTGAGCGATTTATTTGCACACCTGTGATTCGTTGCAGGGAATCAGCGATAGTGACGTCAGGCAGTTTTCCGATGTCAGTTGCAGTAATGGAGTCAGTGATAGTATTTGAGAAACGCTTGTTGTTCATCGATTGGATCAATGAACTCTTTAGACCACGAACTTCAATCACTTCAAGCGCGTCATCAGGTTGAGTGGCTGACGCTTCAACTTCTTGCGCATGCACAGTAAAGACTGAATTCAATAGACCGAGTCCTACGCATATAGCCAGTTTTTGCTTGTTAAAATTTCGCTTAGTGTGTTGTATGTGGTTCATAAAAATATCCTTAACCTCTGAATTCTTAAGCACAAGTAGTGCTGTGCTAATTGATGCGCGATATTGTCGTCGGCACATTCACTGCTGTTTGTTCGCCGCGATGCTTATTAAGGTCGGTCACGGCAGCCATGCCACTTGGGCTTATTGGGTAAACTTCACATCGTCGATAAAAAATGTACCGTCAGTGTCACTTAACCCCTGAAACTGCACACCAAATCCTTGAATTTCTGTTAAATCGGCAATATCTAAACTCAGTTGGGTACCTTGAGCGGTCATGGGCACAGCCCCTGCATCTCGCCATGTACCGTCTTTATCCTTAGCCCATAACTTAGCCGTTGCTGTGCTACTGGCACCCGGTATAAAGGCTGTGAGCGTTAAGGCTGTAACCTCATCGCCCAATAGCACACCACCTAGGGGATAATTCTGTATAACGACCTCATCACTATCAGCAATCTGCACCGCACCAGCCAATGAGTATTTCCCACTTGCCGTCCATTCGGTGGAACGCTGTAAGCCAGATGCTGGAACCCAATTTACTTGCAACTCAAAGCCGCTAGTATCTTCAAAGCTCATAATGTTAGCGCCGTCCAATTGAATATTATCGATATAAAATTTAGCGTTTGTAGCTGCGCTATCAACAGAATTAAAACGCACTCCCAAACCATCTATTTGTGCAATCTCTGCCACATCGATCGATAACTCCACACCGTCAGCCCCAACTGCCACCGCATCGGGCCAACTTTCGACGCCGTCTGGCGCTTTAAAGAAAATATGGGCATCTGTAGCGGCACCGGAATCGGTAGTATAAGCGTGTAACGTAAGCGTCGACTTATCCGCTACGTCAATTCCACCTTCAGGGTACGTTTGCATCACTACATTCTCTGAGACACCCAGCGCCGACAAGTCTTTTATGAAGGCCAAAGATTGCGCACCATCGCTTGACCAGTCTCGCGATAACGTAATACCAGAGGTGTTGCTCCAATTTACCTGCGCTGCCCATCCCATCGGATCCGGCTCAAAGTCATAGATTTGGTTGCCATCTAGGCGCACGTCATCAATGAGATATTGTGCCTCAGTAGCTGTGCCATCTAGCCCTTGAAAGCGCACGCCTAAACCAGTAATTAAATCGATGTCAGTGGTGTCAATCGTCAGCTCAGTGCCGCCCTCAGATACCGCTACCGCCTCTGGCCAACTCTCTACGCCATCAGGCGCTTTGAAAAATATATGCGCGTTGACATTTGTGCCTGCATTAATAGCATTTACCTTGATACTTAAGGTACCGACGTCAGTTACATCTATACCGTTTGCTGGATAGGTCTGAAATACAACATTGTCTAGCGCATCAGCCTGAGTCATGTCTTTGCTTAATACGAGGGAGTTTTGCCCACTAGCGGCCCAGTTCGTGCTGGTAGTTATCCCGTCAGTAGGGGACCAATTCAATTGTGCTTCCCAGCCATACACGTCCGATTCAAAGTTAGCAAAAGTGCCACTGACTTTTTGTCGCCCTCCGGGTAAGTCTGCTAGATTGATGACACCGTCATAGTCGTAATTTTCATCAATTTCTACTGGGTCAGCTCCTTGGGGGCCAATGACAGAGTCGCTGTTCCAGGTTTCAGAGTTCCAGGTTATGAAAAACGACCACCAAGCATTTTGTTCGTGCATCAAGGCCACATCAGGAATGGTGCCTGTTTCTGTTAATGCCACCAGCTTTTTGCCATCGAATCGTTCCTTAAGAGTGGAGTACTGGCTAGTAAACGTTAACGTATTGTCATTTTTTGGCTCGCCGTACCCGTCAAACCCGACAATATCGACGTACTCATCTCCTGGGTACCAATCTTCGGACAAGCCATCTGTGTGAGTGAATACCCAGATAAGGTTATTTAATCCGTGCATATCGGTCATACGTTGATACATTAACATCCATAGTTTTTTGTATTCGCTGGCTCCCTGATCGCCCCACCAGAACCAACCACCTTCCGCTTCATGCAATGGGCGCCAAATTACTGGGATGCCTGCATCAGCTAGCTTTTTAAGTTCTGTAGCAACCGTATCTATGTCGTCCAACAACGCAGCGTAATCTGCACCATCGGGATCAGCTAAGGCAGCGGCAAAATTGAAGGTCGTGCTATCCGTATAGAAGCTACCATCTCCCGTGCCCGCATTGCCGCTAGGAGCCCGCCAATGAAAAAGTGCAGATAATATGACATTTTGATTTTTGTGCGCGGTAATCATCGCCTCTGTGAGGCCTTCGGCACTGCCATCAGCCCCCGCATAAGAAGCAGAATAATTCATGTAGTCAAACGCTACGATAGCGGGAGCGTCATCGCCTGTGGCCTGAATGATTTTGTTGGTTTCAGTAAGTGGAAAGTCATCATCAACTTTACGCGGGAATTCCGTCTGACCGGAGAGGGTCGCTTTAGCGTAGTTTTCGCTAAGCAAACTCATTAATGCAAGGGCTTCATCGCTGGCATTCGCGTTAACTAATGTTGGTGCAACTGGCAAAGGTTCAGCGGGTGCTGCAGCAGGGATAAGAGAAATACCGTCGATACGATAATAGTTCCACCCCCCTCCAACCTCGATAGTGTTCTCACCGTCGGTTAGTTTAACAACACCGACACGTAGCTCTTCCCACTGCCCTGTCGCACTAAACTCAAAATCATACGTGACACCGTTGACAATGGCCGATGCCATCTTTCCACCGTAGTCTGTAGGGATCAAATAACGCACGTTTAACGTGTAGAAACCCACTTGATCGTCAATATTAAAAGTTACCGACATACCTGGCTCTATATCCGCAGTATGGGTATCGTTCATCGCTCCCGCGACGAACATATCATCACCTTCAACGACTAAGGTCGCACCGTTTAACGTTGCGCTATCAGCACTTACATCTAGTGTGATGACAGAGTCTGGGTCAAACACTGTAATTTCAACGATATCAACAATCGCCTCACCATCTTCATTGGTCGCAGCGCTGCCATCTGCATTTATAGCCGCGATCTGAAACACTAATTTGTCAGAGCGAATGCTATCTGGAACTGAAAACGTTAATGTTGCAGCGCTCGGGTCTGTAATCGAAACCGCAGTTCCGCTGATTTGGCTCCAAACTACAGTTTGTCCGTCAGTTGTCCCCACCAATCGACCAGAAATCGTCACATCATCACCGGGTTTCACTTCAATATCAGCAGGAGCAATAACGTCTAAGGGGCGAGACTCAGGTACGTAAGTAGCCGATTCGGTATTGAGACTCTCACCTCCTAAGCAGCCACTTAACCCTAGGGCAACCGACACTCCCAATACACAGCGAGAGAATGAATTACTTTGATTAAACATAAGGACTCTTACCTCAATTTTTCTATTTATTTATTCGTTCTATTAAAGGGATTGCCGACTACGTCAATACTGTGTGCTAAGCATATTTTCTGACTCGGCAATTATTCGATAACAAAATGAACCGGTTCATTTTTATCTTATAAAAAAACCGGAAACTCATACTGCAATGGGTGAACCGGTTTAACAATTATGGTTAATTTAATGTTAAACAAAGTGAAAAACAACCTTTTTTTAACTAATATTTAACCTGCGATAAAAATGGTTAATATCATATCCCTCATATTTGAATTGATATAAACAGCTGTAAGCCAACACCAAATAGCAGAAGGTACATACAAGAATGCTCTTAGCTTTGTAAGCTAGGGTTGTAAGCAAATCGGATACAGGCGATAAAGCGAGTCCCTCTCTAGGTGTTCCCTAGAAACGCCTTTATCTAATTTCAACCTCCTCACGAAACCTCCGGAAACTAACGCTCCCGACCAACTAATTTAACTAACGCACAAGATACCGAACCGATTTTGTCATGGGTGTCTCAATAACGATTTCCAAACCATCTTGTTATGGGGTGTCTCGATAACGATTTTAACTAACGCACAAGATACCGAACCGATTTTGTCGCGGGTGTCTCGATAACAATTTCCACAACATCTTGTTATGGGTGTCTTGATAACGATTTTTGTCATGGGTGTCTCAATAACGATTTCCAAACCATCTTGTTATGGGGTGTCTCGATAACGATTTTAACTAACGCACAAGATACCGAACCGATTTTGTCGCGGGTGTCTCGATAACAATTTCCACAACATCTTGTTATGGGTGTCTTGATAACGATTTCTCAAACCATCTTGTCATGGGTGTCTTGATAACAAGTCCTTTAAATATTTTCGTGGCGGTATGCATTAACGGCTGGTTTGAGGCCTTATTCATTGACTTTATAGCCCAGTGTTTGTATGGTCTCGGCCGCTATTCTAGGTGCCTGTTGGTTGTGAGCCATTTCAACTGAACAGGGTAAACGGGAAGTATGGTGTTACTAGACGAAATATGGCTGTCTAGGTGAATCCATCGCTGCCCCCGCAACGGTACGCATCCATTGAGATGCCAGCCCGACACCGGCCTACGAACTAGTTATTTACGGATGAAGCGGAGGGCTTCATTAGAATGCACCTATCAAATTAACTTGCTGGCTGATGTGGTTTTGACGTTATTTGTCGTCACTTCACTGTATATCTCTGCAAAGTTACTATAATTCACGCATTTTACCCCTCCTTCGATCGTTAACTTTTTTCAGATTGAGGAACACACATGCAACACCGCCCATTGGCTATCGCTATTTCGTTTGCCCTAGCCGCAAGCCCAACTATCGCACAAACCACTGACACAGCGCCGACAAGTCAAGCTAATCAAACTGACAGTAACCTAGAGCGCATGGTCGTAGTATCAAGCCGCGTGGCTATGCCCATTCGTGAAGTCGCTACCTCTGTATCCGTAATGACCCGAGACGAAATTGAAACCCGTGGCTATGCAAATCTAGCCGATGTACTACGTACTCAGCCCTCGATCACTGTTACAAGTAATGGTAGCGCCGGATCAACAACCAGCCTGCGAATTCGTGGTGAAGAAGGCTACCGCACCCAAGTTCGTATCGATGGCGTCGAGGTGTCAGATCCAACAGGCACACAAGTCGGCCCTAACTTTGGTCAAATACAAAGTAGCAACATCAACCGCGTTGAAATACTCCGTGGTAGCCAAGGTTTAGTGTATGGTGCTGATGCTGGTGGCGTGATCAACATCGAAACCGCGAATGGCGTGGGCGCACCGTCAGGTCAATTATCTGCAGAATATGGGCGTTACAACGCGACCAATTTAGCCGCTGACGTGGGTGGTTCAACCGATAAATTCGATTACTACCTTGCCGCATCTGATTTCTCAACCGATGGCTTTAACTCTCGCGTAACAACGCTTGAAAACCAAGATGATGACGGATACGACAACACTACATTACACACTCGCTTAGGTTATCAAGTGAATGAACAGATGAAGCTGAATTTTGTTGCACGAAACACCAATGCAGAAGGTGAATATGATTCGTGTTTTGGTGCAGCCGGCTCTACAAATGACTGTGAAAATGAGTTTGACCAAACAGATTTACGCGTAAGCGCTAACTACTCCACAAACACTTCAGAACATCAATTTTCACTGGCTAAAAGCTTCATCGAGCGCGAGTTTATCACCGAGGGCCTATCTAGCTTTGATACCAAAGGTACCGTTGAACGTGCTGAATATCTTGGCAGTACAGAGTTAAATCAAAATGCCAACTTAGTCTACGGCATCGACTGGAAACAAGAAAAAATCACTAGTGATGATGATAGCCGCACTCAGCGCGGTTACTATCTTGAATACCAGAGTGAAGTCATCAGTAACCTCTTTGTTACTGCTGGCGTTCGTCATGACGACAATGAAGATTTTGGCGAGCATACCAGTTATCGTTTGAGCAGTGCCTATATATGGGCAGTTGGTAATAACGAATTAAAACTTCGAGGTGCTTACGGTACTGGTTTTAGAGCACCGAGTTTAAGTGAAATCGCTTACAACACAGGTCCTTTCTCTAGCGCGCCCGCCTCTGAAGTGGATTTAAAAGAAGAGACCACCAAAGGCTATGAAGTAGGTTTGACGTACACACTGGCCTCGGGTTCGAAGTTTGAAGCCACCTACTTTGATCAAAAGATAGAAGACAGCATCTATTTTGATCTCGCTGCCTTTTCAGGTTACTTACAAGATTTAGGCGAAAGCACTTCTGAGGGAATTGAGCTGATCGCTGATATTGCAATCACCGATACCATTGGTGTTAGCGCCAACTACACCTACAACGACACCGAAGATACTGCTGGCGATCAGCGCCGCCGTCGCCCGCGCAACTCAGGCAGCATAAGCGTATTTTACGATAACAACACATGGAAGTTAGCCGCTAGCCTACGCTCATCTCATGACTCAGTTGATGGCGTTGAACTAAAAGGCTATGAAGTGGTTGATGTGAGCGCTCGTTACTCGGTTAATAAAAACCTTAGTCTAAGCGCGCGTTTAGAAAACGCATTTGATGCCAACTATCAAGACATTGCTACCTATAATACATCGGGCGCAGCGGGTTACATTGGCGCGCAATATCAGTTTTAATGCCATTGCACGTTAATAAGTGAGCTCGCAACGAGAAGATAAAAGGGATGCCACGGCGTCCCTTTTTGTTGAGTATCGCGCTTATACCAATTCCATTAAACAATTAACCACTAAGCGAAAATACACCGGACACAAGCACGCCCAACTATCAAAAACACAGGCATAAAAAAAGCTAACCATTCAGGTTAGCTTTCTGATAAATCAATACGCGTTAGCGCATTTTCAACAATCGCTTAGGCTCTATGCAGCAATTTGCTTATGTTTATTGTGCGCTAGCACCAATAATATTAAACCAACCACGACCACCACTGCGCCAATAGGCTTGCCTAAATCAGCTGACAAATTAAACCCAATGGCTGCCGTCATAATGTAGGAGATGGTGACGCCGCTGGCGATTACCGCAGGAATACTGGCAATCCAGTGGAATGTGCCTCGGTCAAACAAGTACTTGGTAGCCAACCACAACACACTGGTAGACAGCAACATGTTTGAAAACGCGAAATAACGCCAAATAACGGTGAAGTCTAATTTAGTCATAAAGTACGCGATTGTTAAAATAGGCACGGCTAACAACAAACGATTACGAACACTCTGGGGAATGCTAAATGCATCCACTAGGGTTAAACGCAATGAACGAAACGCGGTATCCCCTGATGTAATAGGAAATACTGCCACGGCAACAATAGCCATTATGCCGCCAAGCACCCCAAGGTAGGTATTAGCGACATGGTTAACCACTAAACCAGGGCCACCCGTATCGAGCATATCTTTAAGCTGTGCGTATCCTTCAGGGAAGGCTGCGATCCCAGCTAACGCCCATACACAAGCAACGATACCTTCACACATCATGGCACCGTAATACACAGGGCGTACGTATTTTTCATTGGTTAAACAACGAGCAATAATCGGCGCTTGTGTTGAGTGAAAGCCGCTAATAGCACCACAGGTTATGGTGATGAACAATAATGGCCAAGTAGGCAAGCCATCAGGGTTCGGCGCTAAAAAGTCGTGGGCGTGATCCGCTTCAAAATAGGCTAAAAAGTCGCCTGCCATTGGCAAATGCGGTGCATCAATCAATAAAGCAATGGCGATCATCGAGGTCATTACGATCATCAATAAACCGAAAATAGGATAAAATTTGGTGATAATTTTATCGATCGGTAGCAAGGTAGCTAAAAAGTAGTAGCCCAAAATAACCAAGACCCAAAATGTATTATCAGCCAGCATAGTGCCTTGAAATGAATCCAAGTTACTTAACAAACCGGCTGGGCTCATAATGAATACCACGCCCACAAAGAACAACAACATAGCCGTGAATATCAACATAAAGCCTTTAAACACTATGTTGTAATAATGACCCGCGATTTCGGGCAAACTCTTCCCGTCTTCCTTGATGCTCATCACACCTGAGAAGTAATCATGTACAGCGCCGCCCAATACGTTGCCAATAACAATCCAAACCAAGGCAACCGGGCCGTAAAGTGCGCCTAGTATGGGGCCGAAAATAGGACCAACACCGGCAATGTTTAAGAATTGAATGAGGAAAGCACGCACAGGATGAATAGGCACATAATCCACCCCTTCGTTGAAACGGGTTTGTGGCGTGGCGATTGTTGAGTCGATCCCTGCTTGTTTTTCAACAAAGGGACTATAAAACTTATAGCCGAGGATCAAGAGGGTGATACAGATAAAAAAGATGATCATAACAGCGCGTGTCTCTGTTCAGAGTAATTTGAAATAGAGCGCGCTGAGCGCACCCCGCCTAAACGTGTTTGTTTGATTAACAGAACGTTAATTTAAGCGCGGGATAATAACAAAGTCGAATGAAACAAAAAATGGAAATTCCGCTAATTTCTAACGTCTGATTAAAGAAAATGTAACTAAGTCGTACTCATGATTAACTATTAGCCAAATTAATGGTCTGGTATGACCTTTTCCCCGTGTACTCCTTATCACTTCTGACTTAGCTTAGGATTATCAGTCGACTACTTTACTGTTTGTTTTTCACTCAACGCTTCAGCCAGTTCATAGTTACCTTGGCTAAGCGCGATGTCGACTAAGCTATTGCCTGAACTGTCTTTGGCAGTCAAATCAGCTCCGGCGTCAGTTAATGCAGCAATGGTTTCAGTGCGATTAAAAAGCGTCGCGAACATAGCGGCGGTTTGGCCTTGGCTATTGGCTTGGTCAATATCACAATCAGCACTGATCAACGCTTTGATCGCCCCAAAGTTACCTTTAAATATCGCCCCCATTAATGCGGTATTACCAGAGTTATCTTCTTGGCAAGCATTTACATTAGCTTGGCTTAATAAGTATTCTACGGCTTCGGTTTTACCATGATATGCCGATAAAATCAGCGCAGTGTAACCTTTCTTATCAGCAACGTTTGGGCTTAAACCCGCAGCATAATAGGCACCTAAAGTCGCGATGTCGCCTTGTCTGGCAGCATCAAAATATACAGTTTGTAAGCGTTCGCTATCAACAGACTCTGCTTCGCTGAAAAATGCGACTGCAAGAAACAACAATACCATCAAGGCTTTTATCGGTAGTTGAACAAAATTGCTCATAACTGATTCCTCTGTATTTAAGATTGAGAATATTTAATATGTTCACAATGGTGCATCAAGGTGTTTTTCCCTGACACACAGTGAATAATTGCGCGACTTAACCACGCTCGGTGACTGACTCACCTCACGTGGTTAATTGCCTATGTAACTTATAAATCAGCGTTGTATGAAATTCGGCTAAAGTCGTCAGCCACTTTCTTAGCACGCTTCTCACGCTGTGCTTGCACGTCCATCAGTTGCTTAGCGGTAGCTTTCACTTTGCTGATAGGAGCACTGGCTAACTTCGCCACACCTGTTCCATAATTTTTGTCAGCGTTGTACATAAAAGCACTGATAATCACGCGAATTTCTTCTTCAGGTACACCTGCTAAGGTGGTGCCTAAGTTTTCTATCAAGTGCTGCTGCTCAGTCTTGCTAAATGAGCGGAACTTCTCACCCGCTTGAGCAAAGTTGCGCTGCTTGTAGAAAGGCGCCTGCTGGGTTGTGCCTGATAAAGGTGTTTGCGCGTATTTGTACTGGTTGTCATCATCTAACGCTACACGGCGACTTGGCTGATAATTCACGTCACGTGTACTGTTAGTGGTGCGCAATTTACCGTGTTGCTCATGGTTATTGATTGCTGCGTTACGCGGTGCATTAATCGGAATACGGTATGCGTTCACACCAATTCTGTAGCGCTGGGTATCAGCATACGAGAACAAACGACCTTGAAGCATTCTGTCTTCTGATGGCTCAATACCTGGGATCAAGTTACTTGGCGCAAATGCGGCCTGCTCTGTTTCTTCAAAAAAGTTGTCTGGTACACGGTTAAGGGTAAGCTTACCGATTTTCTTCGCTGGAATAAGCGATTCAGGCCAGATTTTAGTGGTATCTAGAGGGTTAAAGTCGAAGTCATCAAGCTGCTGTGGCTCCATGGTCTGCAAATATAGATCCCAAGATGCCGTTTCACCGTTTTGACCGATACGGGTGTAAATATCTGTGGTCATAGGCTGAAAGTCTTTACCTTGCATTTCTTGCGCTTCTTTGGCGGTAAAGTTCTTTTGACCCTGCTTGGTTTTCCATGTCAGTTTGAAGTATTTAACTTGGCCTTTTGCATTAACAAATTTAAATGCGTGAACACTTGAGCCATCCATATTGAGGTAGCTTTTTGGCGTACCCATGTCTGAAAATAAGTGCGTTAGCATATGCGTGGACTCAGGCACATGAGAGAAAAAATCAAATAAGCGCGCAGCACTTTGGGCATTGGTCACAGGTGATGGTTTTAAGCTGTGTACCATATCTGGGAATTTAATCGCATCACGAATAAAGAACACAGGAAAGTTATTGCCCACTAAATCCCAGTTACCTTGCTCAGTGTAAAACTTCACTGCAAATCCACGTGGGTCACGCAGGGTTTCAGGTGATTGATGACCGTGGATTACCGCTGAAAAACGCACGAACACGTCTGTTTTTTTGTTTTCGCTTTGAAATGGCGCTGCCACTGTGATGTCTGATAAATCAACATAGTTTTCATAGTAACCGTGAACACCTGTTCCACGGGCGTGTACAACACGCTCAGGGACACGTTCGCGATCAAAGGCGGCCAACTTCTCAATTAAGTGGCTATCTTGCAATAACACTGGGCCCCAAGGACCAGCCGTTTGCGAATTTTGGTTGTCCCCTACTGGTGCCCCATTTTGACGCGTGAGCGTTTCTGCGCTCGTCATAGTTGCAACGCTGAAAAGTGTAGCGGCAACAAGAAGTGAAGTTTTTATTCTCATTTTAATGCTCCAATTAAGTCTTGTGTGTCCCAAGCGTGTTTAAGTAATGGGACGCTTCGTGGTTTGCGTTTAGTCATAAAATGTAACGTTCTGCTTTGCAGTATCCGCTTACATGTCATCACTAGGGTCGTGAGCTAGCGTTATGCTGCTCTATACGGCCTGTCCTGTGGCTGAAAAGGAGTATGGATAGAAATCTAAAATCTATAAAATGATTAAAACAGATTGTGGCAATCTAATATTCCGATGAAAGAAGCAAAAAAACTGAAACAAAGTGTTTAATACGTCATGACTTGCTGAGCAGCTCGCTGACGTTTTTCCAGCAAAAAATTAATTATTTATGACCCATCTATAGCTCGGCGCTATTATTCGATATAATTTTCGAAGTCTAACGTCTTAGTTTTGTTGGCGTGAGCACGACGCAGCCTCCCCATACATACGCGCTACATACACACTTTGAGTACATTTATGACATGTTTTCGTTTTCTATTTTTATTGTTAACCCTTGGGTTACACGGCCTCGCTTGTGCACAAAACACCGCACCTTACGTGATTATGATTGGTGTCGACGGGTTACGCCCAGCAAGCATGAATGCGCACGATTCACCTAACTTGTACAAACTTGCGCAAAAAGGCATTCACGCTCAAGGCATGAGGCCCGCCATGCCCAGTAAAACCTTCGTCAACTTTTACTCATTAGCCACTGGGCTGCATCCTGAGCATCATGGCTTGGTATCTAACTACCCATTTGATCGCAAACTAAAACGCGCGTTTTCACGCAGAACAGATACCACTAAAGATTATTGGTGGGGCGGCGAGCCCATTTGGATAACAGCAGAAAAGCAAGGCGTTAAATCAGCCACTTACTATTGGGTCGGCTCTGAAACTCCCATCGGCAATGTGCGCCCCTCGTTTTGGAAACCGTTCAATCAAAGCAAAGACTATGGCGAACGCGTTACCGAAGTATTGCAATGGCTTAGCCTACCTGAAGCCGAGCGTCCCCATTTTGTGACGTTGTATTTTTCAGCGGTAGACAGCGCCGCGCATATGTTTGGAGTTAACTCCACACAAGAAACAGACGCCATACAAACCGTCGATAAACACATAGGGAATTTAATCGCGGGGATTGAAAAAAGTAATATAAGTGCTGATAGCAATATCATTGTGCTCTCTGATCACGGCATGATTAACCTAAGTGGCGAGCGTATTATTAACCTCGACTCTCAGGTCGACTGGTCGCAGTTTGCTATTCCTGATTGGCACAATAAAAACACACCTGTTTATGCGCCATTTTTGAACTTATATGGTGATGAGGCGCACGTCGACAGTGCATATAAAGCACTAACTGAGAACAAAATAGAGCATTTACGCGTCATAAAGCGCGGGGCATTACCGGCCAATTATCATTTTGATCACCCCCAACGAGGGCCAGATCTAATGCTGCTCGCCGATCCCGGCTGGAGTGTTTTCGCCAGTAAAGACAATAGCGTCCCTGACCCAACAAAATTAAAAAATAAAGCGACACACGGTTACGACAATCAAGCTCCTGAAATGGCTGCTACATTTATTGCGAGCGGCCCAGCTTTTGCTAGTAGCCAAGGCAGTAAACCCGTTGCCCCATTTGACAACATAGAGGTATACAACGTAATTGCGTGTGCCCTAGGCATAACGCCGGCGAAAAATGACGGTAATTTACAGCATGTAAATTACCTGTTGAGTGCGCAAAACCAGCAGTGCCTCACTCAGTTTTAGCAAACGCAGTTAATCAATATGCTCGGGTTAATTTGAATACATCGACGATCGAATAAAAAGCGCTATTCGGTTAGGACAACTAAATACGTTAGCGGGTATAATCAGCCCAGTAACAAAAATACCAAATAAAACATGGGTATAACCTATACATTCTTTAGGAGAAGACATGGACAACCAGACCAGTTCACGAAATACCAGTGCCAAAGCGTTGCGCCTCAACCTTGACGAGAAAAAATACGGCACCATCGTGGAAATTGGCGCAGGCCAAGAAGTCGCTAGGCAGTTTTTCTTGGCGGGGGCAGCAGCTGGCACTATTGCTAAAACCATGTCTGCTTATGATATGAAATTCTCTGATGCGATTTACGGCGTACAAGAAGATAGACGGTACGTTAGTAAAGCGCGGGTAAAAGCCATGATGGAACAAGAGTTTGAGCTCGTGCTTGATCGTGTTGGCGACACCCGCTCGCGCTCTTCACGTTATTTTGCTTATGCAGCCACTGTTGCCGCCAAAAGTTTTAACCGTGCCAACGAGTGTCACGCTTGGTGTGGTATTCGTGTGCAAATGTACCCAGGTGCTGAACCATCAGATATTACAGTGCATGTGCGCATGCTTGATGACAACGCAGAAGCCCAGCAGCAAGCCCTTGGCGTAATAGGTGTAAACCTGATTTACGCAGCCTACTACTACTTTGAAAACCCGAAAAAAATCATTGATTCATTGACCGATAACATCAAAGCCAATCGCATTGAAATAGACTCAATTGAATTTAAAGGCCCCTACTTCGAAGATGTAGACAACCGCGCCAAGAACATTCACCTGATCAGAAGCTGGAAGACCCGCGCCATCATGTTTAAACCCGATGGCACAGTGGCAGTGCCAGCTGAAATGCTCTACAAAAAGAACGTGTTAACGATACGTGGCTCGTTCAGGCCAGTGACCAAGCTAAATGTTGATATGATTGAACAGGGGCAATTAGCCTTTAGAAAATTGCCCGGTGTGGAACAAGGAAACACGGTTGCCATTGCCGAAATTACCCTAAACGACAGCCGAGGGAATGACGCGAAAGTCCCGTCAAAAGACATTATTGCCAGAGTGCAGTTGCTTAACTCACTAGGCTACAACGTGATGGTGTCAGATTACACGCGCTATTTCTCGTTACGTGCTTACTTTAGGCAATACACCAAACTACAGATCGGCATAGTGGTTGGTATGATCAACATTAAGCAAATCTTCGATGAAGAATCTTATCGAGGCGTAGAAGGCGGTATTCTTGAAGGGTTCGGTAAGTTATTCCCCGACAATACCCGCCTATTTGTATACCCAGAGCTTGATGATAGTGGTGAGCTTAATGACTTTACCTCGGTTAAAGTGCCAGATCACTTACGCTTTTTGTATCGTCACTTGCTTGAAAATGACTTTATTCAAGGTATTGATTGCAGCGATCATGATTTATTTAAAATATTCTCACGTGATGTACTCAAACAATTACCGAAAGGCCGTGGCGAGTGGGAAAACGCCCTGCCAGAAGGTGCGGTAGAAGAAATCATGAAAAACAATTTCTTCGGGTTTAAAGGCGCACGCTAGCTAACTTTTGCACTGTAACCCTGTGTAAATAGACTCGGGTTAATCACCGCAAGGGCGACTATTTTGTCGCCCTTACGCTTTCTTATTTCAGATTCTTGTTTCAGATCAACTTCTTGTGTTTTACCTGCAATAAAATGCGCTTTTCGCAACAAATGAGCGAGCTAACGCATGTGCCCCCCTGTGACAAATAATTCAACTCCGTTTGATTTGCCCACCCTTGATTTTACCCTTTTACATAAATACCCAAGCAGGGGCCCTCGATACACGTCATATCCAACGGCATTGCACTTCAGCCCTAAATTTTCAACCTGGGACCTGCGCCGCGCTATTCACCTTAGCAACAATAAAACATTGTCCTTGTATGTGCATATTCCTTTTTGCCACCGCCTTTGCTACTACTGCGGCTGCAACAAAATTGTCACTCGCTTACAATCAAAAGCCGACATCTACCTAGACTATTTACTAAAAGAAATAGCGCAACAAGCTGAGCTATTAGGCCACAAGCCTGTAACCCAACTGCACCTAGGTGGCGGCACGCCAAACTTTCTAACGGATGCGCAATTACAAAGATTAATTGACAGCCTGAAAGCGCATTTTAACTTCACGGACGATGCCCAGCTAAGCATAGAAATTGATCCGCGAAATATGACTCAAGCGCGTATCGATATCATGGCCAACATGGGTTTTAATCGTTTGAGTATTGGCGTACAAGATACAGACTCAACAGTGCAACACGCCATCAATCGAGTGCAATCGAATGACAGCATTGAGCGCTTCATTACCCGAGCCAAGGAGCAGGGCTTTCGCTCAATCAACCTCGATCTAATTTACGGCTTGCCGTTTCAAACCCCTGACACGTTTGCCCGTACGTTAGCGTTTGTGCATAAAATGAAGGTCGAGCGCGTGTCGTTGTTTAGCTATGCCCATTTACCCGAGCGCTTTGCGGCGCAGCGTAAATTAGCTAAAGACGCACTGCCGAATAGTGAACAAAAATTCCATCTTATGCGCCAAGCCATTGAAACCCTTTGCGGTTATGGTTATCAATTTATCGGCATTGATCACTTTGCCTTAGCCAGTGACGAGCTGGCCAAAGCCCAGCAAAACAAAGTGCTAGGACGAAACTTTCAAGGTTACACCGCAGATAGTCAGAGCGACTTACTGGGGCTTGGTGTTTCAGCCATCAGTGCGCTAGGCAACAGTTATAGCCAAAACCACAAGGATCTAGCCGGTTATTACTACTCCATTGAACATGAAGGCTCTGCCCTAGAGAAAGGCTTAACTTTGCGTAAAGATGACCTAATACGTCAGCGGGTAATAAGCGACATTATGTGTAACTCAATGCTAGACAAAACCGCTATATCGCTGACATTCAACATTGATTTTGATCAGTATTTCGCTGATGAACTACAACAGCTTGCACCGTTTATTGAAGATGCACTGGTAACTAATTTGCCTTACGCAGTCATCATCGCCCAAAGAGCCCAACTACTACTGCGCAGTATTTGTATGGTGTTTGATGCCTATTTGGGGATGGCTACTGGGCAAAAATATTCAGCGACGATTTAGCCCGCTATTAAATCGGATTTGCGCAGGTGCGAATGGAAAATCTGTGTTATACCTACTAAGCAATTTGATATAAATCAAAGGAATAGATTTAATGGTAAACAGAAGTTTCGCGGTGCACGGTACGTTGCAAATATGTATCGAGACAAACCTGATGGTGATTCGAGCCCGAGGCCCTGCCAACACTGAAATGGTGTTGCAGTACCAGCGCGAAGTCAACGAATACCGCCAGCAATTGTGCAACAAACCTTGGGCAAGCTTGACCGTCTTAAGTGGCGAGCCACTTCTTCCCCCTGAAGCATCGGGCATGTTGGTCGAATCAATCAAGCAAGCGGAAAACATGAACCTAGTCGCCACTGCTGTGGTATTTGATGATGTTCAATACAAGGCCGTGTCTGAACAGTTTTGGGAGGGCATATACCAACGAACCACCCTAAAGCATGCATTTTTCGATGATGAACAAAAAGCGAAAGCTTGGCTACAGAAGGAAATCGCCAAGAATCAAGCTTAAATCAAGGCTCACTAAACCGTGAACCTTGATGATTAGATAAGTAACCAACGCATTAAATTGGCGAGCCCGGTGGTAGCGGCTTAACCTTGAAGGGAGATTGCCATTGCCCTGTCTGCCAATACTGCTTGAGCTGCTCGGCCAATATGCGATTTTGCCCGCGTTTTTTCATGCTATCTAACCATGTAGTGATATCCCGTAACTGCAACTCAATCGTAGCGCTCACTTCTGGTGCCAGCGTTGGGTTAGCCAATACGTTTACCAAGCCATTAAGCACTACATAATTAATACGCCGAGCAAGTTGACTGTCACTTTCTTGTTTTAAGCTGCGTGCCAATAAGGCAGAGACCACAGTGCTAACGCCCGGCACGTCTTTATTCATGTCATGCTGGCGAGCCAAACGGTTTAAGCGTTGAGGCTGAAGCAACAAGGTTACACTGTAATGTGCTGCAGATTCTCCGGCTGATATTGGGTCAAATGTTAAGCCGGTACGCCCATCAAAACTTTCTCGATTACGCGACTCGCCGTAGGCTTTTGGTGGTATCAAGCTAACAATACGCTCAGGCAAGGTTAAATAACTAGGCTGCAAGGTATCAAGCAGGGAATCTAGCGCGGTGCGTTGCGCCTTGCTGCCCACCACTTGCGCCCCTTTAGGCTGGCTATAATCTCCTTTACTTTCATATTCGTACTCGACCCCGCCAATCAGTTTTGCTACCGCATCAAGCTGATAGCGATGCAGCAAATAAATCGGTACTAAACGCTCTTCGAGTGAAGACAAAGTGCTACCGGTAGGAATGCTGTTGAGCCCGAATTGTTCAAGGGCAACCTCGCGTACTTTACTGATGCGTTCAAGCTCAGCCACGGCATTTTCGCCGTTATCCCATAAACTGCCTGATGGATTAGCTGCATGTAACGGTCTGGCATCTGGATCAGATTGATAGCGCATACCACTGGCCCGAGCTTGGGTAACAAGTGCCTTTAGACCTTTGGCTTCGTCTTGTGAATTTGCATAGGTTTGATAACCGTATGCAATCACGTAGTTATCCCATTTTCCCATGCCTGTGGCATAAGCCCCCTCTAAACTTATCTTGCCGTTTTGTAGGGTGATGCGCGGATGTGGGTAATCCATCACGGATTCGCGGCCATATTCACTGGCGGCGAAATTATGCGCTATGCCCAATGTATGGCCTACTTCATGAGCTGATAGCTGGCGAATACGCGCTAAAGCCATGTCTTTTTGCCCTTGGGTATCAGTTGTATCCCCGGTAAACGGGCTGGTTAAGCCAAGGGCAATTAAATAGTCTTGTCGCACCCGCAGTGAGCCCAGCGTCACATGACCTTTAATGATTTCCCCCGTGCGCGGATCAACCACTGAGCTGCCATAAGACCAGCCGCGAGTCGCCCTGTGTACCCACTGGATCACGTTGTAACGTACATCCATGGGGTCAGCCCCTTTAGGCAATATTTTCACCTGAAAGGCATCTTTGTAACCAATGTCAGTGAATGCCTGATCCCACCAGCGAGCGCCATCAAGCAATGCGCCCAGCACAGGTTCAGGGATCCCGGGGTCAAGGTAATAGATGATAGGCTCAACCGCCTCACTCACTTTGGCCTTAGGGTTTTTCTTTGCCAAGCGATGACGAGGGATAAACTGGACTGTCATACTTTTATCAATCGGTGCAGAGTAGTCCTGATACCCAAGTGCCCAGTAACCTGAAAAGGGAACAAATTGGCGGGGTTGGTATTTATCATCCGGTAAACGAATAAGCGAGTGATGCAAATGCACCGAAATACTTTTGGGCGCAGGGGTAACTTGCTTCACGTACTCCCCAGGTTTAGTGCCGCCAAAGGTCACCAAAGACTCAAGTTCAGTGTTATCAACAAAGGCCTTACTGCGGGCAAGATACACGCCGCTGCGACTCGCGTCAGGTGCATAACTGCCCTGCTTGGTTGCGCTTAAGCGATCCCCAATCTGGTGTATATCAGAGAGCAGAAAATCCGTGTAATCCACTAGTACGCTATCGTTGCTGGTCGCGACAACAGGTAAGCCCACTAACACTGAGTCTGCAAAGGCTTCATCGATACTGGCCTGCTCTGCTGGGTTGGCTGAACTAGCGCGATACGCGGTGTTTAATTGTTTGAGCAACACTTTATTGCCAAAACGCTGAAATTCCACTAACCGCGTTTTACCCAACTGCCCTCGGTCAAGACCAATATCGTTTGACCCTATGCCTTGAGGCATACTGCTTTGAAATAAAAACGGCTGGGCTAATTTATCAATGCTCAAATACACTTTATCGTTTTCACCATCATAGTAAAAATCAAAAAAGCCCGTTTTGTGCGCCATTCCCTCGGTAAATTTGCTTATGTCTTGCGCGTTTGCTGTGCCCGCTATTAGGTACAGTAGCGCACTCAATAATAAAATAACGCCTCTACTACTTGATACCAACATCCCCAAGCCTCTTGTTATGATTATTTGTTATATTTTTACTCTTTAGCGATACGCTGTTTAAAGTAAACCCCCGTGATGCAAAACCTGAAATAAAAAGCATTGCTAGCAACATGAAGTGCAATATGGAAAACCTCAAGAACAACTGCTCTGCTGACACCAAGCTTTCTCTTGAGGGGCTCAAAATAAACTGCAAGCCAGAGAACACCTTCCCGTATTTGATTATCACGTCCTGCATTCCGTTCTGCACAAGGTAAAAACCAAGGGGAGCGGTAACAAGCGTGACGATAGCGTACCCCAGCACGTTAAACGCACTCGCGGTTGGCGCTTTCTTAACCCACCATGCCGACACGTAGGCCAGCAGTAAAATATACGTCACGATAAAGAGTAATTTAAATGAATGCCCGTTGTTAGGCAGTAATTCTACAATGTTGTCTGTTCCTGCTTGCACGATCACCACAAGGTACGATATCGGTAAAATAATGAACGCATACAAAAAGGTAAATGCTAAGCGGCTGGTCTTAAAATGAATCGATTCACTGGAAGTTAACCAATTATTCACCAAAAAAAGCGCCCCAGAAAAAGGCAGAAAAAAGCCTAAGAATCGGTACCCAAGCTCAAGGTAATGAGATTGGTCACGCCAAGTAGGATACCCCAGAATGTCGTACAAGCTTTCATTTGGAAAGGTAATAAAAAACAGATTAAAAACCAGCAAGGTATGTAGCAACACCATGAGCAAGCTCATCAGGGCTGATGTTTTTTGATATTTCTGTGCCGCGTTGAGCAAAATGGCGGGCAAACCAAATGCCACTAAAAAAGACAACGACATCATAGCCGCGCTAAACCACACCCAGTCAGGATCGAATAATTCTTTAATATTGTAAGGAGTGCGAGAGTCCCCATGCACGAATATCAAAGCTAATAGTATGAGTGTGAAAACAGCGAAAGGATAAAATCGAATGATTTGACTGGTTGCCTGTCGCGGGGCACTGCTACCTGACAACTCATGATCTGCCTCAGGCACTTGGGCATATGGGTCGATAGTGGATTTATTTGAATGCAACTGAAATGCCTTCCATCCAATCAGCAAACCAAAACAGTTCAATACTACATCTGTCGCTACGGCGACTTTATCTACAATTAGGATCTGCAATAGCTCTAGCGCAAATAAAAACATGACCGCGCACAAACACCCTAAAATACGGGTCTCTTTTTTAAATTGATATTTATTCGATACCAAAGCCAATAAAATACCCAGCGGCACCACCAACAATACTTTACGCAGTAGTTGTGTCACAGCTTGTAAAGGGCCTTCGCGCCAATAAGTTTCTAACGGCATTGAGAAAAAGTTATGCCAGTTGGCCAAAGCAATCTCTTTACCAGCAACAAGTTCAAGAGGATATATCGCAAAAACGAACAACATAAAACACCAACCAACCAAAACCCCCTCTTGCGCATATTGCGCTAATCCTGTTGTGTTTTGAGTATTCTCTGCTCGCAGGTTTTCGTCCTCTGAAACGCTGGGCGTCGTAAAAAACTTGAGCGCTAACATGATCCCCACAAAGGCGCTGATAATATCAGTTGTATCCGTATAGCGGCTAAGCACCAATAATTGCCCCAGCTCAATAGCGACAGCATAGAAAAGACACCTCTTTAATATTTGAGCGTGCGTATACAGCGAACTTTTCACGTACAGCCAAGTAATTAGGCCCCATAAAAAGATGTCAGAGAATACCCCGAACAACCACTCAATCAAGCTCGATTCAATTGACGTAAAAGGAATGAGCGTAATTCGCCCCTGTTGCCATTTTTTGAACAGCTCTACCGGACTAACAGACAAATCTAGCGGCATAACACTGTAAATAACCAGTACGGTTAACGTGGCATTGGCGTAAGTTATCCATTTATTGTCACCCCCATGGCGATTTAGCTCATGCACCATAGAGATAAACTTGTCACGAGTGAACAGATACAAAACAAAGCTAGCGAGCATGCCCAAAAACTGCGCAAAAACATCTTTAAACGACGAAACCCGATCATTCAAAAATAGCTGCACAAACTCAATACCAATAGAAACACAGAGTAAAGCACCGCAAATAAAGAGTATTTGCAGGGTTCGCGCTAGCAGTGTGCTTTGTTTAGGGCTTACAACAAGCAGCAAATAAAACAAAGGCATAAACAGCAAAAAGTTGGTAAACCAATCGGACCGATTAACAATCGCAAAATCGAGTTTTTTCAATTCAGAGAACGCCTGAATAGCGTCACTCATCGGCAACGAATTAAAATTGAAAGGCACCCAACTACCGAATACAACGAATATTCCATAGCAGAGCGTAATTTTTAACAACAGTGCTCTATCCCGATTTAACACACTCTCACCTTATTCATTATTATTGGTCTGTGATGCAAACAATCATATGCAGGTTACATAATTAAAATGTACCAATTAATCGCTCTTTTTGACGTTAACCAAATTCACTCTGGGAGTCTATGCTTCTGTTGCCACTAAGTTACCTTAAACCAATGTAATCTTTAAAATTTAAGCGAGTAATACTCGCTTAAGACAAACACGGTCTCTCCCTTGAAAGACGCAAAGTATTGGCGAAAGCACGTTACCTGTACCAGCAGCATGCTTGCATCAGATACGGTATCAGTTTATTTTATAGGCGATATTAGAAATCAGATTGACTGAATAGTTGATGTGTTAAATGGAATGCAAAGTACTCTAAACGGATGTAGTCATGACCCTAACCGCCCATGTTCCCTCGTCTAATTTGTGTAAATATCGCGCAACTCAGCTGGCTGTGCGCAGCAATATACTCGCTTTTAATTTTATTCACGGGGCTTGCTCGTTATGAAATACAGACCTGATATAGACGGCCAGCGCGCAATCGCAGTCATATTAGTTATTTTATTTCACGCGAAAATTAATCTCTTCCCGGGCGGTTATATAGGCGTAGATATTTTCTTTGCTATCAGTGGCTTTTTAATCACTTCTATTATTTACCCTAAAATGCTGGCGGGTAACTTCTCGTTTCTCGATTTTTACAAGAGAAGAGCAAGACGCTTGTTACCTGCAAGCATTTTTATGACATTAGTCACCTTATTAGCTTTTGCTTTTGTATATCCACCGAACTTATTTCAGGTATTGGCGAAATCAGCCATGGCCTCTTTACTTTTTTCATCTAACTTTTATTTTTGGCAGACATCAAGCTACTTCAGCCCGAATCTAGAGTTACAACCACTGTTGCACACCTGGAGCTTAAGTGTTGAGGAACAGTTTTACTTTTTGTTCCCTTTATCACTGGTAATATTAGCCGCCTGTAAACTTAAGAAAAATGCAGTACTTAGCCTAGTAGGCTTAGCATGTGCTGTGTCGTTGTTTTTAGCCTACTGGTTCGCCCCAAATAATTTAAGTTTTGTCAGTTTTTACGTATTACCTACCCGCTTCTATGAAATGGGTTTAGGGGCGCTCTTTGCCATTCATCTCACCCATAAGCCTAACGCTTTTAGTTCGATTAAATACCTACGAGAAATTGGCCTCGTCATGGTTGCCATTGCGGCCTTTCAATATGACCGCCAATTAGCATTTCCGAGTTTTTACGCAGCGTTACCGGTACTAGGCACGCTATTGATGCTGATCGACCGCAGAACCTCCGGCATTTTATACTCAGTGCTATGTTCGCGCCTTTTCGTATTTATTGGGTTGTTATCTTATTCTTTGTACTTGTGGCACTGGCCTATATGGGTATTTTTAGAATGGCTATTCGACACCCATTCGCCCGTGTATATGACCGCTTACTTTGCCCTTACCTTTGTGGTGGCTTATTTATCTTATCGATTTATTGAGCAGCCATTACGACAACCCTCATTTTACCAAAGTACATACAGCAAAACGGCCCTAAGTGGCTTTGCCGCTATATTAATCGCAAGCGTGTCTTTCTTTTCACTGCAATCAAATAACCGCTTGTTGCGGGTTTCAGCGCCAAACATGAGTGCCTATACCAACTCTTTAGTCAGTGAGCCATTTCGCGATAAATGTACCGACACTAAAAGGCTCAAAGGTCAATATTCTGTGTGTGTATTAAAAGAAGGCGTAAACGCAGAATATGCTATTTTACTGTGGGGTGACTCGCACGCATCTGCCTTAATGTCGGCGCTAGACAACTTCTCTGATCGTTTCACCATACACGCCATGAACACTTCGGGTTGCCCAGGGCTTGTCGGTGCTAAGCGTAAAGGCAGTCATGACTGCCATTTGCATAATGAATTTATGCAGCAATATCTGTTAGAGCAAACAAATCACTATGATCTGATTTTAGACGTCAGCGCATGGGACAATTATATCGATGGTGAACTACTGGTGACCGAGTCATCGCAAATCGAAGAGATGCATGCTGCGCTGCAACGCACCATCGCATTTTTCGAAAAAAATCAGCTGAAATACGTGTTTTTACCGCAAATCCCTAGGCACAAAACGAACGTTCCAAGGGCCTTTTTCAGACAACAGCTCGGCATAAATACTGAATTAGAATTTGTGCCTAGAAGTGAATACCAGACCAAGCTAAAACGGTTTGAAGATATGCTCTATCCCAGTAAAAACTTGATCGCACTAGACAGCTTTTTTTGTGAAGAAGATAAATGCGCAGGCAGTAAAGATGGTAAAATCATGTACAAAGACGCCCATCACATCTCAGTGAAAGCGGGCGAAACCATCAGTTATTACCTAGAAGGTGAAATACTCAATGCGATTGAAGGCAGTGGTGCTGTGCTTGCAACCTCAGTCGAATGAAGCAGCACAGTGTTAACGTTCGCCATTTATGTAAGCGGGTAACAGAGCGGATAAAAGAGCATCACTCTCTTCTTGGTACACGTGCGTCATAAATAACTAAGCCCAAACCCTACAACCTAATAACAAGACAGCTAGGCACGACAAACCTCCTTTGTTGAACGTCTGTTGGCGAATGAGTAAATAAATCACCTAAATTAGCCGTAATTTAGAGACAGTCACAAAAGAATTAGTCGAATTTTTTTACACTTAATATAAAAAGGCCTCCTGAAAATACATAACCACATGATTTAACTGCAATATTATATTAGGCCCAATATTTGCTTATTTATACTTTAGTCTAAGTTTCTCATCCCTTCCCTTTCATGAAGTGTAGTCACTCAGATATGCCATATTTTTAACTTAGTAGGAACACTAAAAAATGGATTTAAGAAGTATATTTACCCGTTTAGCGGCTGGTGCGTTTTTAACTGCCTCTGTAGTTGCAAATGCAGCAGTCATTACTGTTGATAACACAGATGCTGGCTTTACCTCTAGCGGCTTGAATTTCAGCACATATGAGTCAGGTTATTTCGGTGCAAATTACATGGCTGACACAAGAGACTCTGCAGGTGACTTTGGTCTGTGGGATCCAACAGGTAGCAGCGATTGGGTTGCTGGTATTTGGAAAGTGGAAATGCTGTGGACCTCAGGCCCTACACGTGCTGATAACGCTGCCGTAACCATCAACTCTGGTTCATCTACTGCTGATTTAGTGGTTAATCAATTACTAAACGGCACGGTTTGGAATGACCTAGGCGAATACAGCTTCGACCTTAGCGGCGCTTCAGTCATGATCGACGATAGCAACTCTACTGCAGGGCAAAACATTATTGCCGATGCTGTGCGTTTTACCTTCGTTTCTGCTAACCCTGCCGCACCGACAGACGTACCTGCTCCTGGCACATTGCTTGTTTTGCTTGGTGCAGCGGCTGCCGTTTTCAGATTGCGCCGTAAGTAAATCATTGCTGTGCGCCCCTAAGTTCGTACACAAATGATAAATATACAAACCAGCTAAATGAAGAATTTAGCTGGTTTTTATTTTATACACTCGGCACTACCACCTTCTACATCCTAAACTAAGCCCTTAGTTAGTCTCGCAATACTGGCAACCCTACATATGTTTATTAATTTGTGCGGCTTATATCGAGCCCACTTAAATTGTAAAAACAATTTTAAAACGCGACATTTTACTCACTTTTAACGAGATAGCATTTTCAAACAAGCGGCATTTACTACAAGACAGTAAATACCACCTTATAATAGTTGATATTTAATTATCAGCGGTTAGCGGCACGTTCTTTACACACACTCAATGTTATCTTTGCTCATCACTAGCCCCACAAATCATAAGGGAATGCGTCAACAAGGGCGTTTTGACGCGCTGTTAAATTTGGAATGGGCTGTGAGACTAAGGTCTTTGCTTCTTCTATATCACTAACACAATGATATGAATCTCGCCCTGTGCCAGAGTAATAATCTTGATATTTAAATTGCGTTTCACCACTCCCTGAATCAAGGAAGATGGCATTTCGACCGTAAGCCTCAGCGAGAATAACGCCGTGCAGGCTGGAACTAATAACGGTTTTGCCTTTTAAAATCGCTTTTATAAATTCACCCGGGTACAGTCGTGGTGACACCAAAAGTTCTTCGTAGCCGGCATAGAAATTCATATCATCATTTAGCTGAGGCACAATAACAAATTCTTGGGTGGGCCCTTCAGGACACATAAGCTGCTGCGGATAAAATAGCGGCGTTAATATAGCTGGGTCGCCGTACACCTCTGGGCACTCAATGCCCTTAGACATTAAATACTCTCGCGTTAATGGCCCGCGCACCGCTCTTACGTCTAATCTTTCGAAACGATGAATATCTTCTCTAACTTTACCGTTTCTGCCCGTGCCCCAAAGCACATCGTTGTTCTCTGCAAAATGCAGGACTGACCCTATTGATAATAACTTGTTGGAAGAATTGAGTTTGTCCAGTACAGATTTATTTTGTAAGTGCAGCATTTGTTGCACTGTGTCTAATGCCAAATAGTCTCCGATATTCGGAGCCTTGGTCTTGGGTTGCCAATAATAAGCAAGTGATTGAGCCTTGTTTTCAAACTCATTTTGATAACGTCTTTCATCGACTTTCTTTCTAAATAAATTCAACTTCCTACCCCTAATATTTAGCGCAAAGTCGGTTTCACGAAACTGTTCTCTTTGCGGTTAATTGCCATGACCTAAAAAATGATCCGTCGCCGTTTACGTTCGTCATATTCGGCACCGCACCTTGGGTAGAGCAAAGCATGTACCAGCTTTAATTTCGCCGTTTTGCTCAGAGTCACCCAAGGACTTTTTATCCTACTCAGTCCCCTAGAGACCTTATTCCACAAGGCCTAGTCATGGTAGTAAATTGCAATAATGGCTGAGGGTAACCGGAAGGCATTCACACCACACAGGGTGTAAATCTTACAAAATGGAAGTGAGTAGTCGGTAAAAGAAGACAATAGGCACCAGCGTTAAGCTTGCTAGTGCGAGGGGTATTTGCTGGCGCAGCAAATAGGTGAATATTCTGAGTATGCATTAGGTCCCGCTACGCCCTTAAGCTAATTTCATAGCGGCTACGCGTATTTCTTCGGCGTTCGATACACGCAGCCTAAAGGCATGATTTCGACTGATACAAGAGGGGGGCATCACCATCTCCTATATTGGCTCAAATAAATTATCGCGGGCAAAAACATGGTCATCAGGTAAGTGTTTTTTACAGATTGCCGGTAATTAGAGCATTAGATGGGCCAATCGCTGGGCTCACGGTAATAGGCTAACGCACTTGTTAAGTAACCTGCTCGCAGTGAGTTTATTTGTTCAGCCGATAGCTTAGTTTTCCATTTCTGTGCGGTAAGTTGCGAATTTCTTTGGGTTTGATAACCACTGCTTAAATCAGATTTCGAGTAACAGTATTGCTCAATGACCGAATCGAAGTTGTCTGGCAGGGCTACACCGCAATCTGTAAAAAGGTTGGCATACTGCTGCTTAGGGTCGCTCACTAACGCCTCGTACTGAATAATTTTGGCATGGTGATGTTGCGCGACCACCTCTACTGCCTCTGCCACAAAAGTACCGTATAGTTTTCCGAAGCGCCCCCACTCATCGAGCTCAGGCTCGTCCGTTAATAGTTCGCTATGCCGCTGCAACCAACCCCTTTCATGAAAACTTAAGGCGACCGCAGCAGGGTGGCGCAATAATAAGCACAAATACACGTTATACTGGGTGCAATAAAATTTGGCTGCGCCAGGGTTCACCTCTTTGATCAACAATTTTTGCTTGGTGTTTTTTGTAAAAGGCAAGAAGTCTCTTTTATTATCAATTACTCCCCTGTGTACTCTGGGTATTCCAGCGAACGCTTCGTCGGCCAATTTTTTGTATTTATCAAAATCGGAGTGACTATCTTCCACGTTAAAAACCGCTTGCTCCCCCCCCAGCCGTTTTAAGTAAGGCTGAGTGATAGGCTCTCGTAAATAGGCCAACTGTTTTGAAGTCGCCAGTATTTTTCCAGCCCACGAGGATCCACTTCGAGGATACGACAAAAGCAACACTGGCGGTGAGGCAAATTGTTTAGGCGTCATTCGCCTCAATAACCGTATCCCTTTAAGACTAGTGAGATCTTGTGCTTTCTCTACGTACTGCGTTACAACTCTCACATATACTCCTGTACAAATATTCACTTAGGGGTCACATAATGACAATTGAATTTCAATGTAAAAAAGCGAATGCGCTTTTCCCTTACTTATGACTGATCAACTAAATCACACATAGCCCTAGCCCGTTGTTTATGCGAAAGATATGCGAACTGTGTGCCAGCTATATCAACGAGTGATCTCACTTTGATACATGCGCAGTTTATAAAGGATTATGTTTGCAAATAAATGAAAACAGACTGCTAATCGTCTGTAAAAGCAGACGATTAGCACACGTCTTAGGCCCGCTAAAGCAAAGGATATTATTTGCTGATATCGCAAATGCGCATACCGACTAGCGATAGGTTGTGGCCAGTTTAGCCCGCAGTTTTCCCGTATTGACTAGAGCTCCTACCGCGCTCTTCGGCAATGACAGTCTCGCCCCGCGATAGTGCCAATGTCGCGCCATAGTAGTGCTAATTTCGCTCTGCGAGCGTGACGATTACGCCCCCTAACACTGCATGTACTCAAGCCAGTTTTTTGCTTGGTGCAGACCTTGCTTAGCTCTATGTAATAGATCATCTGTAATGGGCGAAGCGGTTGCCTCTAAGTAAAACACTAACCATTGAAAAAGCTCAACCAATACGGGGAATTAGCGTATTGCCTTGTTGAAACGCCGCAGCAATCGCGCTTGAAATTAGTGTCACTAACTTGCGTATTTATTGCTCACTTGGCACATCAAACGTAGATTTTTAAATTAAATGCATGAATCAAAAAGGGACTAGATAGAATGAATCAAAAGATATTTTGCGTTGGGTTAAACAAAACGGGTACCTCTTCGTTGCATCAAGCATTTATTATGTTAGGCATCAAGAGCGTGCATTATAGCGGTATAGAAAAAACCTGTATCAAAGACATTATTCAAAATAATTACCTTGAAGGGCACGATATACTTAAAGGTTTAGAGCATTATGAGGCGTTTTCAGATTGGGATTTAGGGCCGTCAACCGTCGACATTGTCAAAGAATTCGATAGGCAGTATCCGAACAGCAAATTTATACTCAACACTAGGGACATCGAAGGCTGGCTAGACAGCAGAGAAAAACACGTACGACGAAACCAAGAAAGAAAAAGAAAAGACCCCAGCGCTGACATCAACTGGCTCACCATCGACAGAGAAGGCTGGGCGGCACATTTCAATAACCATTACAATGAAGTAGCTAAGCACTTCGAGGGCAGAGAAAACGATCTACTAGTGTTCGACGTCACCCAGGGAGATGGTTGGGAAAAACTATGCCCGTTTTTAGCGTTACCTGTTCCCCCTACCCCATTTCCAAAACAGAATGTAGCTGCCCATAAAAAGTCTCTTTTCAGAAAAGTTTTGAGAAAACTCAAGAGAGTTTTGGCCATCTGAGTTGCTAAACCTATTTGAACGGAAATTTTATACAGTCATATGTCTATTGATACGGTTTTAAAAAACAAAACGCCTTATAGTTATAGTAAAGCGATAAATTTAAGTTAAAATACCATTAGTCGTTGGTATTTTGTATTTTTGGCATTAAAGGAAATAGCTTTATTATGCAACTTTCGTTCGTTGATATTAGTGAAAAAGGCAAAATTCATACCTTTCTAAATCCGTACTCTTATCTTCTCTTAAGAAATAATACAGAGCTGCTCAGAGCATTCGATAACGTACTGGTTGATGGGCAACTAATGGTTAGATTTTTATCTATCTTTGGCATTGCAAATGTACAGCGAAAAAGCTTTGACATGACGTCCCTTGCACCTATTGTCTTCGGTAACGCAGAGCTTACGCGAGAAAAAGTATTTTTAGTTGGTACAACTCCGGATGCGATAGAAGTAGCAGTAGTTAAATTGAAACACGAGTATCCGAAGTTAAATATTGTTGGCTATCATCATGGATACTTGGATAAAGAAGAAGATGCAAAGGATGTTATTAATTCTATTAATTCACTAGCTGCGAACACCGTGATAGTGGGGATGGGAGCGCCTAGACAAGAGCGATTTTTATTAAAGTTAAAAAAAACGGGTTGGCAAGGTACCGGCTTTACATGTGGTGGTTTTTTCCATCAAACTTCAACTAAAATTAATTATTACCCTAAATGGATAGATAAATTCAATTTACGCTGGGCATATCGTATTTATGACGAACCTAAATTATTTACTAGATATTTCATATTATATCCTTGGGCTATTTGTCTAATGATTTTGGATTTCAAAATTAAAAAAAATAAATGAAATTAAAACTATTCTAGATTTTTCTGAAATTACATATCTTTATGTTTATGCTGGCATATAACATTAATGTTAAATTAATAATGTTTGCTAATTTTCAGTATCAACAAAATATGAGGCGCTGGAAATTAGCGTTAGACAAACGGTTTAAAAGTTCCGAATAGCTTGCAATATAGTGCTAGCATTATATATTTTGTTGTTAAGACTTTATGTCCAGAAAGTTTACGAGCGTCGTTAAAAACCATAAGAAAGCCTTTTGCATTATTAGTTCTAAAAGCAAGATTCATAAACTCACCAAGATTAACAAGCCAAATTGATTTCACGTCATTCTCGCTTACAGGCTCAAGATCAAGTAATTCAGTTACTAGTTCAAGCCGATACTTATAGTTTTTCATACCTTTAGAAGTTAAATTTCCTTGCTCATTAATTTTGTTTACTGTAATTAGGGGGAGCGTATGAACTTCACCTTCCTTAGCAAGTTTTGCCCATAATAATCGGTCTTCTCCTAGTTTCAGCGAAGGATTAAATCCTCCAACTTTTTTAATAATTTCAGTTTTTGCTAGTACAGACGAAGTGGCATTTACGGCATTAGATTTCAAAAATTCAGTAAAAACGTTTCCATTCTTAACATTTTTAACGTTAATTTTTTTTGAGCCTTGCCAATCAATACATGCAAAGCTATCGATCAGTGTTGCTAGGGGATTACTATTAGCCAACTCAATTTGCTTAGCTAGCTTACAGTCATCTATCCAGAGATCATCTGCGTCTAAAAAAGCAACCCAAAGCTTTTCTGTATTGTTTATTGCTGTATTGCGCGCGACGGCAGGGCCTGCATTATCTTGATAAATATAATTTATCAAGGAAAAATACCTCGAACTCATAATGACCGCTTCTGTATCGTCGGTGGAGCCGTCATTAACAATTATAACTTCCCCTGGCAAAGGGGATTGCTTGAAAACCCTATCTAAAGTATTGATTATCGTCGCCGAACAATTAAAAGCTGGTATAACAACAGCGATATCGCTAGTTTTGTATTTCATCGCATTTTCTCTATACTAACTTCGCATTAGAAATTATATTTAAAATAGGTAACATCTTTTTTATACCGTTTAGCAATCAACGCCTTAGTAGCATCATTATATTTATCACGATAGCTAAGAGGGTCTTTCTGATTGAGATTTAATTCGGGTAACTTATTCGGTCCAACATTTATCTTACTTCCGACTATCGAAAAATCATCACTTAAATTTTCAATTTTTCCTATGAAATTGAATTCCTCAACATATTTTTCTCCACCGAGAAGTTCGTATTGCGACATCCAGTGACGATCCGCGTGTTCATCGCTCCCTTCCTCAGAACATAGCCATTCAACAAATTTATCAAAAGGCATATCCGGCTTCAGCCCCTCATAACGACTAATTATTGTAATGTCACAAAATTTAAGTTGATTAGAAATTTTATCTAGCCAACAAGAATATGCTCTCGCCCAAGGGTTTCTTACGAAACTAAACCAATATGCAGACACGATATCGTCGTTCTCTGAAATAATATTGTTTAAACTTGAATGTAAAACTAAAGCATCTCTTTCATCATATTTTTCGAAATAACTTAAAATACTGCGTGTAGCAACCTTTGGAATTGCGACATATAGGTACCCCTTATTTTTCGATAAAACTTTTTCGCCCGTCAAGTCTGCTTGTGGCATCTTTCCTAGTCTAAGTAAATTTCTGATGTGATATAAAAAATTCTTTAAACCCTTTAAAGCGATAGGCTTCTCACGAAACAAATAAAAAAACTTATTAACTAACCGTTTATACTTCCATGGTATCTTTGCCATATTAGAAACCTATCTCCCCTTACTTATTTAATTTTTTAGCTGGAACACCAACCAAAGTTATATCATTCCCAGTAAAACTTTTGTTAACAACAGCGTTAGCTCCTATTTTAACATTGTCACCTAATATTATTCCTCCAAATAACTTTGCACCAGGTGCTATATAACAGTTGTTACCTAGGACTGGCGCTTTTGTACTATCACTATAATCAGCTCCAATATTAACACCTATGTGTATTTTGCAGTTTTCACCAATTTTTGCTCTTGAATTCACTACAATATTACCGTAGTGAGGTAACATCAAACCTGCTCCAAAAACATTCATAGGGATACTAAATCCCAATTTTTTTCCTATACTTTTATACCTAAACTTCACATATAGTTTATAAGCTTTCCAGAATGTTCCCCGCTTAGTATTATGAATATACTCAGCGTAGCGCAGTGCTCTTAAGAAGCGCCAAATATCATTAAAAATATATTCTTTTAAATTAATATTAAAGGTGCCATTTTCAGCATCCATCTGTTTATATCGTAAGTAATCACTTTTACTATTAATCATAAAATCCTATTAATGAGCAACGTTTGTGTTATTTGTACGCTGTACAAGTGAAATCGAAGCAACAAAAGAAATAATGGTATAAATAAGCATGTCAGCACTATTGTGATTCATAATGACAAAGCCAATGTAATTAACGATGCATTGCATCAAAATAATGGCTAACAAAGCAGCTAACAACGCGTTTTTATCACTGACGATGTAGCCTTGCACTAAATCTTTAACGATTTTAAGGGTAAGAATAATGACAAGCCCTAAACCGACTTTTCCGCCATATAACATGACTTCGTAATAACCACTGTGGGCATTGCCTATGTAACTCCAGCGTTCCACAAAGCTGGTTACCGCATCACTGACCCAAAATGCCCCAAAGCCGTAACCCAAAGTGCTTTCGGCTTCAATGGACTCATCAAGCAAACTCCAGATAATAGTTCGATTGGTTAACGTTGGGTCTCGCCCTAAAAGCTCAAGCAAAAATGCATAAAGGTAAGACACAGCCACGGCTGCCGCCACCAATAGAAAGGTAATAATGATCACCCGTCTCAAATTCATATTAGGGCTATGTGAGCGCATGATTTTAAACAGCGTGATTAAGCCCACACCGGCAAAGACCATCACAATCGCTGTTGCTGAGTTGGCAAAAATTAGACAAATACTGAATACGGCCAGCATAATTTTATGGTTGCGCCTATGGTAATACCCCAGGCCAACTAAAATTAAAATGCCGTAAGCGTACAAGCGGGCGCCACCGTTCTTATCACTCATAATACCTATAAACATATTGGCCCTGTCACCTTCACCATGACCGCCCAGCGCATTACTTGGTGAAATCACAAGATAAATCAGCCCCATCACCGCTACCACAAATAACGTCTTGGCGATAAAATACATTAAGGATTCAGCATCAAAGTGCGACACCACACAGAAGCCTGCGACAACAAGCGTAATGAAAGCAATACTGCGCCGCAAAGTAATACCTGGCTCGTATGACCAATACATAGATGCCAAGAAGAAAGCAATTATCACCCACCACCATAAACTTTTGATGAGCATAGAAAACAGTAGTTTTTTTTCAACTTTAAGTAATAAGTACACCCCCGACAGCAACAACAGGATACCTATCACTTGCTTTGCCGCGTTACCTGACGCATTCGCACTCATTAAATCACCTGTGCCACCAC
The DNA here is from genome assembly GCF_009906955.1 of Paraglaciecola mesophila. Classification (GTDB taxonomy): domain Bacteria; phylum Pseudomonadota; class Gammaproteobacteria; order Enterobacterales; family Alteromonadaceae; genus Paraglaciecola; species Paraglaciecola mesophila_A. Next base: position 1,890,748 of record NZ_CP047656.1, read on the forward strand.
CGCTTAATAAGCGTGAAGTAAAGGTAAGAAAACCGCAATAATAGAATACAGTGGTGAATAAATACGCACGTTTTAGGGTATCGAGGGTGATTTTCATAGTAGCGACTTACTTCACGTGAGCATGAGCAAAAATGAGCTGGCGGTACTCATTGGCAGAATTTTCGGCACTGAAACGCGTCACCGCATCGGTAATTCTATTGCGGTTATCTGGGGTATTTTCACTGGCGAGCTCAGTAGCCATGGTTTGCGCTAATGCCGAGACGTTTTTGTACTCGACTAAGGGGGCGACTGAACCACCATCAAGTATTTCCAGTGGCCCAGAGGGGCAATCAAACGCAACCACTCTACAGCCTACAGACATGGCTTCAACCAAGACATTTGGGCTGCCTTCAAAACGTGAAGACAACACGAATAAATCGGCTCGTTTTATTTCCGCAATGGGGTTGTCAGTGTAGCCCGCTAAGTCAACTGACTGACTGATATGGTGTTGCTCGATTTTGCGCTGAAGTTCAGGGCGTAATTCACCTTCGCCGAAAATAACTAAACGTGCATCCGTTTCTTTTGCCACATTCGCAAAGGCATCAATCAGCATATCAAAACCTTTTTGGTCAGATAGCCGCCCTACGGCAACCACAATTTTGCCCGTTTTATTCATTAACCAAGGGTGTTTGGCGTTTTGAGTAGCTGCATGGCGTGTTTCTTGGGTAATAACTGGGTTAGACGCCGTGCACACATCTTTTTGGCGTACAACCGAACATGCCACTAGATCGTCAGCCACCCCTTTTGAAACCGCAATAACCGGATTAGGTATAAAGCGGTAAATAAAAGGTGCGATAGCGTAGGTCGTTTTCATTACCAGCCCACTATTGACCTTTCTGTCTAGTGAAAAGGTGTTGCGTTCGCTGACCGATAACCGCGACAACCAGCCCAAACTAGCACAAACCACACTGGTAATAACGTTAACATGGGTCAACGCAGCTAAGATACCATCAGGGTTTGACGCCTTTAAATGCTTTCGTAATGGGGAAAACGCAGATAAGGTTCTGGCTGAGTTTAATTCAACCAACGTGACTAGTTCACTTAAAAAGGGCTTGTTCACGCCGCCTGCAGTAAGCAGGATCATTTCTACGTTATCACCCTTTTCAGCTAATTGATTCGCTAGGCGCACCATCATTTTTTCGGCACCACCACCACGCAGATCATGTAAAACAATACTGATTTTCGCCATTATTTATCCACTAAATTCATTGATATAGCGACGGGCAACACTCTGGTATTCAAACGCGCTGACACTTTGCGCAATCTCTTTGCCGCGCAGTTGTTCATACTGAATGATGGCGTCAGCCAGTTTATAGACGTTATTTGCTTCCACTAAAAAGCCATTGCTGCCGTTTTCAATCAACTCTGAGGGCCCAGTGGGGCAATCAAAGGCAATCACCGGCGTATTAAGATACATGGCTTCTACCAGGGCTGTTGGCATGCCTTCATGGCGAGATGACAAGATAAAGGCTTGAGCATGGCGAATGATGTAATACGGGTTGTCGGTAAACCCATAGAATTCTACATATTCTTGCACATTTAACGATTCAGCCAATCGGTTTAGCTCGTCTAACTGTTCGCCGATGCCAACAATGATAAGCTTGGGTAAGCGACTGTTTTTGGTACGAGCCTTGGCATATGCCTGAATAAGCATATCGAAGCCTTTTTGCTCCACTAACCGCCCTACTGCACAAAAATAATCAGATGAAATAAAGTTGTCGGTATTGGTTTGCGATTTCTCGATAACTTGCTTGTCTACTACGGCATTGGGGATAAATTCAACATGCTTTCTACCTAATCTGATATTGCGCAATAGCTCTTGTTGCAATGAGCCAGACACGGTCACTATTGCTCCGCCCGTCAGAGAGTAGAAGTTGTACAGTAATTTTATCTTAGCAGGTGAAAGCTTTTGGTCGCTCACATCAAACGCACAATGCCTTGTGTACACCACTGATAATGACGGGAATCTGACCGCACAAAAAGCAGCAAGTATGTTCGCCGTTTCGGTTGCAGCTATGATGACATCAATCTTTTGCGCCTTAATATGGGCAAACAAATGACGTAGCTTTTTAATAAACCCTTCAGTTTGATTGGGGTGCGTGGCCGTTTTTGATTCTATAAGTTTATCGTAGCCGGCTTTTTTATCGCCTTTAATATCGTATACATAAAACTCCGAAGTGATTCCTTCGCTTGCTAACGCGTTTGACAAATTTAAATGAACCCGCTCAACTCCGCCCGATAAGGCAAACCACTTGTGTAAAAACAGCACCTTTTTAAGACCCACATTTATTCCCTAAACAAAGTATCGATGTTTTGACAGCGCAATATACAGCATGAGGTTTAGTCGTGATATATCACTATAAAATATTTTTGGTTCATTCGTTACTATGAAAAACCAGCCTTAAGCAAGCTTTTGAAAAAATCTATTTTTGTTTGGCTACTCGCAGCCAATCAATACGAGATTAAATCACGAACAGCATACTTAGCTTCACAACACGACTAAACGACACTGCTTGAGTGAATCAGCCTAAAATTAGATGCTCATAAAAGTCGACTCTGTACCCAGAAAGCGACACCCTAATACGATCACATAAAGATCTATTATCCAACTAACTCCGATTATTCCCCCTGCTTCACAGAATTAAATTAAAGGGAACATACGAGCTATGAAAGCTATATTAAAGCTAGCCCTCATGTAATTCCATTGTTATACAATTACAGCTAGCAGTTTATCGTGGTTCGCTGACACGTATTAGGTTTAATCAAAGCAAAAACAACACCAAGTTTTAATAACTAAACATCCAAGCTAAAATTCAAACTAACTCGCGAGAAAATACACATATAATCATTATAGGGCTCACTGGTTTAGACTTTATGACACTGTGGTCATATGACCGTCTCCATCGCTGTACACAACTTACATATATATAATTAAATCTAATTTACAGTGGATATAATCTTAAGAGGGGCTAAAACCCTATACACTCGGCGTTTAAGTTGCAACTAATATTACTTATATCCACGTATCAAATACCATAAGTGTTTTAATCTCTTGTTGCTATCGCTTATACCTTAGCGAGTCGCCCAGTTTAAGCATCAAAAAAATTTAATCATAAAGTCGATGAAATATACTGGGCACAACTGTATGATCGTCTTCGTTCAACGTGCTTAGGGTAGATATTGAAGTATATCCAAATAGTACGATGCCGTTTAACTTAAGTAAGCGAGTTTCCAAGCAACAGATGGTTTAACCAAAATAGGGTCAATATTTGATGTACGTCGTAAAAGGTTGTCATAAACGGCATTACAAGGATTTCAATTGAGTCAAGGCCATAATATGGAGCTTTACATAGTACTCTTACCATTTATATGCATTAAGGTATTTCAGCCTTGTCGAGAAATGCAAGTATGGCGTAATCATTGCTTTTAAGTGCATCATTTTCGTTGACAATATTGCAGTTAAAAAACCGCTGACACATTAAGAGCAGAGAAAGTATTACACAATGCAAAACCCCAAAGCTACTAAACGTATAAATATTTTCCCTATATTTCGAGGTGACAATGAGTACTTATTAAACTTGTCACTTATACTGGAAAGTAAGTTTAATGATGTGAAATTTGTCGGTTTCTCACCTAAAACTTTGTTGAGAATGGTGTTAAAAAGAGAGAGATCTGACGTTTTAATATTAAACTGGTTTGAAGATTACCCTTGTTTAAAAAAAGGTTTTTTGCCAGAGGCAGTGGAAACATTAAGATTTATTTTTGGCATGGCCCTATACAACTTATGCTATAAAAAAATAATTTGGGTTCGCCATAATTACAAGCCTCACTTGGAACATAGTCAACTATGTTATCGAGTGATGTGCTGGGTTATCGGCTTTTTCAGTGACGACATAGTTACACATCGAGCGATAGAAGAGTTCAGATCTGTGGTTATTCCTCATCCCCTTTATAAAAAAACTGACTCTAACACAGTCGCACCATTCGATTATTTTATATTCGGCAATGTCAAACCCTATAAAAATATTCCAATGATTCTTCGTAATTGGGCCCCAGACAGAGAGCTTAAAATCATTGGTAAGTGCAAAAACGAAGCGCTTACCAATGAAATTAACACGTTGATCAAAAGTGGATTGCCTAAAGTCAGCTACGAAAACCGCTTTATGGAAGTGGAAGAGTTAAACGAGCTATTGTCGAGTGTTACGTTTGCTATTCTGGGGCATGAAGAAGATGCCATGATCGTAAGTGGAACCTTTTATCACGCTATTTCCTATGGTGCGAATGTCATTTTAATGGATTCTGAATATGGCCGAAGCGTTAAAGAAGAGTTTCCTTTAGTGCACCTAGTCGCGAATTTTGGGGACGAGGCATTGTCTGCTCTTACTCCATTCCCACGGGAAGACATTATTGCTTTAGCCAACCACACGTATGCAGATTCAGTGATAGCACAGCAATGGCACAACCTTATTGAATGTTAAAATTCAACAATACACTCGCAATTAATATTGAGTACTTAGTTTATTATTATGAAAAAACTGTCTGTGTTGTCTTATCACCCTAACCGATGTTCAGGCTTTGGTGGTATCGAAAACCTAGTTAGGTCAATTAAACGTTCGGTAGAGCAAAGCGACATCACTTTCTACGAGTTGTATAACAGAGAGCCACCAGTAGAGGAAATCGCCCTAGCGTGCAGTAAATTTGACATTAAAAAGCCGCTTATGTTTGACGCTGGATTTTTAGCAACCTTCAATAAAGCGTGGGTGTTCTATCGTCACGTCATGCGTGAAAAATATGACATAGTGATCACTTATCATCCTGCAAATCTACTGTTTTTTTTACTTACAAAACGCAAACCTAAAATAGTATTAGTGCAGTCAAATAGCGTCGAGAAATTGTTTCAAGGGCGAATATTAAAAGCGCTAGCCCAGAAGATTCTGGACAGAGTTGACGCCATGACGCTCTATACCTCTTTTGACCAACACGCCTTGTCTAAACGCTTTGCGGTTAATGACCAGAAGATGTTTATTATTCCCAGAGCATGTAAGTTACCTAGCGCCGCTCCACGACAACATCATGACAACAGACTTGTGACCATATGTAGAATTTCTGAGAATCAAAAGAATTTCACCGCTATGGTTGAGATTATGGCTCAGGCTCCTGAATTGACGTTAGATATATACGGTGCGGGCTCTGCTGAGGAAGTTAGGGAATTAGAGCGAAAGATTTCTGCACACCCTAACATTCAGTTTAAGGGTAAAACAAACGATGTGGCAGCGACACTTTCACAGTACAGTGTGTTCATTATGACATCTTTCTATGAAGGTTATGGGCAATCACTTATCGAAGCACGAAGCCAAGGGTTACCCATAGTATTGTTTAATACATTTGATGCCGCACAGTCTGTTGTTGTTGATGGTAAAAATGGTTTTCTCATCGAGCCATTCGATCAAACTTCATTCAGAGACAGCATACGAAAAATATTGGAAAGTGACGCGTTATACAAACAAATGTCATTAGAAAGCGTTGCCTTATCTGCCACGACTGACCCACAATCCATCCAAGATAAATGGTTAGCCTTGTTTAAGTCATTCCAATAAGATTAAAACCCTTCCCCTATTACGAAAACGCGCAAGTTGCTAGCAACTTGCGCGTTCTAGAAAATACCCTTTGCACCGAATGAGCACAAAGACATTCGCTCATGGTGCAGCGTTCCCTTGGAGTACTAGAGAAGCTTATTCACCTTCTACGTTGAGGCGGGTATCGCTAGGCTCTGGTAAACCCAGCGCTTCTTCTAATTTTGCGGCCATGGATTGCACAATATAAACACTCGCTGCATTTGAAAGATGCGCCCTATCTCTGACCATTATTTCGTTATCGCGATATATCAGACATTTTCCTTTTTTACACAACAAGTCTTGGGGGCTAAAGACGTTTTTATCTGGTAATAGTGCCTTAATTTGTTCAGATGCCTCAACCCCATATTCTGGCGCTAATAGGTAATCTGCCGGTGCTTTTGACGACGTCGCCAAGCGCATACCAAGAAATGCCGGATTTTGTACAGGGTAAATAGGAACTTGATTAACAATAAATACTTTTTTGTTCCATTCTGTCAGCGTATTGAAGGTGCTCTGCACACTCGACAAATCGATATCTGGGTCTTCAACTTTAAAAGCCCACGCCCAATTGCCTGCCAGAATTAAGCGGCTAATATCATGCTTATCGATTAACTCTTTGACGAACTCATTATTGACTCGACATTGCGGGTTACGTGGAATATCTGTATCAAAAAGGGGCGAACAACCTGCACTTGCATACAGCGCAATATTAACATTTAGCACTTGCTGGATGGTTTTTAGGCCGCCAATTAAGTGAAACGCATGGGAGTCTCCCCACAATAAGATCGTGTCCGTTGCCCCCGGCGTCTTCATGACACAAGTATCGTAACGCCAGCTGTCATAGTAAAACTGATCTTCTTTGATAAAGCAGTCGGCGAAGCCACTTTTTTTGTGAGAGTCTTTTAGGTTGGCTTGCTCGACGAACTCAGGGAAGCGACTTTTAAAACCATCGCCTTTCCACACCATCACACCCAGTACAAAAATAACAGCGCTAAAAGCAATAGACGTTGAATACACCTTTAGCGGCTTTAGTGTATTCCCCCGTTTTAGCCTAAATGGCCCTTCTAAGTATTTGCATGACAAATGACTTATGCCGTAAGTGACAAGAAGAAGTAACAAGGTATCCCACCAAACAAGCTCTCTGATGATCCAGTAACCGTAAAACACCACTATGGGCCAATGCCATAGGTACATGGAATAGGAAATCTTGCCAGTAAACTGCATAAACCTAAGCTTCAGAAAGCGGCCAATCCATTGGTTCTGATCGTTTGCCCAAATAAGCAATGCCGTGCCTAAACAAGACGGAACCGCCGCCCAACCAGGGAAGAGACTTTCTTTATTTAAGATAAAAATGGGGCTAATCAGCAACACCAAACCCAACACACTCAACCAACTGGCAGCTTTTGCATTAGGCACAATGTTTTCTTTGAATGCGATAGCAACAATGGAGCCAGCTAATAGCTCCCAAAATCGAAAGGGTGATAAATAGAATACAGTGCTTGCCGACGTATCAATATACCAAATTGAAGCCACAAAAGAGCTTGCGAACAACGCGGCGACAGACCAATAAAAAACACGTTTACCTGCTTTATAACTGGCCCAAACAACCACTGGGAAAATTAAATAAAACTGCTCTTCGACGGCCAGTGACCATGTGTGTAATAGTGGGCTTAATTCAGATGAGCCTTGAAAATAATCACTGCTTAACCAGAAAAACACATTCGACAGATAAGCTATCGCCGCAATAGCGCTGCGCCCAAATTCTCGAAACTCATCAGGCATGAAAATAAAATACGCCGCAAGAAACGAAGCAAGAATCGTCGCGAAGAGCGCCGGGAATAGTCGTCTAATGCGCTTCTCGTAAAATCCGAGGAAACTGATTGATTGCTGTTCCGCGTCTTTCATTAAAATAGACGTGATAAGGAAACCTGAGATAACAAAAAATATATCAACCCCTGCGTAACCACCTGACATCCCAGTTACGCCGAAATGGAATAGGACCACCGCAAGTACAGCTAACGCTCTTAAACCATCAATATCTTGACGATGCTTCATAATAATCCGATTTCATTCATCCATTTGGCGCATGATAATAAGAGTTATCTGCACACCATGCAATACACTCTAGGCTTTGTATTTTAAACTTTTGGTAAATCTATCTTTATCGCTGATTTAACCAAGAATCGGTCGCTAAATTATTATATTATGCGCCCCGCATTGAACATTTTGCACCTAATAATCTGCAAGATACGCGTATTATTTCGCCATCTTGAATTGGGTAACGCGCATTTATCAGACGCCCCTTTAAATAACGCAAACTGCCTGCCGGGTAATGTCATGATTTTGATATAAAAAATCATTACAATGCGTCGGTCACTTACGTTATGCAATAATCGCAGGTAAAAATAAACCGTGTAAATTTGCAAATTAATGTTGGCACTATTAATGCCTGTACTGGCATGATCGGATCACAATATAAAGCGAAGCTTGACCGTTCTCGCGAGTGAAAATTACTAAAAACAGATGAACAAGTATTTGGACGAATGCTCATCAGAGCATTTAGGATGAAAGGATTAAAATGAGAGTGAGTAAATGTCGTTAAAGAAACAAGCCGCTAAAGGAGGACTGTGGCTCTCAATCACACGAACCGGTATCAGTGTTATTGATTTTCTCGTGTTTGTTTATTTAGCGCGTATTCTTAGTCTTGAAGATTTTGGTTTAGTCGCTTTTTGTATGTTGTTTATTGAGTTCGCTAACGTTTCAAT